>JAHCJE010000016.1 GCA_026128865.1 Phycisphaeraceae bacterium | reverse complement strand
ACCGGATGGAGTCAGCGTTTCCAGGGCGGCGTGCTCCCTGGGCCCGCGCCCGCGGCGGGACGCGGTGCCGTCAACGCCACGGTGCCGCCCTTCTTGGCGTAGCCCTTGATAACGTTGGTAAACTCGCCGTTGTCGTCTCGCTTCTTCAGCCCGACGTTGATCTCCAGCGGCACGTTGTGGAGTTCGACCGAGTCACGCGGCTGCATCACGCCGACGGCGCGGCAGATCGCGGAGAGTTCGCCGCGGGCGATCTTCACCGTCATCTCGCTCTTGTTCTCGAGGTTCAGCCGGGCCCACGCCAGGCGGCCCTTGTGCTCGCCCTCGATGATCTGGAACGTGAGCTGCAGGTACTTGCCCCCGCCGGCCTTCGTCGGCTTGAGCTCGGACTCCGAGACGACGGCGATGTACTTGCCCGCGGGGAGCGGGTCGAGCGCGACGGACGGATCGACCTGGTTGGCGTCGAAGTTGTTCAGGCTGGCCATTGAGCGGACTCCTTCATGAGCGAATGGGTGGTGCGGTGATGGGGATTGGAATCAGCGACCAGCCGACTGGCGCTCCAGACCGTTCTGGATCGCGTCCGACAGGTCCTTCCAGGACAGGCCCACCTTGGGCGGCAGGCCGTAGCGGTTCTTGGCGGTGACGTTGCTCGTTCCCTCGGTCGTGAGCACGCGCTCGCCCGTCGTCTCGCGCGACGCGAAGAGCACGGCGTCGGCCCACTCGACGAACGTGGGGGCGATCCATTGCGGAATGTCCGGCGCGGCAAGGCGCACGTCGTACCCCTCGGGCGTGGTGATCTTGGTGTTGGCCGCGTGCGCCAGCAGGATGACGGCGATACCCCGGTCGGTGATCGCGTTGAACAGCGGGAGCAGGTCGCGGCTCACAATGTTGTTGACGATCTCGCGGGCCTTGAAGTACCCGCCGTGCGCCGACGAGAGCGTGTTGGTGACCTCGCCCTTGCTCTTCTTGTCGAGGTCCATCACGACGTACTCGACGATGCGCTGCACGAGCCAGTCGAGCGTGTCGATCGCCACAGCCCCAAGTCCCTCGGGCGGATGGGCCTCGATCTCGGCGAGCCAGGCCTGAACCTCGGGCCAGCTCTTGAGGAACGGAGTGCGCGTGAGCCCTGGCACCGCGCCGGCGCCGTTCTCGCAGTCCAGGAGCAGCGCGCCGGCGCTGGCGGCGAACGTGGTCTTCCCGACGCCCGGGGTGCCGTAGACGAGGATCTTGGGCGGCGAGGGCGTCGTGGTCGTGATCACCGAGTCGAGCAGGGACATGGTGGCTCCGTTCTTGGGGTGATGGGGATCGAGGTCCTGGGCCCGAAGGTCGCGGGTGAAATCGCCCTGCCCCAACCGGACGAGCGGCAGGCTCTCGTCGGCGGGGCCGGGCGGTTCCGTGCGCGGGCTGCGGGCAGGGGGCACGCCAATACCCCTCTGCCCGCGCCCGCCACTTGTCGCGCGTTAGTTGGCGGCCGGATCGAGATCGACCAGGTGGATGCGCAGCCGCAGGACCAAGCGGTTCACCGTCCCCCGGTGGACGCCGCGCTCGGCGGCGATCTCTGGGACCGACTTGCCCGCGAGCAGATCACGGGCGAGCGCGAACAGGTCCTCCGGCAGGTCCGCGATCCGGTCGGCGAGATCGAGGCGTGCATCCACTTCGCTCACGCCACCGTGGTGGCGGTCGGCGAAAGCCATGCCTTCAGTGCCAAGGGTCGGCAACGGCACGAGGCGATCGCGCACTGCCGCCTCGCGGCGGAGTTGCTTGCACTTCTGTCGGTACCAGAGGTTCATGACACCCTTCATGAACGTCGTCCGCGAGGCGATCGTCGGATCGAACCGGCGCAGCGCGCGCACGATCTCGGCCGCCAACTCCTGCCACAGATCTGCGACCTGATCAGGAGCGAGCGTGTAGAGGCGTCCGAGCCGCTCGGTACGGAACTTCATCTGCCGGAGGGTGAGGGGAGGGAAAGCGGCGGAGCCGCTACGATCGGCGCACGTCAGCGCCCGGTCTGCTGCGATCGAAGGCATGACGCCTCCTCGTGCCAGACATCGCCCGCAGGGCCCGGCAGCAGCTCGGTGCGAGATGTGGATCAGGGAACGTGGAGGACGTCCTGCCGGGCAGCCGCTCCGGCACGTCCGGGGCTACACGCGGCGTAGCGGGCCGCTACATTCGGCGTAGCGGGCTCAGAACTCCCACGGCGGTACGTCCACTGGCGCGTAAACCATGACGGAGCCACGAGATATGGCACCGTCGATGTGGGCGCCGGCGACGGCGTGGTACTTCTTGATGATCTCGATCGAGTCATTCACCCGATTGCGGACGCGGTCCCGCAACCGCTTGTGGTCGGCGCTCTCCACCTTCATGCGACCTGCGAAGTTGTGCTCGCGCAGGTACACGACGAGGCGTTCCTTCTCGTTCTCGGCAACCTTCTGGGCGGTGGTATCCCCGGCCTTCACGGCTGCGGCGATCTCGTCATTGAGCTCGGTAATCCTCACCCAGATCAAACGCGCTCCCTTCGCATCCAGCGTGGCTTCCGACCGCGCGCTCGGTATGTCCTTCATGTGCGGACGAGCGATGGCGTAGAGCTCCGCCACGGTGAAGCGCTTGTTGGGTCGAGAGAGCATCGCCTGCAGGTAGATCATGCCGACGCTCAGCTCGAAGCGCTTGTCGATGCTGTCAAAGCGAAGCAGCCAGCCCTGGCCCTCCTGCACGAGTTGATGCGACGGCGGCGGCGGTTCGGCTGCACCCAAGATTGGCGGTGCGCTCGCGACCGTAGTGTTCGGATTCGGATCATGAACGAGACGCAGCGTGCAGGTTTCGGGAAGGGCTCGCCTGCGGATCTCGGACATATGCGCCTTCCCGGCTACCTCGATCGCCGACATGACCTGCTTCCCGTGGCGCTGATAGAGGTCGAAGATCCTCTTCGCCGCCTCATCGGCGGGCAGATCGATATGGGGAAACGCGCGGACAGCCTCGCCATACCGGTTATAGAACGTGGTGATGTCCATGTCCGCGACCTGCTGAGCCGTCTCCAGATACGATGCCAGCATGATCCGCGACTCGCCTTCACCGCGAGCGTCGGTCAGCAGTTGATGGCGATAGCGGTCCGCGGGCTCGAACTGCTCCGCTCCACTGGATAGGACCGCGAATCGGCGATCGATGCACTGAGAACACTCGCCACAGTGGGGCTTGTCCGTGCGGTACTTGCGGGTGTGTGTGCAGCTAGTGGAATAATCGATCATCGGCCCGTGGCCGAGCTTGATGATGTCGCCGACGACTTCGCCCTTGGTCTTCCAAAGGAACCTATTGTCCACCTTGAACGATGTCCCCGTGATGAGCGAGAAGAACCTCTGCATGCACGCAAGCACCCTCGGATGCGTCGTGCGGGTAGCGCGCGAGCCGACAACTTGGGGCGAAAGGGGCAGATTCAGGCTCACGACGCCGTTCTCGTAGAAACGGATCGCGTCAAGCCCAGCCATGCGGGCCACCGCCACGGCGAACGACGCGTAGAGGAATGATCGCGCCCGCTGCGTGTACTCCCGCTCGGAACGGTGCTTCTTGTCGGCGCGAATCCTGATGAACTGGGGCTTAGGGCCCGGCGCGGCACTGGTGATCATGCTTCGCAGCGTCTTGTGCCGCTCTCGCTTCGTGGCTGCGGACGCGTGTGTGACCAACAGCGTGGATCGCTTGTCTCGGACGACCTCTTCGAGCGTGCCACCAAGTGAGTCTAATCCGCCCGAGAACAGCACCGCTGACTCTGCAGGCTCGGCCGCGATGAGGGAGCCGAAGTTCAGGTACGCGTCCAGCGTGGGTGGGTGCTTGTACTGGGAGAACGTGAACTCGTATTCGTCCTCTGAGAGAAAGCTCAGCAACTCCTGCAGGGCGTCGCCGACCTCGGAGGAACGCCAGAGCGCCGGAACGCGGACGGGAATCTCGAAACGCATGCGTCGACGCCAGAACGCACCCATCGACTCGACATCGTCCTCGCCGCGCCGCTGCATTTGATCGGCTACGAACACAAGCGCGGCGATTTCAACGAGATCGACGAGGGCAGGTGCGATGTTCTGGTTGAGCTGTTTGCCGAGGTCGTTGATCTCGACCGTGACGTTCTTCCCCGGCCCCGCAGTGCGGAGCTTGGAGACGCCGGCGGCGGTGCCTGGGTGGGAGGAGGCGGCCTCGTTGCAGGCGAAGAGCATCTCGGGAGGGTTCACTTGTTCCCCTCCTTGAGCTCGGCCACCATCTTCTTCATGGCCTGGTGGGCGAACCCCTCGGCGTGCTTGCGGGTGATCCCGCCGGTGTCCTTGTTCTGCCAGTTCTGCTTCGACTGCCAATCCCCCGCGAACTTCTGCACGATCACGGCGGCCTGCCGGCAGTGGAGGCCCATCGCGTCGTCGAACGCCGCCTTTGCGGCGAGGTTGGCGAAGCGTTGCCCTTGGCCCACATGGTTGGCGCACTCCCGGCTCGCGTAGAACTGGAGCACCTTGTTGGTCAGCTGCCCGAAGAACTGCTTTCCGAGCTCGCCGAAGTTCTTCTCAGTGCCGAGGTCGCGGAACGCCCGCTGGACATCCTGGGCAGTAGCCCCGAAGAGGGACGACGCCTTTCCCGTCACGAGTTGGTTGGTGACCTCGATCGCGGCGCTCTGCGCCATCTCGCCCAGGTCAGTCCGGCCCTTGTTGTTGGGCATCGCCTTGTCGATGTTCTGCGAGACCGCGCTCAAGATTGCCGGGAGGCTGGGGCTGTCAGGAACGTTGAACCCCCGCGCGCGCAGCCCGGCGGCAAAGTCCTGCTCCCGGGCCGCCTGGGTGAGCTGCGTCAACGACCAGAACGCCTCAACAAGCCCCGTGTGGTGAGCCGCGGCCATGAGGCCGGATTCGGCCGCGCGGATGATGGCGTTGGCGATCTGGTCAGCGCCGGCACCCGCGGCGATGAGGCCGATCACCTCTTTCCACTTCCGCGATCTGGGAAGATATCCGAGTCGTGTGTGTCCCATGCGGTCGGCCTCAACGACCGCCGTCTCGGGAAACACGCCCGCGCTGGCGTCTGGTCGCTGTTATTGGCATCGACCGCCAGGAGGCGCATCTTCACCCGGGATTGGCCGCAAGGTGAGGTGTTTCGCCGCCGAGCGTCTGATAAGCACATCGCCACAAGTGGCGCTGACGGTTCCAATCGACCTCAGCCGCGATCGGCCGCAGTTCATGCTCAGTCACCGGGTCTCGGCCCCGCGCGACCGGAGGCATAAAGAGGATGGCTTCCTGTAGGTCTGGCGCGAGGTGCAGGAGATTCATGATCTGCGTGACGCGGGCTCGGGTCACGTGGCCCACCGCAGCCAGATCGCCCTGCGTGCTCACCGCCCCCTCCCGAACCAGGGCATCGAACCGAATCGCCAGCGCCATCAACCTCGCGACCCGGGGCACCCGACCGGGTGATACTGTCTGCTGCGCATCCTCGGTAGGCGCTCGTTTACGTCCGGGCACGATGAACCTCGCCGTCGTTCTGATCGGGACGGGACCCGTAGCGCGGCCTGTCTGGTTGGAGGGCGAAGTCATTCGCTGGCTGTCTCCGCTGGCTCGCGTTCAGGGTTGAAGGTGATCGAGACGTCCTGCGTCTGGCCGTCATATTCAACGGACGCGAGCACGACGTGCAGGAACTCGGCGCGTTCGGCCTGCGTCATCGCGTTCCAGACCCCGTCGAAGGCCTCCACCGCACCGGCCACCTCGTCCTCGTCGATGAGGCGATCCGCGTCCGCCGCCACCTGCGCGGAAACCGCGGCGAGCGTTCGCCGCACACGCTCGATCTCGCGGCGTGTGGCGGCCGTGGGCTCTTCACCGGATAGTCGTTCAAGCACGGTACGAAGCCGCGTCTGCTCCGCGAGTCGAGCGCTGGCCGCGTCCCGGAGGAGGTCGATCGCACGGGCCACGACCGCCTCCATCTGCGGCGACTCGGCCAGAATGGCCTTCACCTGGTCAACAACGAACGATTCGAGCGCCGGCCCGGGCAGGGAAGGGGCCGCGCAGTGCTGCCGTCCGCGTTTCACCGCGTTGGAGCAGACGTAGTAGCGGTATCGGGAGCGCGTCCCGTCGGATTTTGTCTTCGAGGCGCTGCTGGGGGACATCGCGCAACCGCACCCCTTGCACCGGACCAGCCCGCCAAGGAGCGCTCCCGTCGAGTTCTTGACGTTCGCCCCGCCGCGGTCGCCGGCGAGTTTGAGTTGAGCGTGGACCCGGCGGAAGAGATCTTCGTCGATGATCGCTTCGTGTTCGCCGTCGTAGACCGCCCCGTTGTGCGGCACTTTCCCCACGTACAGCGGGTTGCGGAGCAGTCGCGAGATGATGGTCTTGTCGAACTCCCGGTTGCCGACCGTGCGTCCGGCGGTGGTCGTCCACGACTTCGTTGTCCACCCGCGGCTGTTGCACTCGTCGGCAACGTGCATGATGCTCCGCAGTTCGAGGTACAACTCGAAGATCCGACGAATCCGCTCCGCCTCCCCTTTGTTGACGACCAGCCGCCGACCCGTGAATGGAGCCGGCGCGGGCACGAAGTCATACCCCAAGATCGGTTTGCCGTGCTGGTACTTGCCCTTGCGGCGGGCGGAGGCGATCTTGTCGCGCGTGCGCTCGGAGATGATCTCCCGCTCGAACTGCGCGAACGACAGCAGGATATTCAGCGTCAGGCGGCCCATCGAGTGGGTCGTGTTGAACTGCTGCGTAACGGAGACGAACGACACGCCCTTGCGGTCGAAGAGCCCCATCAGCCGCGCGAAGTCCATCAGCGACCGGCTGAGCCGGTCCACCTTGTAGACCACCACGCAGTCGACCTTTCCCGCTTCGATGTCCGCCATCAGCCGCTTGAGCGCAGGACGCTCGATGTTTCCTCCGGTGAATCCGCCGTCGTCGTACTTGTCGGAGAGGCACAGCCACCCCTCGTTCTTCTGGCTGGCGATGTATGCGATGGCGCTTTCGCGCTGGGCGTCCAGGCTGTTGAACTCCTGGTTGAGGCCCTCCTCGGTGCTCTTGCGCGTGTAGATGGCGCAGCGGATGGTGCGCGAGCCCGACTTGGGCGAGGAGCTTCCCAACGCGGCGGAACGCTTGGTGGCGGTAGCGCTCATGCGGTCCCCTTCTTGGTCAGCCCGAAGAACAGGAACCCGTTCCAGTGAGACCCGGTGATCGCTGTCGCGACCGCCGACAGGGAGCGGTAGGTCTTCCCTTCGTACTCGAAGCCGTGTGGCAGCACCGTGACCTCGTGCTCAGCGCCTTTGAACGTGCGTCGCAGCACGCTGCCGGGCGCGGGCAAACGGTCGGTTCCCGCCGACGCCAGCCGCCCGGTGATGGTCATAAGCCGCGCGCCGGCGCGGACGCTTTCAGCCTCCCGTTCCCCAGGCGGTCGGACCCGGACGTCGACGTCCCGGGCCAACTCCGCGGCCCGACGCCGCGCCCGTTCGGAAAGGTTTCCCTCCGCGAGGGATTGGATGCGCCAAGCGACCCGTCGATAGAGCCACTGGCGGTTCCCGGAGGCCGTCGGCTCGCCAAAGACCTGGGCGTAGCGCTCGCGCAGCCGCGACACCGGCATGTGGCGGAGCTCGTCGATCTGTTGCTGGAGGAATCTGGTTGCGGCGGTCTTCATCGTCCTTCAGGCTCCTTCGGGCCGCATCGTCCCGGATTCTCCGGTTCGGGACGGGGGCGTTCACCCGTAGGCACACTGAGGGCGGCATGCTCCGCGAGTTCAAGTCCCGCCTCAGAGGAACCGGCATGTTCGATGATGACGCCAGAATCGTTGGCGCTCGCATCAATCAGCCGGGCCGTGGCGGCGGCCAAGAGTTCGATAGCGCGGGCAGGCAGGCATAGCAAGCCCGCCGTCGTCGGGATGTTCTGCGCTTCGTGTCGTGGCATGTGGCGAGGGACGCAGCCCTCGCCCATACCCCTCTGCTAACCAGCGGGGTTTGTCGCGCCCAATATCGGCAGCCCGCTGCGGAGTGCGACGCTCATGCCAGGTAGTCATCTAGTGCCGCGGGAGCCGCCGCCAGCGCCGTCGCTGTCAGTGCTTCATAGTGATTGGCACCAAAGGCAGTCGCCAACCCGACAGCCTCATCGACGAGATACTGGACCGCATTCGCCCTGGTCACCCCGTGAGCGCGAAGACTGTGACGGAACCGCGACAAAGCACTGATGCCAGCATCCTGCAGCCGTGGCATCAGCCGAAGTCGGGCGTAATGGACCTCCAGAGTGGCAATCTCTGCGGGCGTCAGCCCGACATCACGCCGGATTGCAAACTGGATCGCGGACGCACCACCGGGGGCATGCGTCACAGCTGCCGAGAGATGGTCCCGGTCGAGCAGCGACGAGTAGTAGAGGTTCAGCACTTCGGGCACGACACCGACTGGTGGCCAGTAGTCGCCCTTCGCCTTGTTGCACTTGGAGCAGCAGGGAGCGAGGTTTCTCGCCATGACCGCAAACTCGGGAAACGACTCCTTCGGGACGTAGTGGTCCATTTCGCCCCACGGCTCGATGAGACACCACTGGCATAGGTAGTTGCGGTTGGGCGGCCTCGCGTCGAGGACTGCCCGCTTGAGGGCGGCGACAGTCGGTCGGTCAAGGTTGTAGCACCCGACGCAATACTCAGCGTCTGTACCCACGAGCGTGCTTGCTGCGAGCGAGTGAAACGCTGTGGTCGTGCCAGCGTACTCGATGTAGCGAGTCTCCAAGGCCGGCTTTAGCACCCGCAGTCGGGGTCGCGCTGGGGCTCGCTTGCCCTCGATGATCGCGTTGAGGTGAGTCGCCTCACCAATCTCCACTGGAACCAGCCGGGGCATCAGACCTGCCCCCGATCTGCGCGCAGGAACATCTTCGCCTCGAAGCTGAGCGGGTACTCGAAGCCCGCCTGAATCTCTTCCAGCGTTCGCCCCGGGGACACCCGTCGAGACCAGTCACGAAACCGGCTCGGCGTGTCGCCCGCTTTGAAGATCTGCTCGGTCAGCACGGTCAGGTTCTGGCCGAATGACTCAATCCCGAGCGGCTCAATTGTCGTCATCCGATCAAGCCGCGTGAAGACGCGGACGTACCGTGATGGCACCTGCTGCAGGATCATCGGGGAATGCGTGGCGATCACCGCATACGACCGAAAATGCGAGAGCAGGCGTTCGATCGCTCTCATCAGCCCCGCGATCGCATTCGGGTGAAGGTGAAGCTCCGGCTCATCGTACAAGAGCAGGGATGCGGGCTCAATCACCGCGATGACACCCGTCAATGTCGAGGCGAGCACAAGCTGGCCGGAACTCAGCGGCGGAGCCTTGGGCTTCGGATCGTCCCCGCCAGCCCTGAGGTAATCGGAGACGAGCGTGAAGGCGCCGTCATCGAGGACGTCTGCAAGCACCTCGCTCCATATGTCTTCGTGCCCCGCCTTCCTCACAGTCTCGAAGGCCGCCCGCATCTTGCGGAACATCTGCGCCCGCGGGGCTATCCGACCGGTGTCGTCGTAGATGCCGCAGTAGTGGTAGCTGAACGTCCGGTCGGTCCGCCCCTTTCCTGGCCGACGGAACCGGTCCAGTGCGCTGTAAGAGACAGCGATCGCGCGGCTAAACGGGGGACGCTGCTCGGCAAATGTGGTGTCCTCGGGGTCATCGCCGCTGACCGCCGCCGCCAAGCGCGACAGAAACCAGGTCTTGCCCGCGCCGTTCTTCCCGACGAGGGCCATGATCCGGCTCGGGACGGTCGGGGTATCGCTGAAGCGAAAGGTGGTCACGAAGGGCGCACTGGCCCCTTTAAGCACCGCCTGAAACGTGAACAAGATGGGCTGCTCCTGGACCTCGTTGGCGTCCAGGGCGGCGCGCCCATCCTTCAGTGCCAGCTCCGCTTCGCTGAAGCGCAGCAGAGATGTCTTCCAACCCCCGTCAGACTCGAACAGCGGCACGAGCGCCGGATCGTGCACGACGTCGCGCAGACCGCGCAGAATCGCCGTTCTCCGGTCCTGCGGGATCGTGCTCAACGTCTTGTAGTAATCCAGACTCTGCCCGAGCGAGCAGCAGTCATCAGGCACCTCGTTGAACGGGCTTTCCAGTTTGGGAGAAGATTCGCCGCGACGGAGGATCTTGACCGAACCAACCTCCACCGATTTCTTCTTGGTGGCGTGATACGTCATCGTGAAGAGCGTGACGTACCCGAAGTCGTTCCAACTGTCACGCGTGAGCTGAACGCACGGGAACTTGGCGTTCGACGGGATCGACTGGCGATATGGAACGACGTAGAAGCGCATGATTCATCGACTCGTACCGCTGAACAGGTTCGACTCGCCCACCCCGGACACCACGGGCCCACGACCATCTGGTTCCATGCCGAGGGATCTCAGCGTCGCCAGTGCAGAGCGGATCTGCGCCGCCTTGAACTTGGCTTTCTCCTCGCTCCACTCAAAGAAGGTCTCGATGATGGCGGCCTCGGTCACGGGCTTGCCTGCTGCGATCAGACCATTCCACGCGGCGTGCGCCGTCGCGTGCAGTTCGGCCGTGTCGGAGTCCCAGTTGACGAACATGCTCATAAACCGCTCGAATTCCACGGCCCGAGCCGCGACCAGCCCCTTCGCCTTCGCGGCGGCCTCCGTGATGCGGTCGCCGGCGCGATACCGCGAAGAAGATCGCTGCCCCGATGCCAACCCGGAGTCGCGGAACCAGCCCGCTTGCGTGGCATACGCCTCAACTTCGTTCTGCCCTTGAGTGTTGAACGGCCCGGCAGCCTTGCGGAGCGGGGGCGGGTTCTGCTTCGCGCCCAGCAAGGCGGCTGCGAGATATGCACCCTTCGAGATCTTCTTCCGACCAAGCGTGGGGCTGCCGCCATTGCGACGGACCAACTCGGCCTGAATCGCCGCGATCTCGGGGATGTTCCAGGTCTGGCCGCTAGCACCTCCCATTTGCACCTTCCCAGATTCCGCGCTCGCGTGCTCCGCTACCGCGCCATCTGACGGGGCAGCCACGTCACGAGACGGACCGACCCTGCCAGCGATCATGGGCGCCGTGCCCGCTGACAGGGCTGACGCGGCGGACAGAGCGGCTCCGCCCAACTCCCCCTTGAAGGCGCGGTCGAGGATCGCGGGCATGAGGGCTTCGAGCTCCGTGACGAGACCCGGGTGCTGAGCCTTGATGCCCGTGAGTTTCGCCCGCACTTCCGCCACACGCTCCTGGACCTCCCGCTCGGGCAGCGGCATGACGTAGTTCAGAAACTGCTGTGGATTCAGACGGCGACGCCGGACGTTGGTGCCCTTGCTCGTCCCGGACAACTTTGGCCAGACTTCGGGTGACCGGAAGTACACGTCGAGCACGTCTGGCAGCACGCGGTCCGTGTTGATCTCGAACACCGGATACTCGGTGGAGACGTAGAGGCCATCGCACTCTGGCGGGATAACGCACAGGGCACCCTCCCACGCCATCAACTTCGGATAGGTGAAGTCGCCGGCGCGGACACGAGAGAGCGTGTCGTATGAGAACTCCGCACCGAGCCGCGTCTGCCCGCGAAACATGCCCTTCCCGAAGCAGTAAATGCCCGCGAAGTGGTACGACTCTGCGGCTTTGACATCAACGTCAGGCGAACGCAGGGTCACAAGCTCGCGCATCGGGGTGGGCGTGGTGGGATGTCGCGGATCTGAGAGGATCGATCGGCAGAGTGCGTC
The DNA here is from genome assembly GCA_026128865.1 of Phycisphaeraceae bacterium. GTDB lineage: Bacteria > Planctomycetota > Phycisphaerae > Phycisphaerales > UBA1924 > CAADGN01. Next base: position 23,543 of record JAHCJE010000016.1, on the reverse strand, counting down.
CGCCTCCTCGTCGATCTCGCGGCACAACCGCGTTGCTTCGGCCACGCGCGCCGCGGCGGCATCCAGCGTCACCACGATTCGGTCCTGCTCGTCGGGCAACGGCAGCGGTATCGTGTACGCGAGGACATGGTATGGTCTGATCGCAGAGTAGTTGGTCGACCCGCGTGCCTTCACCTGCGTCTGGAAGTCTGGAGTGCGCAGGTAGTAGTCCAGAAACTTGCGCCGCAACTTCGACTCATCTATTTGAAACAAAAAGTAGTGGCTGCTCACGATCGCGCCTGCCAAGTCGTCGGGCACGATCCCGACGCCGCCCATCTTCGCGTCGATCTCGGCTACCAGCAACTCGCCAGCACGACAGACCTGTTGCTCCTTCGTCTTGACGTCCACCCCGAGGACGCGATCGCGCAGAACGACGCCACGGCCGTTCAACTGAACACGGCAGCGCAGGTAGGTCTCTCGATCATCGAGCCGGATGATCTCGGAGCGATGCCGAATGCACTCGCCAAGCGGCGTCTGTGGCCCAGCGTCACTCATGTACTCGCCCCCGCCGTCGCGAGGCCAGCAGCAGTGTCGGACGAGATACCGAGAATCCCCTTCACTTCATCCATGATCGCGGAGATTCGCATGGACTTCTGCGCGATGCTGTCGGCCAGCGTCTCTGGCGGCAGGTGCTCCAGCGCCTCCGCGCTGAACGGGTTCTTGATGTCCAGGTTGAAGATCGGCCAATAGATCGCGTCGCCCGCCTCCTGCTCAGCTTTCGCCGTCGCCAGTTCGGCCTTGGCCTTGTCCTTCAGGGCCTTCTCCCGATCCCACAGTGCATCGACCGCGGATGAAGCGCCGCCAGTCTTTCGAAGTGCGACAGCGTCGGCCGCCGCCTCGCGGGCCTGTTTCTCGCACAGGCTCGCGCGCTCGCGGGCGGCATCGGCTTCCTTCCAGTGCGGAGCGGCCTTCTTCTTCGCCTCCGCCACCTTCGCCGCCATGTCCACCTTCCACGCCCAGCCCTTGCCGTTCTCCGCTGTGGTCGACTCCGTCCGCCTGGCCTGCTTGAACCACTTCAGACACGCCGCGAACTCCTCGAATTGCATGGGCTGCGTCTTGGTGTACTTCTTGCGGCCCTCGGGCAGCGCGAGCTCGTAGTACCAAATCGTCCGCGTCGGCTCCCCCGCCTCGAAGAAGAGCACGTTGGTGGGGATGGGTGTGTACGGCTCAAAGACACCCTGCGGCAGACGCACCACCGTGTGCAGGTTGTAGTTGAGGATCAGGTCTTCCTTGATCTTCGCGCACACGCCGTCGCCGAAGAGCGTGCCGTTGGGGACGATGACCGCCGCCCGCCCGGGCTTGGGCGCGCGCCGCAACTTCCTCATGATGAGCTGCAGGAACAGCATCGCGGTCTCGGTCGTCTGCATGTCCGCAGGGAAGTTCGAGAGGATGCCGCGTTCCTCTTCGCCGCCGAACGGCGGATTGGTGAGGATGACATCAACGCGGTCCCTGTCGCCGAGCTCTGTGACCTTCACGTCGAGGGAGTTGGCTGGGTCGATCTGTGGGCGCTCGACGCCGTGGAGCAACAGGTTCATCTGGCAGAGCAGGTAAGGCAGAGACTTTGGCTCTCCGCCGCGGATCGACGTGGACTGGAGGGTTTCACGCTGCTGAACGCTCTTAGCCTGCTTCTGGAGGTGGCTGAATGCCTCGACCAAGAACCCACCGGTGCCGCACGCGGGGTCGAGCACGACCTCGCCGAGGCGAGGGTCCACCGCCTCGACCATGAACCGCACGACGGGTCGCGGCGTGTAGAACTCGCCGGAGTCCCCGGCGGCGTCCCGCATCTCCCGCAGCATGGACTCGTACAGGAAACCAAGCGTGAACAGTTCGTCCTGCTGCAGGAAGTTAATCGAGTTGACGGCATTGATCACGTCGCGGAGGAGGTATCCAGACTGCATCCGGCTGGTGATGCCGCCGCCGGTGCCGTCCGCGCCGCCGAACACCGTGCCGATGACCTGCCGACGGCTGCCTTTGCCGTTCTGGAGCGTGCCCAGGTACTTGAGGAGTCCGGGTCCCTCTGTGCCGTCGGGCCGCCTGGTCTTCTCCTGCGTGATGAACGACAGCAGCTCGGGGCCGGTGATCCCGTTCTCCTTCGCCGCCCAATCCCGCCAGCGGTATGGAGACTCGATGGCTGAGTGGTACCGCGCCTTCTTCATCTTGGCGTCGGATTCTTCGATCTGCTCCATGTCGTCGAGGAACTTCAGGAACATGATCCAGGTGAGCATCGGCAACCGATCGAGGTCACCGTTGAGGCCCTTGTCTTTCCGCATGATCTTGCGGCAGGACTTCACGACGCTGCCCAATCGCTCGGCTGTGGTCGGCGGCGTCGTCGCGGTCTTCGGCTTGCGGCCGCGTTTCGTTGCGGACGGATCGCTCGCGCTGGCGTCAGGTGCTGATTCAGGCTTTCGAGTCTTCTTTGCCATCGCGGTGTTCAGTTCATCGGTGAGGTCGGAGGAGCGGGGGAGGAGACGAGGGACAGGGGCGGGTTGTAGGACAGCTACGCGGCATAGAGAAGGGTCTGCAACTCACGGACGGCGTCCATGAGCCGGTCTTCGCCGCCGAACAGGCGGGCGATCTGAAGGGTGTTTCCGTGCGCGTTGATCGGCGGGAGCTTGAGCACTTCGGGCAGCGAGAACTCAGCGAGTCCATGATCAGTGTACTTGTCCAGCAGTTCGTCGAGGATCGCCCTCGCCTCGGGGGCGTATTGCTCGAAGAAGTCCTTTTTCTCCGACCGCAGGCGACGTGCGCGCTCGCGACGCGTGCGCAGAGGGGCGTTGAACGCGAGGTAGCACAGCAGGTCCAGCGGGTCCGCGTCGGGCTGGTTGGCGAACTCCGCCAGGTCCTCGAAGCGGATGCCGCGGTCTTCGAGCTTGTCGATCACTTCACGACGCTTGTCGGGGTCGGCCCACTCGGCCCGCAGCTCACCAGCGGAGCGGAACAGGGTTCGAACCTTGTCGGCGGTGTAGTCCGTGAACTGGACGACCCGAAGCTGGTTGCCGTCGGGATCGAGTTCGTAGACGAGGTGGGCTGCAATCTCGACCTGCCCCCCGTCGATAAAGTACCGCTCACGCTTCGGGCCGTCATCATCGCCGTCGATGTCTACGTCGGGCGGGAACACGTCAACGATCGTGTCATCCGGTGGCGGCTCCTCAGGGGTAACGACTACCTCTTCCTCGGTAGGCTCGCCATCCTGGTTGATGGCCTGCTCGGTTTCGACCACGGGGCCACCATCAAACCCAGGGTCCGCAAACAGCCGGGTCGCGGAGCCCGTGTAGTCCAGGATGCTGAAGAACAGCTTGTCGTGGTCGTCGCGCACCCGCGTTCCGCGACCGATGATCTGTTTGAACTCTGTCATCGAGTTGATCACTCGCACGAGCACGACATTCTGGACTGTCGGCGCATCCACGCCTGTCGTCAACATTTGAGAGGTCGTCAGAATCACCGGCGTTGCCCGCTCAACGTCCTGGAACTTGCTCAGGTGCGTACGGCCGGTATCGCCCTCGTCCGACGTGACCCGGCACACGTAGTCGGGGTGCTGCTGCACGAGGTCGGCATTGGCGTTGTTCAGGGCTCGCCGCATCTCGTCCGCGTGGTTCTGGTCCACGCAGAACACGATGGTCTTCGCGTAGCGATTCGTCTTCTTCAGATACTCAGTCAAGTGCTTAGCGACGGCCTCCGTGCGGGCACGAAGCGCTACGCGGCGCTCGAAGTCGTTGGTGTGGTACTCCTCGTCGGGAACCTCACGCCCAAAGCGATCGAGCTCGCCTTGCGACGGACGCCAGCCCGCTGCGTCCCATGTGGTCACAACGCGGTGGACGCGGTAGGGCGCGAGGAAGCCGTCCTCGATGCCCTGGCGGAGGCTGTAGGTATAAATAGGATCGCCGAAGTAGTCGTATGTGTCAGCGTTGTCATCGCGACGGGGCGTCGCGGTCATTCCGATCTGGCAGGCGCCGCTGAAGTGCTCCAGGATCTCGCGCCAACTACCATTCGCGTCGGCGCTACCGCGATGGCACTCGTCTACCACGATGACGTCGAAGAAGTCGGGGGGGTAGGACTTGTAGAGCCCGATGCGTCGCTCGTCCTCCGCGATAGCCTGATAGAGCGCGAAGTACATCTCGCGCCCTTGGCTCGCCTCACCGTTCTCGATCTTCCATCGTGCGTCGCCGAACGGGGCAAAGTCCTTGCCCATTGGATCGTCGACGAGCACGCTGCGGTCGGCCAAGAACAGCATTCGCGGGCGGCGGAAATCGCCCGTCCGGTTCCACCGCGACGACCACAGTTTCCAACAGATCTGAAAGGCGACGACCGTCTTGCCGGTGCCGGTTGCCATCGTCAAAAGCATCCGATCCCGACCCTGCACGGCGCCCTGGATCGCCCGGTTGATGGCGATCTCCTGGTAGTAGCGCGGTACACGACCGCTGACGCGATTCGCAGGGGTCAGAATTCGAGCAGCGGCTTCGGGCGTGAGCTGCTCCCCAGCGGTCAGCCGCTGCCAAAGCTCATCCGGCGTTGGAAACGTCTCGATCTCGCGCTCGAGACCGGTGATGAAGTCGAACTCGAGGATTCCGTGTCCATTGGTGGCGAAAGCGAACTTGAGACCGAGAATCTCGGCATACTCCTTGGCCTGCTGCAAACCCTGCCCCGGCGTGGCATAGCTTGCCTTTGCCTCGACCACTCCGATCGACACGTCGGTGCGATACCGGAGCAGGTAATCGGCTCGCTTGCCCGGCCGCCGGCGTCCGCGACGGCCCGCGACGATGATGCGCCCGTCGGTGAACGTGACCTGCTCGTTCAGCCTGTGCGGTTCCGTGTCCCACCCAGCCGTTTGAAGCTTGGGGACGACGTACTTGCGGCAGGTGTCGGCTTCGTTCGGCATTGGGAAGGGTTGCTGGCTATCCGGGAAACGACATGGTACGGGTTCATGGCCCTTCCTGCCCAGGAGGCCGGGGTCCTGTACCATCCGCCTTCGATGGATGCCTGCGGCTCCCTGGCCCCCTTTCCGCCATCTGTCTGGGATACCTGATGAGCAATGACCAATCCATCCAGCGGAAGAGCATCGACGGCAAGGGCAAGACGCTCCGCGAGATCCTGTTCGGCCGGAAGTTCTACATCGACTACTACCAGCGCGAGTACAAGTGGCAGACCAAGCAGCTGGAGGAACTGGTCAGCGACCTCACCGACGTCTTCTTCCGCAGCTACGAGCCAGGCCACGAGCGCCGCGCCGTCGCCGGGTACGACCGCTACTTCCTTGGCTCGATCATCGTCAGCCAGAAGGATGGACGCGACTACATAATTGATGGGCAGCAACGCCTCACGACCCTCACGCTCCTCCTGCTGTTCTTGATGAAGCGGCAGCAGGCCGCAAAGCAGCAGAACAGCGTCGGGGAGATGATCTACTCAGAGGAGTACGGCGAGAAGTCGTTCAACGTCGATGTGCCGGAGCGGCGGGCCATCATGCAGGCGTTGTTCGACGGAACCGACATCGACGACGAGGATCTGCCCGAGTCATCGAGAAACATTGTGGCCCGGTACAACGAGATTGAGGAGCTCTGGCCCGACGAGATCGATGATGCCGCCCTTCCATACCTCGTGGATTGGCTCACCAAGAACGTTCACCTGGTCGAGATCACCGCCTACTCCGACGATGTCGCCTATACGATCTTCGAGACCATGAACGACCGCGGCCTGTCGCTGTCGCCGACGGACATGCTCAAGGGGTACCTGCTGGCGAACATCACGGATACCCGTTCCCGCGACGCTGCAAGCGCCGAGTGGAAGCGGATGCTCGCCGAGATGCGGGCACTGGCGCCCGACAACCAGGAGTACGACTCCGACTTCTTCAAGGCATGGCTCCGCAGCCAGTACGCCGACAGTATCCGCATCCGCAAGAAGGATGCCCGGCCCGAGGCGTGGGACCGGATCGGCACGGAGTTCCACCGCTGGGTGCGAGAGCAGGCAGACCGTGTTGGCCTGGCGAAGAACAGCCAGCCGCACTCGCCCGCGTACCGGGATTTCATTACGGCGGAGATGGCCTTCTACGCGAAGTGGTACATGGTCATCCGCCGAGCGGAGATGCAGCCAACGCCCGGGCTGGAAAACGTCTACCATAACGCCACCCATCAGTTCACGCATCAACCGACGCTCCTTCTGGCCCCTCTGGTCCGGAGCGATTCGGACGAGGTCATCCGGCTGAAAATGCGGCTGGTTGCCAAGTACGCCGACATCTATCTCTCGCGTCGCCTGTGCAACTTCCGTAACTGCGACTACAACTCGCTGCAGTACAACGTCTTTACCGTCGTGCGCGACATCCGGGGCGGCAGCCCGAAGGAGATCGCCGCGGCGTTGCGCAAGCGGCTCGAAGAGCAGCCCGAGAGGCTCACGGGGTTCGATGGGTTCTACCTGAACCAGTGGAGCCACAAGCCGATCAAGCGGCTCCTGGCTCGCATGGCGGACTACATCGAGGTGAGCGGCGGCGGCCAGTCTCGCTACGCGGAGTACATCACCCTTCGCGGCAAGAAGGGCTTCGAGGTCGAGCACATCTGGCCGAACCACCCGGAGGATTTCCGCGACGAGTTCCAGCACAAGACCGACTTCGAAGACTACCGCAACCGGTTTGGCGGCCTCCTGCTGCTCCCCAAATCGTTCAACGCCTCCTACGGGGATCGACCCTATGCCGACAAGCTCGAGCACTACTTTGGACAAAACGCCCTGGCCAAGTCGCTGCATCCTCGGGCCTACGAGCACAACCCCGGATTCGTCCGTTTCGTCCGGGATCAGGAGCTTCCGTTCCGGCCGCATGGTCAGTTCAAGAAGGCGGACCTCGACGAGCGGCAGGCGCTCTACCGCCGGATCGCGGACCGCATCTGGGACATCGCCTGGCTCGATCGCATCCTCGCCGGCGAGCAGGCCGTGCGCTGACGTGGCTGCGTTGCGAACCGGCTCGGACGTTCGGGGCTATCGGCAACCAACCTGTAAACCCGCTCGACCGCTCTCGACCGAGAGTCGAGAGTTTGGCGCGCCACGCGCGACCCGAAGCCGCGTTCAACGATGCGGTCTTGGCGAAGGTGGCAAACCGGAGAACGGGGTTCGGCTTGCCGTGGGCCGCTAAACTTCGCGGATTCCCGCGTGGAACTGGCTCGGTGTCGGAGGGGCCCGTGCTACCCGAGCCGTAAACGAACAGGGCCGCGTCGCTTGGACGCGGCCCTTGAAGCTCCCCGACCTGGACTCGAACCAGGAACCTAGCGGTTAACAGCCGCTCGCTCTACCATTGAGCTATCGGGGATCGGGTTGTGCGGCCTTCGGGCCGGGGGTTGTTTGGTGGGGGTGATGGGGGGGTTGAGGGTTTGTCCGGCCGGGGGCAGGCAAGGCTAGCACACCCTCCACATCGGTCAAGGAAAGAGGGAGGTCCAGAGGGTGGGGCGGAGAGTGTGGGCGGGCTGGGGGCTTGGGTGGTGAGGGGCGAGGCGTGAGTGAGAAAGAAGACGGAGTAGATGGGGCTTGCAAGGCCCCGCTCTGAGGATGGGGAGTTGGGCATCCTGGGACTGCTCCGATGGCGGGGATTGAGGGCGGGATCGGCTCGCCTACACTTGGCCCCTGCGGTCGTGCGGCGGGTCGGGCGGTGGGTCGCCGGACCGGGCAGGACGGGTCGCTGGGACTTGTTTCGGAGCGTTTCGATGAAGAAGGACATTCACCCCGGCTTCTACAACTGCAAGGTCTACCACAACGGCGAGGTTGTGATGGAAGTCGGGGCGACGGTACCGGAGATTCACGCCGACGTGTGGTCGGGGTCGCACCCGTTCTTCACGGGCAAGCAGACGTTCGTGGACGCGACCGGGCGGCTGGAGAAGTTCCAGAAGAAGTTCCAGGGCAACTACTTCCGGGCGGACAAGAAGAAGGGCAAGTAGGCTCTCTCTTCGGCTTCCCCCACAGCCGCGTGAGGCATCCCCGGCCGGGCCGCGTGCCCGGCCGATTTTGTGCCCCGGCCTGGTGCTTCATCCGTCTATCCGCATGAATGGATATACTGACCGGCCCGCCGACGGTCCGGCGGCCGCCGGTCGTCCGCCACATGAGGATGCAGCCCCGATGCCGAGCCGATTTCTCGAAGCCCTTGCCGAGCGAGTCGTCGTGCTGGACGGTGCGATGGGCACGTCCATCCACGCCCACGACCTGGACGTGGAGCAGGACTACTGCGGGTGCGAGAACTGCCCCGAGGTGCTGCTGCGGTCGCGGCCGGAGTTGATCCGCTCGATCCACGAGTCGTTCCTCGCCGTCGGGTGCGACGCGGTCGAGACGGACTCGTTCGGCGGGGCGCGGCACGTGCTCGGGGAGTTCGGGCTGGACCCGGAGACGTTCGAGTTGAACCGGCTGGCGGCGGCGGTGGCGCGCGAGGCGTGCGAGCGGTTCAGCACGCAAGACCGGCCGCGGTTCGTGGTCGGCTCGCTCGGGCCGGGGACGAAACTGATTACGCTCGGGCAGATCGGCTGGGACGACATGCTCGCCAGTTACGGCGGGCAGGCACGGGGGCTGATCGCGGGGGGCGTGGATGCGCTGCTGATCGAGACCTGCCAGGATTTGCTGCAGATCAAGTGCGCGATCAACGCGTGCCTGGGCGCGCTGAGGGAGGCGGGGCGCACGACGGACGACGTGCCGATCCTCGTGTCGGTCACGATCGAGACGACGGGCACGATGCTGCTGGGCACGTCGATCGAGGCGGCGGCGGCCGCGTTGTCGCGGTACCCGATCGCGTCGCTGGGCCTGAACTGCGCGACCGGGCCGACGGAGATGGCCGAGCACGTGCAGTACCTCTCGCGGCATTGGCCGCGGCACGTTTCGGTGGTCCCGAACGCGGGTCTGCCGGTGCTGCACGAGGGCAGGGCCGTGTTCCCGCTCGGACCGGAACCGTTCGCGGCGGACCTGGTGCGGTTCGTCGAGCGCGACGGCGTGCGGCTGGTCGGCGGGTGCTGCGGCACGACGCCGGAGCACATCGGCGCTCTCGTGCGCGCGCTCGACGAGCGCGGTCTGCGCGACGTGGCGCGGGCGGAGCGGACGATCGTGCCGCTGCGTGCCGCGACGACAAGCCTGTACGCGCCGGTCGAGCACCGCCAGGACACGTCGTTTCTGATCGTGGGCGAGCGGATGAACGCTTCGGGCAGCCGCAGGTTCAAGGAACTTCTCGAAGCGGAGGACTGGGACGGCATCGTATCGCTTGCGCGTTCGCAGTTGCGTGACGGCAGCCATGTTCTGGACCTGAACGTGGACTACGCCGGTCGCGACAACGCCGGCGACATGGGGGAGATCGTCGGTCGCGTCGTGCGGCAGGTGGACGCGCCGTTGATGCTGGACTCGACGCAGATCGCGACGATCGAGGCGGGGCTGAAGCGGGCGCCGGGGACGTGCATCATCAACTCGGCGAACTTCGAGGACGGCGAGGAAAAGTTCGACGCGGTCTGCAGACTGGCGAGGACCTACGGGGGCGCGCTCGTGATCGGCACGATCGACGAAGACCGCGAAGCGGCGATGGCGCGCACGGCCGATCGGAAACTGGCGATCGCGCTGCGGGCGCACGAGCGCGCGACGCGCCTGCACGGCTTGGCGGAGGACGACCTCTTCTTCGACCCGCTCGTGCTGCCGATCTCGACGGGGATGGAGGCCGACCGACGCAGCGCCCTGGAGACAATCGAAGGCACGCGACGCATCGCCGCCAACCTTCCACAATGTCAGCTGACGTGCGGCGTGTCGAACGTGTCGTTCGGGCTTGCGCCGGCCGCACGGATCGTGCTGAACTCGGTCTTCCTGCACGAACTGGTCGAGGCGGGGATGGTCAGCGCGATCGTCCATGCGTCCAAGATTCTCCCCCTGAACAAGATCCCGGAGGATCAGCAACGGGCTGCGCTCGACCTCATCTACGACCGCCGCCACGAGTCGCTCGGCGGCACCGGCCTGCCCGAGGGCGTGGCCGATCGGGCGTTCGACCCGCTGCAGGCGTTCATCGAGTTGTTCAAGGGGGCGTCGGCGGCCGCGCCGAAGAAGCGGGAGCGGGCGTCGCTCTCGCTGGAGGAGCGGCTGCGGTCGCACATCGTGGACGGCGAGAAGGAGGGGCTGCTCGCGACGCTGGACGAGGCGCTGGCCCGCTACTCCGCGCTCGACATCATCAACGATCACCTGCTCGACGGCATGAAGACCGTGGGCGAACTGTTCGGGTCGGGCCGGATGCAACTGCCGTTCGTGCTTCAGTCCGCCGAGGTGATGAAGATGGCCGTCGCGCACCTCGAACCCCACATGGAGCGGGTCGAGGGGCAGACGCGCGGCTCGATCGTGCTGGCGACGGTGAAGGGCGACGTGCACGACATCGGCAAGAACCTCGTGGACGTGATCCTGACCAACAACGGGTACACGGTGCACAACCTCGGCATCAAGCAGCCGCTCTCGAACATCCTCGATGCGTGGCGCGAGAAGCGGGCTGACGCGATCGGGCTTTCGGGGCTGCTCGTGAAGAGCGTCAACGTGATGGAGGAGAACCTGCACGAGTTGAACGAACTGGGCGTGACGGCGCCCGTGATTCTCGGCGGCGCGGCCCTGACGCGGCACTACGCCGAGGACCGCCTGCGCTCGATCTACGAAGGGCCGCTCTACTACGGCAAGGACGCGTTCGAGGGGCTGCGGATCATGGACCTGCTCTCGTCACGCCGAACGGACGAGTTGGACGCCGAGATCGAGGCGCGGCTCACCAAGCGCTCCGAGGCGGAGAAGGTGGTGGCCGCGGCCAGGATCGAGCGCGCAAAGCAGGCGGAGGCGATCGTCAGCGGCGCGGTCGCTGTGCGGGAGCGCATTCGTTCGGACGTCTCGACGGAAGTGGGCATCCCGCGTCCGCCGTTCTGGGGCACGCGCGTCGTGACGGGCATCGACCCAGCCGAGGTGTACCCGTTCATCAACACGGTCGCGCTCTTCCGGGGGCAGTGGCAGTTCCGGAAGGGACGCATGACGGACGCCGAGTACGAGGCCGCGCTGGCGGAGAGCATCGTGCCGGTCTTTGAGCGTTGGAAGGCGCGGTGCCGCGACGAGGGCATCCTCGAGCCGCGCGTCGTTTACGGCTACTTTCCGTGCCAGTCGGACGGCGACGATCTGATCGTCTACGACCCCGAGCAGGGGGGGGAAGATTCGCGGGCGGAACTGCTCCGGTTCACGTTCCCGCGTCAGGACCGGGGTCGGCGGCTGTGCATCTCGGACTTCTTCGCGGCCTCGGACTCAGGCCGCATCGACACCGTGGGCTTCTCGTGCGTGACCGTCGGGCAGCGGGCCTCTGACCTGTCGCGGGAACTCTTCGCCCGCAACGACTACACGGAGTATCTGTACCTGCACGGGCTGTCGGTCGAGTCGGCCGAGGCGCTGGCGGAACTGTGGCACAAGCGGATGCGCCAGGAACTCGGGATCGCGTCGGACGATTCGCCCCGCATCCGCGAACTGTTCACGCAGCATTACCGCGGCAGCCGCTATTCGTTCGGCTACCCGGCGTGCCCGGAACTGTCGGATCAGGAGAAACTGTTCCGCCTGCTTCGGCCTGAGCGGATCGGCTGCACGCTGACCGAAAACTGGCAGATCGAGCCGGAGCAGTCCACGAGTGCGATTGTCGTGCACCACCCCGAGGCTCGGTACTTCAACGTCTGAAGGCAGCCCTTGCCGTAGATTCTTGAGTCACGTGTCGAGACGATGCCGCTCCTTCGCACCATCACTGAACGTGCCATCAACCTGCTGCCGTGGTTCGATACTCGTATGCCGGGCGCCAGCCACGCTGGTTTGCTCCCTCCCCTAACCGACGCAGAGGCCAAGTACGCCGACTCCATGCGTCGAGATGTGGGTGCGATTGCCGGCGAGATCGGCGATCGCAACGCCTTCAGGCCGGACGCGCTCGCTGCAGCGGAACGGTACCTTGCAGGCCGACTCGCCGACGACGGGTACGCGGTCGAGCGTCAGGCGTTTGTTGTTCACGGAATCGAGGTTGCGAATCTGATTGCGGAACTGCCCGGCACAGCGCGAAGGGCGCCGACGATGATCGTGGGAGCACACTATGACTCGCATCGTGGCTGCCCTGCCGCGAACGACAACGCGAGCGGGTGCGCAGCGGTGCTCGCACTTGCGCGCGTCTTTGCCGGCAAGCCGCGGGAGCAAACGATCCGCTTTGTCCTGTTTACGAACGAGGAGCAACCGTTCTTCTGGACGCGGGATATGGGCAGCCTCGTCTACGCGAGATCGCTGCGGGAACGCGGCGAGAGTGTCTCCTCGATGCTCTGCATCGAGACGATAGGGTGCTACTCCGATGAGCGGGGCAGTCAGCGGTATCCGCCGCCGTTCAATCTGCTCTACCCTTCCGAAGGGAACTTCATCGCGTTTGTGGGGAACCGGGCTTCGAGAAGCCTGGTTCGTCGGTGCGTCGAGTCGTTTCGTTCACACACGGCGTTTCCCGCGGAAGGTGCGGCGCTCTCGATGATCGTGCCGCGAGTCGGCTCGTCAGATCATTGGGCGTTCTGGAAGCAGGGGTACCCCGCGGTGATGGTGACCGATACCGCGCCGTACCGATACCGGCATTATCACAAGCCGTCGGACACGCCCGAGAAGCTCGACTACGACCGGATGGCTCGTGTAACAGCAGGACTTGAGCGCGTCATCGCGGAACTGGCGAGCGATACGACTGTGTAGGCGATTGCGATCAACCGCCGAAGGCCCCGGCCGAGGCTTCCTGCTCCGCGAGCCACTCATCGAGCACGCCGACGACCCGCTCCGCGAACCGCGACGCGGCCGGTCCCGACTCGCCGGTCACGCCGTTCACCAGCACCGCGTAGGCGATGCGTCGGCCTGTGACGGGATGAACGACGTAGCCCGAGAGCGTGCGCACGCCGGTGCGCATGAGCGTGCCGCTCTTGCCGGCGACGAGGTTCTTGAGCGCGACGCCCTGGAAGCGTCGCGTGAAGGTCCCTTCGCCCGGCACGGCGAGCGAGTCCATGAACGCGCTGCGAAGCCGCTCATCACGCTCGAACGACACGAGCCAGGCCGTCAGCGTTGATGCCGACACTCGGTTGAGATCGCACAGCCCGGAGCCGTCAGCGACAACGGTGCGTGCGGCGTGGACCTCGCCGATGCGATCCTGCATCACCATGCGCACCACCGCCGCTCCGTTTGCCCACGAGCCGGGTTCACCGGTCACACGCTTGCCCGATAGTTTCAGCAAGGCCTCGGCGTACATATTGTTCGAATCGGTGTTGCAGCGGCGCAGCACGTCCGCGATCGGTGTCGTGACCGCGGCAAGCACAACACCTTCCGGCAGTGACTCGTTGTCCCCGACGAGCCTCACCGACGTCGGAGGGCGATGCCCGGGCCGGATCTCGTTCCCGACCCGCACGCCCAGCGAGAGCAGCCGATCCGCCAGCAACTGCCCGAACAGCAACGGGTTGTTGTGCGTCGGCACCTGCTCCGGGTAGCGGCGCGCCGTGCGCACGTCGCCGTGGAGCCGGAAGCGATTCGAGCCCGCGTCTCGCGCGACCCAGGCCGTGTCCGTGCTGTCCGCGATCGTCCGACCCGCGACCACGACCTCGATCCAGTCCGCTCGGGGCTGGATGGCGACCCGCGGGGGGTGCCCTGGCCCCTCGGGCGCCGGACGCGGGTACAGCCACAGCAGGTTCCCGTGGAAGTTCAGCCCCGACACCTCGGGTGCGTATCGCCGATTCAGGTCCGATGGATCCCACGCGGGATGCACGTACACACGGTCAAACACTCGGTCATCCACGATGATCTCGGAGATGCGACCCTCGAAGCCCTTCGCGACGGCTTCGGCCAGCATCCGCAGCAGATCCTCGACCGTCATTCCAGCCTGGGTCTGTTCGAGCAGATCTGGGTCTGCCAGTGCTGGGTCGCCCGAGCCGCGGATGATGAGGCGATCGCCGTCGCGTGCCAGTTCGGTGCGGAAGACGAAGTCGGGGCCGAGGGTCACCAGCGCGGTCCCGCTGGTCAGCACCTTCATGTTCGAGGCTGGAATCAAGGCGGCGTCGGGATTGATCGCCGCGAGCGTCCGCCCCGTGCCGAGGTCCACGACGCTCAGGCTGACCCGTGCCCGCTCGCCAAGGCCCGCGTGGGCGAGCACGCTCTCCAGCCGTCCGTTCAGCGGCTGGGCGATCGCCGGGCCGACCACAACCACTGCCGCGACGACTGCCATCAGCATCGCCGCCAGGTGCGATAGGAAGACACGTCGCGTTTCGTTGGTTCGTCCGATCAAGTCCTGTCCTCCGTCCGCAGGGGCATCATCGCTCGCGGCCTGCCCACGGATCGGCTCACACGGCCATCGGCCTGTAACAGAGAGCAGCCGTTACCCGGCTCCGCTCTTCAGATGAGGGTGGTCAAGCGGACTGGGTGGTACTGACGAGGCGGTGCTCGATCAGGGAGATGATCTCGTCCAAGAGCGTCTTGGAGGTCAGTTCCCACTGCGGCCAGTAGACTCCCGCAACGACTTTCGCTTGCGACAGTCCTTCGCGGATCAGGCGAGACGACTTCTTGAGCCGGACGATTGAAAGCACCTCGTGGGGGACGGGCAGCGCAACAAGCGGCCGATCGGGTTTGGGGACCAGGTACGCCATGGCCGCTCCGGTCGCATCCTGGCTCTGGCGGTACACAAGGGTCCAACGCCACGGGATGCCGTGCCAGACGAGATCCTCGACGGTATCTGGAAGAGCGGCGAGGCGAGTTCTCGCCAAGTCGAAGAGGTCGGCGTGGCTCGGCTCGATCCCGGCACGGAGGGCACCAAACGTAGGTTTCGCGAAGCGGTCTTCCCAGATGGGGCGGGTGGGTGTGCGAGTGGGGGGCATCAACAGGCTCCGTTCCCTGGGCCCGACTTGCGCAACTGGCTGTCCAGGAAGGTCTTGGAAACCTGAGCCTTCCCGGACCTAGCACCTCTGGATTCTTCCCTCCGCCCCCCCCTGAATCAAGCCGACCCCAGGTACTCATCGGCCTAGAGCAGAAAACCAGGCTCCAGGATCGCAGAACCCGACTCAACGCGGCGATGGGCATTACCATCGTGGCGTCCGGGCCGAGTGCCCGGCGCGGAGACCCGACCATGCCCCAGACACCGGACGGGATCGGCGACCCGCTCGACGCGGCCGACTTCGATGCCTCCCAAGCGTCCGTCCTCGTGGTCGACGACAACGAGCAGAACCTCGAACTTCTCCAGGCCTACCTCGAGGAACTCGAGTGCCCCGTCCGCACCGCCCGCGACGGTGTGGAGGCCATGACCGCCATCGAACAGGCAGCCCCCGACATCGTTCTCCTCGACGTGATGATGCCTCGCATGAGCGGGTTCCAGGTCTGCGAGCGGATCAAGTCCAACCCGGCCACTCGCGACATCCCTGTCATCATGGTGACGGCCCTCAACGAAGTCGGCGACGTCGAGCGGGCTGTCGAGGCGGGGGCGGACGATTTCCTCACCAAGCCTGTCAACCGAGTCGAGTTGCTCACGCGAGTCCGTTCGCTCCTCCGCGTGCGCTGCCTCAAGCGGCAACTCGAACACACGCTTGACGAACTGCGCCGGTTGCGCGGCGAGTCCTGACCGACGGCCAAGTCTCGGTCACAACCCGTACTCTGACCATCGAGCCGACACGCGATCCTTGATTTCGCCCGACATCTCCAGCAACGGCGGCCAGTCGCGGACGGTGCGTCCCGCGGCCGCGTCGTCGCGCCCCTTCGGCGTCGCGTCGAATCCCGCCATGGAGCCTCGCTCATCCCGTAAGACGATCGTGTCCCGGCCCGGATCCCAGTTCGCGGGCCAGTGGAACAGCGCGGCCTCAGCATCGTCGAGCGCGACGCCACGACCGAAGACCACGACGAACCGCACCAGCCCAGCGCCCGCCTCGAATGCGGCTTCGATGATCCGTCGAGCGAGTCCCGCCCGGCCGGTCGAGTCCGCAGCCTTGTCCGCACAAACGAGGAGCCAACCGGGACAATCGCCGCCGAGCCGGGCGTCGAGAACTCCGTCCACCTCGCGGACATGGCCGACGATCGAGGCCGCTCTCGCGCCCTCGGCGATCGGCATCGGGCCGTCAGCGACGGCGATACCCTCCACTTCCTCACCGGGCCGCTTGCGCGTGCAGTCGAAGCCGATCTTCGTCCCCGCGCCGAGGTGCGGCGAGGCGTGGTCGAGGATGTCCAGCGGCCCGTGCACAGTCTCGATGTCCCGCGCGGGGTCGCACCACCGCGCCGCCGCTTCCATCACGGCGCGCCGGTCGTGCATGTCGACCGCCGCGTCCACGACGAAGACGGTCTTCGTCCACGACATTTGCCCCGCGCCCCAGACGGCGTGCATGACGCGCCGCGCGTGCAGCGGGTAGTGCTTCCGGATGCGGATGAAGACGCAGTTGTGGAACGCGCCGAACATCGGCAGGTCATAGTCTTCGATGTCCGGGATGATCGTCCGCAGCAGCGGCAGCATGATCCGCTCGGTCGCCTTGCCGAGGTAGTAGTCCTCCTGCGGCGGGAGACCGACGATTGTTGTGGGATACACGGCGCCGCGCCGGTGCGTGACGGCCGTTACCTCCATGATCGGGTACCGATCCGGGAGGGAATAGAAGCCCGTGTGGTCGCCGAAGGGGCCTTCGAAGAGAGCACCCGGGCCGAGCGGGCCGCACGCCGCATCGCGCGGATTCCACCCGGGATAGCCCGCCTCGGTCGAGACCCATCCCTCGATGACGATCTCCGAGTTCGCCGG
This sequence comes from Phycisphaeraceae bacterium, assembly GCA_026128865.1. GTDB lineage: Bacteria > Planctomycetota > Phycisphaerae > Phycisphaerales > UBA1924 > CAADGN01. Next base: position 6,763 of record JAHCJE010000016.1, on the reverse strand, counting down.
CACGCGCACGGGAACCGTCCTCGCCCGCACCATCGGAATCCCCCCCCCGTTCAGGAACCCCGCCATCAGCAGTTCGCTGATGCCCGGCGGCAGCGGGCAGGTCGCGGCGTAGGGGAGCACGCTCTCGCCCCCGAGCGCGATGGCGACCGGCATGCGCTCGCCGCGCTCCTTCCACGACCGCCAGTGGCGCGCCCCGTCGTGGTGCATGTGCCAGTGCATCGCCAGCAGGCGGCGTCCCATGAGTTGCATCCGGTACATACCGATGTTGTGGCTCGGCGGCTTCTCCTTGCCCGCGTCGTCGGCGTGGATGGTGTGGACGCCGGCGAGCGTGACGTATCGGCCGCGGTACAGGCGGTCCCACTCGTCGCCGTGTTCGACGCCGGGCACGCCGCCGTTCACGCCTGACGGGTAGCCGACCGCTGCGAGATCGCCATCGAAGGGCCAGCAGCGGATCAGCGGCAGGCGGCGCAGGTCGATCGCATCGCCGGTCAGCACGACCTCGTGGCACGCCGCCCGCGCCACGCGGCGCGGTCCGACCCTTAGCAACGGAAACAACTCGCGGGCCTTTGCCAGGGCCTCTCCGAGGCCGCGCGGCGGCTGCGGACGGACGAGCGAGGCGATGCGTGCCGCGATGGACTCGAAGCCGCCATCGCTGGCGCACCCGAGCGCAACTTCCATGCGCCGGTACGAGCCGAAGGCGTTGATGAGGACGGGGAAGTCCGACCCCTCGACGTTCTCGAAGAGCAGCGCCCGTCCGCCGAGGCTCGCGTGGGCGGGATCCGTCCGCCGGGCGGCCGCGCTCGGCGCCTTCGGGGCCGGAGACTTGCTCTCGCGGTCGGCGATCTCGGCGATCTCGAGGACGGGCGAGACGGACACGCGGATGCGAGCCAGTTCCCCCGCGCGTTCGAGAGCCGCCGTAAACTCGCCGAGTGTCCGGTACACAGCCCCAGCCTATGTCCGCCGGTTCAACGCTGCCGTCCGGGCTTCCGGCGCAGGCGTACGCGGCACAGCGCGACTGGCCGGGGTACTTCGAGGCTGTGGCCGGGAAACCGGCGCGTGAGACGCTCCTGCTCGCGCTCGATCGATTCGATCGTGAGCCATCCACGCACCGGCCGCGCCTGGCGGTCGATCTCGGGTGCGGCGAGGGACGCGACACGGCGGAACTCCTCCGGCGCGGCTGGCACGTGCTCGCCATCGACGGCCACCCGGACGCCTTCTCTCGCCTCCTCGCACGCGGCGACCTTCCCCACCGCGACGGGCTCACGACTCTCCACGCCCCGTTCGAGGGCCTCAGGGTTCCCGAGTGTGATCTGGTGAACGCGAGTTTCTCGCTGCCGTTCTGCCCCCCGCACGCCTTTGACGCGCTCTGGGTGTCGATCGTCGCAGCGATCAGGCGGGGCGGTCGGTTTTGCGGTCAGCTGTTTGGCGACCGGGACACCTGGGCCTCGCTCCCGGATCGTTCGCATCAGACACGCGAACACGCCCTCGCCATGCTCGACCCCTTCGACCTGGAACGCTTCGACGAGGATGAGAAACCCGGCGCTGACGCCTTGGGCACGCCCAAGCACTGGCATGTCTTCCACGTCGTCGCGCGAAAGCGGTAGCCTGACACACCCAAAGATGATCAGGGGGAGCCGACCCGCATGACCACCGCCACCGTCGATGAGCCTGTGAACCCCGCCGTGCGGAGCGACGGCCTCGTCATCGACCTGCACCACGTGGCGAAGACATACCGGGGGCGGATCCGCGCCCTGTGCGGGATCGACATGCAGGTCCGTCGCGGCGAGGTCTTCGGCCTGCTCGGCCCGAACGGCGCGGGCAAGTCCACCCTCGTCAAGATCCTGATGACCGTCATCCGCCCGACCGAGTGCCGCGGCACGATGCTCGGCGAGCCGGTCGGGCACAAGGCGACGCTGGCGAAGGTCGGCTACCTGCCCGAGCACCACCGCTTCCCGCCGTACCTCACAGGCTCGCAGGTCGTCGATTTCTACGGCTCGCTCGCGGGCGTATCGCGCGCGGATCGCCGGCACCGCACCGGCGAACTGCTCGAACTCGTCGGCATGAAGGAATGGGCGAAGAAGAAGGTCGGCTCCTACTCCAAGGGCATGCGCCAACGCATCGGCATCGCCCAGTCGCTCGTGAACTCGCCCGAGGTCGTCCTGCTCGACGAGCCGACCGACGGCGTGGACCCCGTCGGCCGCCGCGACATCCGCGAGATCGTCCAGCGGCTCCGTTCCGAGGGGCGGACGGTCTTCATCAACTCCCACCTCCTCTCCGAACTCGAAATGGTCTGCGACCGCGTCGCCATCCTGGTGCAGGGGCGGGTCGTCAGCCAGGGCACAATCGACGAACTGACCTCGGATAAGCGACGCTACGAGATCGAACTGGCCGCGGAGCCTGACGCCGCGGCAGCGTACTTCCAGCGCGCCCTGCCCGAGGCCATCCGCCACGGCGAGCACGCGACGCTCACCCCGCCCGCACCGGGGGAGCGAGAGACCGACCGCGCGCCGCCAACGCACTCGCCCCTGACCCGCCGCGTCGGCTACCACGGGCAACTCGCCACCGGCGAGTGGCTCGAGATCGACCACGCGACGCTGCGCATCGGCAGCACCGAGCCGGCGACGATCCAGCCGATCATCGACGCGCTGCGCGAGCGGGGCGCGGTGATCCGTTCGATCCGCCAGAACCGCCCGTCGCTGGAGGACCTCTTCATGCAGGCCGTCACCGACCCAAGCACGGGCGCGACGCTCAAGCCCGGCGCGGACCGCGCCCGCAAGGGGCGCACGCCATGATGATGCGCCAGACCGCGGCCCTCTTCGTGGACGCCTACCGCGAACTCAACTCGCGGAAACTCTTCTGGGTCACCCTGATGCTCTCGGGGCTGGTCGTGGCGGCCTTCGCGGCCGTCGGCATCGACAAGCAGGGATTCACCATCCTCTGGTTCAGGCTCGACTTCATCCCGCTGAACAGCGACATCCTCTCTCCTGCCCTCCTCTACAAGACGATGTTCCTGAGTCTCGGGCTGAAGATCTGGCTCGCCTGGATCGCAGCGATTCTCGCGCTCATCACCACCGCGGGGATGATCCCGGACCTGATCGCCGGCGGCTCGATCGAGATGATGCTCTCCAAGCCCGTCTCGCGCATACGGCTCTTTCTCACCAAGTACGCCGCCGGGCTGCTCTTCGTCACGTTCCAGGTCGGCGTGTTCAGCCTGGCGTCGTTCTTCGTCATCGGCGTGCGCGGGGGCGAGTGGGAGCCTGCCCTGCTCCTCGCCATCCCGCTCGTCGTCGCGTTCTTCAGTTTCCTCTTCTGCATGTGCGTCCTCTTCGGCCTGCTCACCCGATCGACGATCGCCTCGCTCCTGCTGACGCTCTTGTTCTGGTTCTTCATCTTCATCCTCAACGCTGCCGACGGCGCCCTCGTCCAGTGGCGTTCGATGGCCGAGGCGCAGCGGGACGCCCTCGTGCGGCAGGTCGCGCAGGCCGAAGGCAACACCCGGCAACTCCTGATCGCCGAGCGACGCTCCCTGGGCGAGGAACTCCCCGAGGACTACCACCCGACCGAGGAGGAGGTCGCCGGAGTCAACCCCTTCCTCAAGGGCCTGCGCGACAAGCGAGCCAGCGCGGAGAAGACCGCCGCTCAGGCCGCCAAGTGGTCCGGCATCCTCTTCGCTGCCAAGACGATCGTGCCCAAGACCGGCGAAACGATCGACCTGCTGGAGCGCACGCTCATCTCGATGGCGGACCTCGAAGCGCTTACCGGATCGAGCGACATGCCCAGGCAGACGACCGTCGACGAGCAGACCGCAGAAGTGGAGTTCAGCCAGTACGACCTCTCCATGCGCTCGGCGACGATCCTGCGGGAGCGATCCGTGCTGTGGATCCTCGGCACTTCCTTCGCCTTCGAGGCCGTCGTGCTCGCGCTATCCTGCGTCATCTTCGCACGGCGCGACTTCTGACCCCGGCCGAAGCGGCGGGCTACCGTCTCCCGGCATGGCGCACCCCAGCCCCATCGTCGCGCACACGGCCGCCGCCGAGCCGCTCACCTCGCCCTACGCCGCGCCCGGCGACCCGGTGCTGGCGATCGAGGTGATCCAGGCGTTCGGCCCGATGCCGCTGGAGTACGCCGCGATTCGCCGGTCGTGCGGCCTGCTCGACCTCCCGCACCGCGCGACGATCGAGGTCACAGGCTCCGACCGCCTCGACTTCCTCAACCGCATGGTCACGCAGGAACTCCGCGGCCTGGAGCCTCTGCACGCGCGGCGCGCCTTCTGGCTGAACCGCAAGGGACGGATCGACGCGGACCTGCGCGTGATCGAACTCGGCGACCGCACGCTCCTCGAACTCGACGCCCATGCGCTCAAGCGCACGATCGACACGCTCCCCGCGTTCATCTTCACCGAGGACGTGGCCTTCCGCGACGCGACCGCCGAGACGCACCGCCTCGCGCTGCACGGCCCGGCGGCCCGCGCACTGCTCGACGCCGCGGCCGACTCGACGGGCGACCGGCCCGCGGCGTCGCTCGACCCGGGCGAGGTGACAACCGCCGTCATTGCCGGCGCGGGTGTCATCGTCGTCCGCGACGACTCGGCCGGCGAGGCCGGGCTGGAACTGTTCGTGCCGACCGACGCCGCCGCGCGCGTCTTCGACCGGCTTCTCGAAGCCGGCGGCTGGCTGCGGGATGCCCCCGAGGCCTTCGACCCCGGCGCGGAGCGGGCGCGCCTGCGCCCCATCGGCTGGCTCGCCTACAACGTCGCCCGCATCGAGGCGGGCACGCCCCTCTACTACCTCGACTTCGGCCCGGACTCGCTGCCGCACGAGACCGGCGTGCTTCACGACCGCGTCTCGTTCCGCAAGGGGTGCTACCTCGGGCAGGAGGTCGTCGCGCGCATGGAGTCGCTGGGCCAGCCGAAGCAGCGGCTGGTCGCGCTGAGGTTTGACGATGCCGGCGACGCGCGCGAGACGCCGCAGCCGGTGACCGGCGACGCCGTCTTTGCGGAGGATGCGGGCGACAAGCCGATCGGCGCGGTAACGAGTTCGACCATCTCCCCGATGCTCGGCGGCGTGCCGGTCTGCTTCGCGATGGTGCGATCGGCCCAGAGTGCGCCCGGCACACGGCTCGCCGTCGAAGCGAGCGGCGTCCGCGTGGCGGCAACAGTGCAGGACGGGCTGGCGTTCCACCGATCGCTCAGGCCCTGACAGCACAGTACCAGCGTTCAACGTCCGCACCGACTCGCTTTGTGCGCACAAGCGTGAGCCGGTCGGCATCCGCAACCATGCCACACAGACGCTCTTCCTCCGTCGTGAGCCGCTCCGCATCGCCGGGCGTCGGCGGCGCGGTGTGCACGAGCACGGCGTCCACCAAGCCCGACTCGAACATCGACGCCAGCAGCCGCGGCCCGGCCTCGAGCAGCACGGTCGTCACCCCGTATCGCTCGACGAGCAGACGCATCGCGGCCTGCGCGTCGACGCGCCCTGACCCGCCGACCGCGACAACGCTCACGCCCGCAGACTCCATGACGCGCCGGGCCTCAGCCGGCGGTTCACCCGCCGTCACGATCGTCGTGGGCGTCTCCCGCGCCGTCCGCACGATCGCGCACCCGTGCGGCGTCCCCAGCCGCGCGTCGATCACGACCCGCCGCGCCACGCGGTGCACGCGAACTCCCCGCGCCGTCAGCATCGGATCGTCGGCGAGCACCGTGCCGACGCCGGTCACGATGGCATCGACGCGCGCGCGCAGGCGGTGAACTCGACGGCGCGACGCCTCGCACGAAATCCATCGCGGCCCGCCGGGGCGCGAGCCGACACGCCCGCCGTGTGTCTGCGCCCACTTGGCGACGACCCACGGCAAGGCGGTCGTCATTCGTTTGACGAACGGGTCGCCGACGCGCACACCGAGCGAGGAATCGCCCGCCTGTTCGCACGCGATGCCCGCGGCCCGAAGCAGCGATGCCCCGCCGCCGCTCGTTTCGTGCGGGTCAGGCCGCGCGAACACCACCCGCGCCACGCCCGCTTCGATGAGCGCATCCGTACATGGCGGCTGCTTGCCGTGGTGGCGGCACGGCTCGAGCGTGACGAAGACCGTCGCCCCGCGCGGATCGTGCCCGCGCCGGCGGCAGTCAGCCAGCGCCTCACGCTCGGCGTGCAGGCCGCCGAAACGCCGGTGGTACCCCAGCCCGATCACCGCGCCGTCGCGGACGATCACCGCGCCGACCATCGGGTTCGGCTCCACGTCGCCGGCGGCACGCAGCGCGAGGCGGGCGGCGAGGTCCAGCATGTTCCGGGCGTCGGGCATTTGACCTGGAAGAAGGGATCGAGGCACGCGGCATCAAGGCATCGAGACGGGACGCTACGCCATCCGCACCAGCGTCTCCCGTTCGGTCTCGCTGAGGACGCCGTTCAGGTCGCCGAGCCAGCGGCGGGCGTCCTGCACGTAGCCGGCCGTCGGCTTCAGTTCCGGCACGCGGGCGCACCAGTAGCGGTTGAAGCGGGCCATCGCCAGTTCACGAACGAACTTGGCGGTCATCGACGCGAGCGCGACGGGCAGGTGCGCATCCTCGGCCTCGGGGCGGAACTGCACGACCAGCCGCTCGCCCCCGACCGAGTACCGGCTGCACCGCTCGCTCTCTTCGAGGACTTCGACAGCGCGTCCGGGCGCGGCGGCGCGGATCATCGCGGCGTAACTGCGCCGCCCGCCGTGCCGGTCGCAGACCACGCGCACGGAGTCCGGCCCGTCGGCCCAACGATCGACGACGCGGCGGAGG
>JAHCJE010000159.1 GCA_026128865.1 Phycisphaeraceae bacterium | reverse complement strand
TCCGCCATGAACAGGTGCCGGATGTACCCTCGCGAGAACCAGCCCCCCTCCGGCGGCCCCCAGCCGTGCCGGGCCGGGTCGCAGGCCGGGCAGTCGCACCCCCGCTCGATCGGCTGCGGGTCGGTTGTGTGCTCGGCGTTCCGCAGGCGGACCACGCCGGCGCGGGTGAAGGCCTGCCCGTTGCGGCCGTTCCGGGTGGGCAGGACGCAATCGAACATGTCCACGCCCGCGAGCACCGCCGCGACGAGGTCTCGCTCGTAACCGACGCCCATGAGGTAGCGTGGCCTGTCCTCCGGCATCCGCGGTGCGGTGAACGCCGTCACCTCCGCGATCCGCTCGTGGTCCTCGCCGACCGCGACCCCCCCGATGGCGTAGCCCGGCAGGTCCACGCCGCAGACGCGCTCGACGCACCACGCCCGCGCGTCCAGGTCCGTGCCGCCCTGCACGATGCCGAAGAGAGCCTGATCGTTCGGTCGGGCGTGGGCCTGATTGCACCGTTCGAGCCACCGGATCGTGCGCTGGTTCGCGGTCCGGAGCCGGGCGGCGTGGTCGTACTCGCCGCGGCGGCCAGCGTCGCGGGCCGTGGCGAGACGAAGGCGCGTCTGGTTGGTCGCGCCGATCGCCGGGTCGATCGAGGGCGGACAGTCGTCGAACGCCATGATGATGTCCGCGCCGACGGCATTCTGCACCTCGATCGACCGTTCGGGCGTGAGCCGCACCCGGCTGCCATCCACGATCGACCTGAAGGTCACTCCGTCGTCGTCGATGGCGTTTCGGTCCGCCATCGAATAGGCCTGATAGCCCCCCGAGTCTGTGAGAATCGGTCCCGGCCAGCCTGTGAACCGGTGCAGCCCGCCGAGCGAGCGGACGACCTGCTCCCCCGGCCGAAGGAGCAGGTGATACGTGTTGCACAGCATCACCTCGGTGCCCGTCGCGGCCAGCAGCGGCGGCACGATGCCCTTGACGGTTCCCTTCGTGCCGACGGCCATGAAGGCGGGCGTCTCGAACGAGCCGTGGAGAGTGGTGATCCGCCCAGCGCGAGCGCCGGAGAGGCGCGACCGTGCGTGAATCTCGAAGCGCAACGCGCCGCCCATTCGACTCTCCGAAACCGGCTACCGGCCGCTGCGCTTCGCCTCGGTCTCACGCTGGAGGATGCGCTTCTCGCGCTCGGTCAGGCTGCCCAGCCCCTCCTGGCGGACCTTCGCCAGCACCCTGCCGACTTCGTCGTCGCTTCGGCGATGGCGCGAGGGGCGCGGTGCGCCGCCCTCGCGTCGCGAGTCCTTCATCACGTCGAAGAAGTCCCGCAGGAGGTGCGAGTTGCGGATGAAGAAGTACCCGGCGGCCGCGCCGCCGAGGTGGGCCGCGTCGCCGCCCGCGTTCGCCCCGCCCGCCAGCAGGTTCACCGCGGCGAGCGCGACGTAGCCGTACGCGAACCACTTCATCCGCAGCGGGATCGGCGGGAAGATGAGTTGGACGATGGTATCCGGCGCGATGAACGCGCAGGCCATGATGACGCCGAACACGCCGGCCGACGCGCCGACCAGCCAGGTCGCCGGGTTGTTGAACAGCACGCCCGGCAGCGCAAGGCCCGGAATCTGCCCGAGCAGGTTCAGCAGCAGGTACGCCAGTCCCCCGAAGATGCCGCACACAAGGTAGAACGCCAGGTACTTCTTCCGCCCGAGGTACTGCTCCACCAGCCCGCCGAAGACAAACAGGCCGAACATGTTGAAGAAGAGGTGCCAGATCGTGCTCGAGCTGTGCAGGAACTGGAAAGAGACCAATCGCCAAACTTCGAGTTGCTGGAACCCCATTTTCGTCGAAAAGTGCCCGACCTCGTACAACCACGGGTAGAGAACGGTGTTTGCCAACAGGTGGATGGCGACGTTGACGATGATGAGCCAGGTGTTGACGGACAGCGCGCTGACGCGAGCAACACGCCGTCCAGGCGCGCTCCCGCGGCCGCCGTCGCGTCGTGCGTATTCACGGTCGTAGATGCCCATCTCGCCGCGCCGCTCCGTTCCGTGGATGCGCCGGCCATGCCCCGGCCGCCGAGCCGCCCATCCTAGCCGCCCGTGCGCTTGCGCTCCGTCGCCCGCTGGAGGACCTTGCGCTCGCCCCGCGTCAGGCTCGCCATCCCCTGCTCGCTGATCTTGGCCAGAATCCGGTCGATCTCGGCCTGCTCCCCGGCCTCACGCTGGCGGCGCCGCTCCTCGGCCCGGCTCGGCTCTTCGGGCGGTTCGTCCCGCAGCGACGCCGCGAACTCGCTCTCCTCGCCCGCCACCAGCGCCAGCCGCCGACGCTCGAACCAGCAGATCAGCCCGCCGAACAGGGCGATCGCCATGAGCATCGTCTCTCGCCCGATCGCCGCGATGACGAAGAGCGTGACCGCGGCGACCAGTCCGACCACGCACGCCGTCCGCATGGACGCTGCGTACCCGGCCTTCGCCCACAGAGCGGCCTGGAGGATGCGCCCGCCGTCCATCGGGAACATCGGCAGGAGCAGATTGAACGCGAGCAGGACAACGTTCATGTAGTGCAGCCACCAGATCGTCACCACCAGCCAGAGCGCGAGACTGCTCGACGCCGCGAACCCGCCGAGCGCCAGTTCCGGCCGGAACGGGTTGAAGAACACCGCCGACAACTCTCCGGTAGCGACATAGACAGCGATTGCCAGCACGGGCAGGAGGAACACGTTGACCAGCGGCCCGCCGAGCGCAGTCCAGAAGTGCGCCCGCCAGTCATCCGGCACCTGGCACATCGCCAGCCCGCCGAGCGGCCACATGATGATCTCGTCCGCGTCGCCGCCGACGCGACGGGCCGTGAAGCAGTGCCCGTATTCGTGCAGGAGCACCAGCACAAAGAGGCAGCCCAACCCCGTCGCGGTGTAGAGCGGGCCGATGTCCAGCCAGAGCGAGTGCACCAACTGCCCGATGACCATCAGGATGAAGACCACGTGCACCCGCACGCGGATACCCCAGGCCGAATAGAGCGGCACGGCCCACGTCAGCGGGTTCTCGCCGTCACCGAAGACACGGCGCAGCGCGTGCCGGAACCACCCGCCCCCGCGGCTGTCCCACGAGGGAGGCTCGACCGACCCGTGCCTGTCCGCGCCACGCATCATCGCCATCTCACCCGCTCACGGGACCTGATTCCCGAAGATCAAACCACGCGATGCAACCGCGGTTGCACGCTCGTTATCGCCCCCACGTCACCGACCCGTACACCCCAGCCTCGCCCAGATCCTCCGCGATCCGCAGCAACTGGTTGTACTTCGCGTTCCGGTCGCTTCGGCACGGCGCGCCCGTCTTGATCTGTCCGCAGTTCGTCGCCACCGCAAGGTCCGCGATCGTCGCGTCCTCCGTCTCGCCCGAGCGGTGGCTCATCACGGCCGCGTACCCGTTGCGCATCGCCAGGTTCACGGCCTCGAAGGTCTCGCTGAGCGTCCCGATCTGGTTCACCTTCACCAGGATCGCGTTCGCGCACCCCTCGTCCAGTCCACGCCGCAGCATCGCCGGGTTCGTGACGAAGAGGTCATCGCCCACGAGTTGCACTCGCTCGCCGAGCCGTGCCGTCAGCCGTTTCCACCCCCCCCAGTCGTTTTCGGCCAGGCCGTCCTCGATCGACCGGATCGGGTACCTCTCACACCACGAGGCGAGCAGGCCGATCAGGTCGTCAGACGAGAGCACTTCGCCGCTGGACTTGAAGAGCTTGTAGCCCGTCTTCCCCTCCGCGGCGGCCTCGTTCCAGAGTTCGCTCATGGCGGGGTCGAGGGCGACAAAGACCTGCTCGCCCCACCTGTACCCCGCCCTGGCGACAGCCTCCTCGATGATCTTCAGCGCGTCCTCGTTGTCCTTCAGGTCCGGCGCGAACCCTCCCTCGTCCCCCACCGCCGTTGAGAGCCGTCGCTTCTTCAGCACGCCCTTGAGTGCGTGGTAGATTTCGACGCCCGCCCGCAGCGCCTCACCGAAGTCGTTGAACCCCCACGGCTGGACCATGAACTCCTGAAAGTCGACGGTGTTGTCGGCGTGCTTGCCGCCGTTGATGATGTTGAACATCGGCACCGGCAGCACCTTGGCCGCGCTCCCGCCGAGGTAGCGGTACAGGGGCAGGCCGCACCCCTGCGCAGCGGCCTTTGCCGTCGCCATCGAAACACCGAGAATCGCGTTCGCGCCTAACTCGGCCTTGTTCGCCGTGCCGTCGAGTTCGCGCATCACCGCGTCCACGACCTCCTGCTCGCGCGCGTCCAGCCCCTCGACGGCCGGCGCGATACGCTCGATCACGTTCTCCACCGCACGCGTCACGCTCTTGCCGAGGTACACGCCCGCCTCGCCGTCGCGGAGCTCGACCGCTTCGTGCTCGCCGGTGGACGCCCCGCTGGGCACCGCGGCCCTGCCCGTCGCCCCGTTCGCCAGCACGACCTCCGCCTCCAGCGTCGGGTTGCCCCGCGAGTCCAGTACCTGGCGAGCGTGAACGATCTCGATGTCGAAGTCCATGCCGTGGCCCCTGTCCGCACGCGGAGCGCGGTTGCGTCCGCGTGGAGCGCAGCATAGCCGCCGGTCATTCCGCCCGGCCGGCTTGCCCGGTCGCCGGGGGGTGGTATGTTTCTACACTTCCCGAGAAGGTGCCCATGCCCACGACCCATGAAGACTTCTCGCAGCGACTTCTCCGGCTGAAGGCCGATCTGGCCGCGCAGGGCGGGCGGGTGCAGGCGATGTTCGAGGTCGCATGCGAGGCCGTCTTTACAGGCGACGAGAGCGCAGCCTCCTCGGTCGTCAAACGCGATGACGAGATAGACCGCGCGGATGTCGCAATCGAAAAAGCCTCTGTCAAACTCCTCGCGGACGCAACCAACGACGGTGCAGCTCTCGATGCGGCACAACTCCGCGCGGTGCTTACCGTCGTAAAGGTCAACAACGAACTCGAGCGTGCCGCGGACGCAGCGGTCGTCATCGCCGAGTGCGTGCCCGCCATCCGCCCGTTCCGGGACTCGATCCCGGGTACGTTCCGCGTGCTCACGAACAGCGTCGTCGGCATCCTCCGCGACGTGAACCGGGCGTTCGAGCGGGACGACGCCGCCCTCGCCAGGCTTGTTCTTCAGAGCGAGGACACGGTCGAGGCCTTCAAGAGCGGCTTGCTCCGCGAGGCCGAAGAGCGAGTCGCCGCGGGGACAATGCCCGTCGATCTCGCCTTCGTGCTGCACGAACTGGCCAATCAGTGCGAGCGAATCGCCGACCACGCAACGAACATCGCGGAACAGGTTATCTATCTCTCCTCGGGCGCGATCGTCCGTCACACCGACGCAGGATGGGTGGATCTTCCCGATATCGCTCGCAGCTGACCGAATCGTCCGTCAGAACAGTTTCAGTGCGTAGAAGATGGCGGTAAAGACAAGGTCCGCGATCACGATCGCGACGACGCACTGCACAACTGTTTGCGTCGTGGCGTTCCCGACGCCGGCCGCGCCGCCCGTGACCTTCAGGCCGTTGGTGCACGCGATCACGCCGATGAGCATTCCGAAGATCGTCGCCTTGCCGACGCCGGTGAGGAAGTCCACCAGTTCCACCTGCATCAGCATGTTCGTCATGAACAGCGAATACGGGATGTCCAGCAGCGAGATCGAGACGCCAATCGCGGCCATGATCGCCACGACGTTCGACAACACACCCAGCACGGTCATGCTCAGGATGGTCGCCGTCACCCGCGGCACGACGAGGAACCTGACCGGGTTGAGCGCGTGCGCTTCCAGGGCCTCGATCTCCTCGCTCACAACCATCGTTCCGATCTCGGCGGCGATCGACGCCCCCGCGAACCCCGTCAGCACGATGGCCCCGATGAGCGGGCCGAGTTCGCGCAGGACGGCCACGCCCACAATGTTCGCCACCTTGTCGCGCTGGCCCAGTTCGTCCAGCGGGGGCGCGAGCTGCAGAGCGAGGATCAGCCCGACGCAGCCCGAAACCAGCGAGACGATGAAGATGGAGCGTACGCCGACGCGGATGATCTGCGACGCCATCGCGGGCACGCCCAGCCGCACCCGCTTCTCGCTCAGCCCCCGCCACACCCACCGGAGCGCGTCGAGGAACAGGTTCACAGCCCCGCCGACGTGGTCGATCAGCCCGAGCGTGCGCCCCCCCACCGCAGCGACGGCCTTGAGCGGCACGCCCATCGCGCTGCGCCTGCCCCCGCCACGACTTGCCCCCGCCCCGACCGCCATGCGCTCCG
>JAHCJE010000158.1 GCA_026128865.1 Phycisphaeraceae bacterium | reverse complement strand
GGTTCATGCGCAGGAGTTCGTAGACGCCGACGCGGCCGCGGTAGCCGGTGCCGCGGCAGGCGCGGCAGCCCTCGCCCCGGACGAGCCGCTCCCCTTTGCCCAACTCGAAGTCTCCGGGCAGGTCGCCGCGGTCGGGGTGGTACTCGACGCGGCACTCCTCGCAGATTCGCCGCACCAGGCGCTGGGCCATGATGCCCTCGACCGACGACGAGACGAGGAACGGCTCGACGCCCATGTCCAGGAGGCGTGTGGTCGCGCCCGCGGCGTCGTTGGTGTGCAGGGTGGAGAAGACGAGGTGCCCGGTCAGCGAGGCCTGCACGGCGACCTCTGCGGTTTCGCGGTCGCGGATCTCGCCGATCATGACGACGTCGGGGTCGTGTCGCAGGACAGCCCGGAGGCCGGCGGCGAAGGTCATGCCGATCTTGGAGTGGACCTGGATCTGGTTCACGCCGCCGACGTGGTATTCGACGGGGTCCTCGACGGTGATGACCTTGATCTCGTCGCTGACGATTCGGTTGAGTGAGGCGTAGAGGGTGGTGGATTTTCCGGAGCCTGTGGGGCCGGTGACGAGCAGGATGCCGTGGGGGCGTGCGATGAGGCGGTCCCACGGTTCGAGGACGGCGCGGGGCATGCCGAGGTCGTCGAGGCTCATGAGGACGGCGGACTTGTTGAGGACGCGGAGGACGACGCCCTCGCCGAAGAGCATGGGGATGACGCTGACGCGCAGGTCGTACTCCTGGACCGGGCCGCCTTCGGGTCGGTGGCGGAAGGTGATGCGGCCGTCCTGCGGGGTTCGTTTCTCGGCGATGTTGAGGTTGGCCATGATCTTCAGGCGGCTGATGATCGCCGGCCCGAAGCGGTGGATGGTGGGGGGCACGTTGGCGCGCTGGAGCACGCCGTCGATGCGGTAGCGTACGAGGAGTTTGCCCTCGTACGGCTCGACGTGGACGTCGGTGGCGCGCTCGGTGACGGCCTCGACGAGGATGTCGTTGACCAGTTTGATGACGGAGGCTTCCTGGGCCTGCTCGAGTTCCTCGGCGGCGCCGGGGGCGATCTCGGCGGGCTTTGAGGCCAGGCCGGCGGACATCTCGTCGAGCGTGTCGCCGCCGACGCCGTAGTTCGCGCGGATGAACTTGCGCAGGTCCTCCTCGTCCGCGAGCACGAGGTCGATCTGGCAGCCGGTGAGGAGGCGAAGTTCGTCGAGGACGGCGAGTTCGAAGGGGTCGCTGGTGGCGACGGTGAGCGTGCCGTTCTCGCGCGAGATGGGCACGCACGCCTGTCGGTAGACGAGTTTGGCGGGGAGGCTTTCGAGGACCTTGGCCTCGACGACGACAGAGGCGAGATCGACGACGGGGAGGTGGAACTGGTCGCCGATGGCCTGGAGGACCTGCTCGCGGGTGACGAGGCCGAGGCGGACCAGCACGCGATCCAGGCGCTCGCCGGTGTCGCGGTGCTCGGCCAGCGCCTGCTCCAGTTGGGCCCGGCTGATCAGCCCGCGTTCAAGTAGGACGGTTCCGATGCCCATGTGGTCTCGATTCTACAGGTCACATCGTCCCGAGAAGCGGCATATCTGGTAACTGCGCCCACCCGATTCAGCCGATGCCCCCCGCAGGCCCGAAAAAACCGCGGTCGGCAGGGTTTGCACGGGATTTGCTCGCACGTCACGCCGGGAATGTTGCGCTGGTCCGGTCGCTCTCCCAGACGGTCACCGACCGGAGGCTCGCGGCAGGGGCGGCCTCGCGGAGCGCCCCCTCCAGCAAGCCGTGGAAGACCCGGGCGATGTTCTCGACGGACGGGATCACGCCGGTCCGCTCGTTGAACTCGGGCGTGTCGAGGTTGAGGTGCTTGTGGTCGAAGCGGTCCACGATCGTCCGCACCACCAGGCGTTCCAGACTCGCGAGGTCCAGAACCGCAATCCCGCCCTGCGGCGGGGGCATGGCGACACACGGCTCGACGATGTAGTTGTGGCCGTGCCCGTGCGGGCTGTTGCACTTGCCGAAGCACTGGCGGTTGCGCTCGTCGCTCCACGACGCGACGTGGAGCCGGTGGGAGGCGGCCAGTTCGAACCGCTGTCGGACGAGTACCGTGCGCGTGTCGTCGGCGTGCATCTCGACGCCATGGTAGGGGGTGAGCCGCCAATGCACACGGGTCATCGGCACGGGCAGGGCGCCGCGCAGCGCATCCACGATGGCTGGCAGGAGTGCGCCGGGGTCGGTCTCGGGCCGTTCGCGGCAGGCCCGCGTAATGATGGGCACGGCGGCGCTGCGCACCGCGGCGTCGAAATCCTTGACGTTCAGGAGGTAGCCGCTCTCGGCGTCCGGACTGCCGACGCAGGCGACTTCGAGTTCGTAGTGGCGTCCCAGCCCGCGCATCGGCGGGGAGCCTGCGTAGCGGTTCACGCCCGGGGCGTCGTCGCCCGCTGGATTCACGCAGAACCGGACCGTTCGGCAGAGTTCGACCACGGGCGACTCTAGCGGGAGACTCGGGCCTTGTGCTACCATCCGTGCATGAGCACCAACCCGCACTGTCGGCCTTTCCGGGCGGTTTGCCTCGCGGCGGCCGCGTTCTGGGGAGCCTGCGCCATGGCACAAGTTGAGCCTGCCCCCGTGCCGCAGCCCGGTTCGCTGGCGGCCAAGGATCCGGCTTACGTCCTCGGTTTCACCATGCCGGACATCGACGGCAAGGAAAGGAAACTCGCGGAGCACGCGGGGAAGGTCGTGCTGATGGTGAACGTGGCGAGCAAGTGCGGGCTGACGCCGCAGTACGAGCAGTTGCAGGGACTGTATGAGAAGTTCGAGAAGGAGGGGCTTGTGGTGCTCGCCTTCCCGGCGAACAACTTCGGCGAGCAGGAGCCGGGGACGAACAGTGAGATCAAGGCGTTCTGCACTTCGCGTTACGGCGTGACGTTCCCGGTCTTCGCCAAGATCAGCGTCAAGGGGGAGGACCAGGACGATCTGTACAAGCGGCTGACGGGGCAGCCGGAGCCGATCGGGGGCGAGATCAAGTGGAACTTCACGAAGTTCCTGGTGGATCGTTCGGGGCGGGTGGTGGCGAGGTTTGAGCCGCGCACGAGGCCTGACGACCCCGAGGTGGTCGACGAGATCGTCGAGTTGCTGCGTGCGCCCGCGCCGTCCTTGCCCGGCTCGACGCGTGCGCCGGCCGGTTCCTGAACCACGCGCCGCGGGGACCGCGCGATGCCGACCTTTGAGTACACGGCGCTGAGCAACGCGGGGCAGCGCGTGTCGGGTGAGATCGCCGGCGCGAACGAGCAGGCCGTCCTGAGCGAACTGGAGGCGCGCCGGCTGGTCCCGGTGAGCATCCGGGAGAAGGTTGCGCGGGGTATTCGGCTTCGGCGCGGCGTGTCGGTGCGTGCGCTCGCGAACACGTACCAGCAACTGGCGGACATGCTGCACGCCGGGGTGCCGATGATGCGTGCGTTGCGGCTGCTCGGCTCGCGCAAGAGCCAGCCGATGCTGTCGCGGGTGTTCCGCGAGATGGCGGACGCGGTGTCGGAGGGCGAGGACCTCGGCGACGCGATGGCGCGGCGGCCGGACGTCTTCCGGCAGGTGCAGGTGGCGATGGTGCGCGCGGGGGAGAAGGGCGGGTTCCTCGACGCGGCGGTGGCAAGGCTGGGCCAGTTCCTGCTCGCGCAGGCGGAGTTGCGGAGCAAGGTGATCGGCAGCCTGGTGTACCCGTGCGCGCTGGTGGTGTTCGGCGTGGCGGTGCTGGGGTTCATCTTCGGCGTGTTCGTGCCGATGTTCCGGCCGATCTTCAACCGCCTGCCGAACGTGCCGCTGGTGACGCAGGTCGTGTTCACGGCGAGCGACGCGGTGGGGCGTTACGGGCTGGTGACGCTGGCGGTCGTGTCGGCGTTGGTGGTGGGTGGCATGTGGGCGGCGAGGCGGCCGGACGTTCGTCGTGCGCTCGCGCGTGTGAAGACGCACGGGCCGATCATCGGGCCGCTGGTGCGTGCGCTGGCGACGGCGCGCTTCTGCCGGATGCTGGGCACGATGCTGGCCAACGGCGTGCCGATGCTGTCGGCGATGTCCACGGCCCGGGAGGCGGCGGGGAACCTGCTGCTCGAGGAGGCGGTGGAGGGGGCGATCGAGGGCGTGCGCGCGGGCGAGGCGCTCGCCCCCCCCCTGCGTGAGAGCGGGCTGTTCGCGGACGACGTGATCGAGATGATCGCGGTGGGTGAGGAGGCGGGGAACGTCGCCGAGGTGCTCATCACGGTGGCCGAGACGATCGAGAAGAGGATCGACCGGCTGCTGAGCACGGTGGTCCGGCTGATCGAGCCGCTGCTGCTGGTGGTGATTGCGGTCGTGGTGCTGATCGTGGCCGTGGGGCTGATCCTGCCGCTGACGCAGTTGAGCGACATCCGGTAGGGGGAGAGGATCGAGGGAGGGGGACGAGGGATCAAGGGTATGGGGCAAGGGGTTTTGCTTGATTCGTGTCACCTTTCCCGCGCCGCTGGCCAAATGTTGCTTGCGGTGGGCGGGCGGCTCATGCTAGTATGGACTAATGTGCCGTTCGTCCCGGGTGGCTGATCCGTGGGCATGGGCGGCGGGTAGAAGAGCCGAGGACGAAGTCCCCGGTGGCGGCTGAGGGTGGCAAGGACGCCCGCGGCATTTGTCGCCTCCGGAGCAGAGCAGAAAGGACGCCCGATCATGAACCGCAAGGTCCGCCGGAGCCTCGCCCGGGGCTTCACGCTCGTCGAGGTGATGATCGTGATTGCGATCATCCTGGCGCTGAGTGCACTGGTGGGCTTGGCGGTGCTGAGCCGGCAGGAGCAGGCGAAGGAGTCGATGACGCAGGTGGACATCAACCGGATCAAGGACGCGATGCGCCTGTTCCGGCTGGACTTCGGTCGCTACCCGACGGACGACGAGGGCGTAAAGGTTCTTTGGGACAAGAACGCGCTGGACCCCGAAGCGGACGTGAGCAAGTGGCGTGGGTATCTGGAGGAGCCGCGGCCCGCCGACCGTTGGGGCAACGAGTGGGGCTACCGTCAGATCAGCGACCGCGACGAAAGCCAGTTCGACCTGTGGTCGTTCGGCCCGAATGGGCAGGACGATCAGGGTGGTGAGGACGACATCACCTCGTGGCCGAAGGATGAGGAAGGCGGACTCGGCGGACCGTTCATGCCGCCGGGGCGTGGCTGATCCTCCGATCGCGCGGCGTGCCGCGCGAGGAGGGACCGACAGGTGCGACGCGGAGCGTTCACGCTGTTCGAGGTTCTGGTTGCGATTGCGTTGCTGATCGCGGCGGCGTCGCTTGCCGCGCCTGCGCTTGCGCGTCGCATGGGGGCCGCGCTGTTCGACGAGTCGTCGCGGCAGTTGGAGGGCGCGATCGCGCTCTGCCGGGCGGAGGCGCAGCGGGAGGGGCGGCCGGTCGCGCTGGTTGCTCAGCCGGCGCGTGATGGCTTGCGCCTGCTGGCGAGGCCGATCGGGGATGATGACCCGGTCGATGGGATCGTGGATGCGAACGGATCGGGGGACGGCTGGTTCATGCCGGCGGACGAATCGTCCGGTTCGCGGAGAGGGAGAGAGGCTTCGCGGCGTGAGATCCCGGTCTTTGTGTTGCCGTCGGGTGTGCGCATGAGCGCGGAGAGGCCGGTTCCGCTGGAGGCGATCGGGCTGGGTGGGGCGAGCCTGGGCGCCGGGGTGGGTCTTTCGCCGATTGTTGGGGGGACCGAGGGGGAATCGGACGGGCTGCAGACGATCGCGGTGTTTTTGGCGGACGGGGGCGCGTTAGAAACAGCGCCGTTCTGGCTGATCGGGCCTGAGGGGCGGTCGGTGGAGGTGCGGATCAGCGCTGCGACGGGGAAGGCGACGTTTCGCGCGGTGCGTTCAAGCGTGCGAACCGGGCGCGAGCAGCCTTCGGCGTTCGACGTGCCTCCGGGGGCCGGGCGGTGAGCGCGCGCTGCGCGATGGGGCGCGTCTGTTGGCGGCGTGGCGCGCTGCTTCTGGAGGTGATCCTGTCGCTGGCGATGTTCGCGATGGCGGCGATGGCGATCCTGGCTGCGCTGACGCAGGGTACGGCCGCGTTGGAGCGAGTGCGTGACGCCGCGCTGGCGGTGGACCTGGCGCGGACGGCGATGGCGGAGATCGAGGCTGGGGTGGCATCGCCTGCGAGTCTGAACGGGCCTGTGCCGGCGTGGCACGAGAGCGAGCGTGCGGAGGAGACGGGGGCGTTCGCGGATGCCCCCCCCTCGGGGACTGGGTGGGAGTTGGTGGTGGAGACCTCGCCTTCGGGTTTCC
>JAHCJE010000157.1 GCA_026128865.1 Phycisphaeraceae bacterium | reverse complement strand
CACGTCATGGATAGCCGACGGGTGAGCGTGGTCATGATGGTCATGGCCGTGGTGGTCATGGTCGTGATCGTGGTGATGATGGTGGTGCGCCGGGTCGTCGCAGTCGGCGGCGGGGTGGGCGTCCACGTGCACCTCGCCGAAGACGCCCTCGACGTCGTGCCTGAAGACCTCCGCCAGCACCGCGGGCGTCAGCCCCTCGGGCGCGACGTGCGAGTGCAGGGTACGGCTGAGGCAGGCCACGCGGTCGCTCGCCGCCGCGATCGTCCGCAGGTCGTGGCTCACCACCACGATCGTCACGCCCAGCCGGTCGCGCAGGCTCGTGAGCAGGTCGGCGAAGCGCCGCTGGCCGGTCACGTCGATGCCGACCGTCGGCTCGTCGAGCAGCAGCACCCGCGCCCCGACCGCGAGCGCTCGGGCGATGAGCGTCCGCTGCAACTGTCCGCCCGAGAGTTTGCCCACCGGCCGCTCGGCGAGGTCCGCGATGCCCAGCAGCGACATCGACTCTTGCACCCGAGCGCGGTCCTCGCTCGACAGCCGCGCGAAGCCGGTCAGCCGCCCCGCCGGCCCGAGTTCCACCGCCTGCCGCACGCTGATCGGGAACGTCAGTTCCGCGTCGCTCCGCTGCGGCACGTACCCGATCAGCCGCTCGCGCCGCGCCTGCTCCGGCGTTCGTCCGAAGATGCGCACCGTGCCGCGCTGGCACGGCAGCAGCCCGAGCGTGATGCGCATGAGCGTGGTCTTGCCCGCGCCGTTCGGCCCGAGGATGCCGAGGCGCTCGCCGGGTTCGACGCGGAGGGTGATGTCGCGCAGGGCCTCGACCGCGCCGCCGTCGGCACCCGCGACCGGGCGCGGGTAGGCGAACCCCACGCCCACGTAGTCGATCGCGGGCGCGCCGTTCGGGGCGGTGGGGGTCATCGCGTGGAGTCTACGGCCAGGTCAGCCTTCGCCGCGTGCGGCCGCCGCTTCGGCCAGTTTCGACTCGAGCGCGTCGAGGTTGCGCATCATCAGCCGCGCCCAGTCGGTGTCGCCGACGGGGTCGAGTTCGCCGAACGGAACGCCCGCGAGCCGCGCCAGCCGCTCGGCGGTCGTGCGGCTCAGTTGCGGCTCGGAGAAGACGGCGGCGACGCCCTCGCGCTTCATCGCCTCCGCGGCCGCGGCCACGTCGCCGGGGCTGGGGTCGTGCGCCTCGACGGGCATCACGACCCGCGCGATGACGAACCCGTACCGCTCCGCCAGCCGGCCCCACGCCGCGTGCTGCGTCACGATCTTCGCGCCCGCGTGCGGCGAGAGACGCTCGCGGTACGCCGCGTCCACCTCGGCGACCCGCGCCCTGAGCGACGCCGCGCCCCGCTCGACGGCGAC
This sequence comes from Phycisphaeraceae bacterium, assembly GCA_026128865.1. Lineage (GTDB taxonomy): Bacteria > Planctomycetota > Phycisphaerae > Phycisphaerales > UBA1924 > CAADGN01. The sequence goes on along the minus strand of JAHCJE010000157.1, from coordinate 5,036 downwards.
CAAGGCATCGGCCGGGGCGGACCGGGCGCGGAGCAGCCCGCCGATCGTCTCCTCGGCCTCGGCGACGAACGACGCGACGAGCACCGGGTCCAGCCACAGGTGCTCATCGATCGGGCCGTGGTCGTGGTCGCAGTCGTCATCGTGGTCGTGGTGCGCGTGGTCGTGCCCGTGGTCCGGCTCGCCGCCGATACCGAGCGCCTCGGCCATGCACAGTTGGGCGGGCGCGGCCTTGCCACGCCGGGCCAGCGCGCTGACCACGCCCGGCTCCAGGCCCAGGCCGACGTAGACGACGAGGTCCGCCCGGGCGAGCACGGCCGCGTCGCCCGGCGTCAGTTCGTACCCGTGCGGCGAGGCACCCGGCGGCACCAGCGAGCGAATCTCCGACCCCTCCGGCAGCAGCGGGGCGATCAGCCCCTCCAGCGGCGGGATCGTGACGACCACGCGCAACGCGCCCGGCGTCGGCAACGAGTCGGCGGCACGCCCGCCCTCCGACCGCCCGCACGAACCGAGCAGCACGGCGAACGCCGCCAGCACGACCGCGAGCGGGGCGAGCCTGAGTGCCGCCAGACGCGGCCGCCGGTCGGTGGTGCTCATGCGGTTGCTCCCTGCGTGTTCGCCCGGCCGCCCGGCAAGGGAGAGACGCCCCCAGCCCCGTGCCCGGCGACACTCAGCCTACGCCCCCGCAGCGGGAGGGTTCGCCGCTCCCCTCCTCTCGGGGCGGGGCCTTGCAGGCCCCGACTCCTTGCCTCCCCTTCCGGGCTACTCCATCTCTCTGGTCGTCCTCCCCACGACAACGGGGCCTGCAATGCCCCGCCCTTGTTCCACTCCCCTTGATTCCGTGCCGGGACACCCCCACCCCCCCGGCGTACAATCCCGCCCCCCGCCCCGGCCGACAGGCCCGCGGCGGGCCAAAGCCTGGGGCGGTAGCTCAGTTGGTAGAGCGCATCGTTCGCAATGATGAGGTCGTGGGTTCGACTCCCATCCGCTCCACTTCGACGGAAATGTCTGCTAGGACGAGGGTTATCACGGCTTCGCTATCGATGCTGCCGCGAGCATGAGCGGTTCGCCGTCGTCGGCGTGGTCATCGGGCTATGTTCGCACGTCCGACTCAGGGCTCTCGGTCTGGCTGGATGGCCGTCGGGGGGGAGCGAATCCTGAGTCGCCTCCTTCGACGCTCATGACGGCTGCCACAAGTTGGCGTTTCCATTCCTCAACAGCGTGGGTTTTGCGGGCGTCACTGTTCAACTCCACGATGAGCGCGTGACCCGGACGCGCAGGAAGCCCGCCTTCAGCACTTCGAGGATCAGGTCGAAGCGTCAGCCCGAGATCGGTGATTGCCCGCGCCGGGATTCTCGCCACCCATGACGGCGTTGTTCCCCGTGTCCGGTATGCCGCGACCTCTGCGGGAGAGTGGTACTTTTCGCGGTAGACCGAAAGACCATCGGCATCATTCGTTTTGTGCGGGTCGAAGGCGTCGGGCAGCGGTTCGCGCGGAGCGCCGCTGCTCACTTGCGCCTCCGGGATGCGACGGAGGAGTATCTCGTCGGGCAAAATGGGGTCGGTTTGCTCCACCATGCAGGCGAGAGCAAGAATACACGGTACGGACCGGTCAGGAGTGGCGGCTGTCAGCGAGGAACCAGCTCGTCGCGGACCAATCGATGATTCTTGAAGTGCATCGCGGTGAGCGAGCCGTCGGGTTCAATCCGGTACGTGATGGCGAACGGCCCCGCGCCGAGTTCGAAACAGATCTCTCCGCCAGTGCCGAGAGAGACGCCCTTGAGGTTCAGAAGGATCGACGAGCCCGGATGAACACGGTCCATCACGAGAGTCTTCAGTTGGTCGATCACGCGGAGCGCGCGAGCGACGGACTCGCGCGACGGAGGCTCAATATCCTCTTCGACCAGCGCTGCGGGGTCGCGTTCCCAGGCGCGAATGCGATCCTCAGCGAGAGTCAATCCATGCTCGAAACGAATCGCCCAGTCCATATAGGGGTCTGAACTCTCGAGCCTGGAACCGCCGCCGATGCGCCGTCCGAGGCCGTCTCCGCTCATCGAGTGGTCTCGGACGGCGCCGTCTGGGTGGAAAAGCGTGGTCATTCAGTCTCCCTCCAGTATCGCTTTGCGGCTTCGGAAGTCACGCCCATGAACGTATCTACCACTGCGGATCGGCCGAAGTTCAGGGCGTCATCGAGAGAAACCGCATTATCGGGACGCAGCGGACCCCGAGCGATGCTCCGAACCAGCAGAATATCACGGTCCGGCTCCAGGCTCGTGCGAGCGGATTGCACCGAAAGCCGAAGGCGCCCAAGCCTTGGCGACAGCCGCCACGTCCACGTGGCGTCCACGGCTTCATTCGCGCCTGATGCGCAGCGAGCGTCCCCGAAAAGACCCGGAAAAACGCGAGGGAGATCCGCCAAGGTGTGCCAGACTGTGCCCACGGGGAGATGGTCGATGTATGTCACCTCCCAAAGATTCGGCCTGATGACTCCCAGGTTTCGCTCCTTCAGGAATGTAGAGAACCGCCGCAGTCCCTCGTCAAAGCGGGTCTTGACGCCCTTGAAACCGGGGTAATCGGAGTCACCCTTCCTTGTCCAGTTGGCGACCAGCCAGCCGTTTTGCACCTGGATCATTCTGGTGCCGTCGGAGGACGTCATTCGTAGACGCGAGTCCCCGGAGGCTGGCCGAACGTCGAGGGATGGAAATCCGAACAGAGAGTCGTCGTCGAAAGGCTCTCTCACCGGCGGGATGGGCGGCACATCGTCGGAGTTGGGGAACTCCCCGTGCATCTCTCCCCAGAACCAGCCCAAGTGCCCGTTCGTCAAGGCAGGGAGACGGTCGAACTGCACTCCGAGCACGACTTCGATGACGGGAGGCCGTTTCCAGTCCTGTGTCTCGGTGCTCATGGGAAGTCTGGTGGTTGGCCGCTGCCGAGCCATAGAGGAGATTGTATCAGATCGCCCGATCGCAAGCGTGGCTTGGTGTGGTGGGGGAGCGCGCGACAAACCACCGACGTTGCAGCCCCGGTCCCCGCCCGTCCGCCTCCCTCACCGCTTGTCCATCGCCACATACGGCTGCTCGTGCGGCCCGACGTAGAGGGCCTTCGGCCTGAACAGCCGGTTGTCGCCGAGTTGCTCGAGGATGTGTCCGCTCCAGCCGGCCAGGCGGCTGAGGGCGAACATGGGGGTGAAGAGGTCGAGTTTCAGGCCGATGCAGTGGTACGTGGTCGCCGAGTAGAAGTCCACGTTGGGGTAGATGCCCTTGGCGGCCAGTTCGCGGGCCATGATCTCCTCGATCCGCTGGCTCTTGGCGTAGAGGTCGGCGTTGCCGGTGTCGTCGGCCAGTTGCTTCGCCAGTTTCTGCAGGTCGGTCGCGCGCGGGTCCTTGGCCTTGTAGACCCGGTGGCCGAAGCCCATGATCTTCTCCTTGCGCTCGATCTTGCCCATGATGTACGGCTCGACGGCGTCGAGGGAGGGGATCTCGTTGAGCATGTGCATGACGCCCTCGTTCGCCCCGCCGTGCAGCGGGCCGCGGAGCGAGCCGATCGCGCCCGTGAGGGCGGAGTAGACGTCGCTGAGCGTCGAGATGATGACGCGGGCGGTGAACGTCGAGTTGTTGAACCCGTGGTCGGCGTGGAGGATCATGCAGACGTCGAAGGCGCGGGCCATGGTGGGCGTGGGCCGCTCGCCGTTGAGCATGTAGAGGAAGTTCTCGGCGAAGGGGAGCGACGGGTCGGGCTGGACGAGCGGCAGCCCGCGCCGGTGGCGATCGAAGTGCGCGACGATGGCGGGCGCGTGGCCGAGGATCTTGAGGGCCTTATCGCGGGCGGAGTCCACGTCGTTGGCGTTGGGGTTCGGGTCGTGCAGCGAGAGCGCGCTGACGAGCGTGCGCAGCGCGTGCATCGGCTGGGCCGTCTTGGGCGTCGAGAGGATCCGCTGCTCGAAGCCCTCGGGGAGCGTGTAGCAGGCCCGCAGGCGGCGGCTGAACTCGTCGAGTTCCGCCCGCTTCGGCAGCCGGAGGTTCCAGAGGAGGAAGACCGTCTCCTCGAATGTGGACTTGCTCGAGAGTTCCCCGATGGGGATGCCGACGTACTCGAGGACGCCCTTCTGCCCGTCGATGAAGGACATCTGCGACTCGGCGGCGATCACTCCCTCAAGGCCCTTGGCGTACTCCGTCATGGGGCGCTCCCTCTGCTGCTCGTTGGTCGTCGTGCCGGGCCGCGGCCACCGCCGGCGGCGTGGAGAGGACTATAGGGGACGCCGGGCGGATCGGGCCACGCGGGGGAGTTTGGGCGGAGGCCCGGCGCATCCGGCCGTACCATGCCGCGGTGTTCCTGCCGCTCGGCACAGACCGCCCCCGACGCCGCCCCACGCTGGTGACGCACGCGCTCATCGCGGTCAATGCGCTGGTGTTCATCGCGATGGTGCTGCTCGCGGCGTTCGCGCCCGCGCTGCACGAGCGGGCGATGGCGGCGCTGCACCTGTCGCGCGGCGCCGGGCCGTGGTCGTGGGTGACGTACGCCTTCCTGCACGCCGGCCCGGTGCACCTGCTGGGCAACCTGCTCTTCCTCTGGGTCTTCGGGCCGAACGTCGAGGACCGGATCGGGCGCATCGGGTTCACGGCGTTCTACCTCATCGCGGCGGCGGCGGCGGGGCTGGGGCACGTCGCCGCGTCCCCCGCGCCGGTGGTGGGGGCATCCGGGGCGATCTCGGCCGTCACCGGGGCGTACCTCGTGCTCTTCCCGCGCACGCACGTGCGCACGCTCATCATCTTCTTTTTCATCGGGGTGTTCATGATCCCGGCGTGGTGGTTCATCGCGTTCGCGATCTTCTGGGACTTCGTGCCGATGCTCCGCTCGGGGCGCGTGAGCCAGGTGGCGTACGAGGCCCACCTGGCAGGGTACGGGTTCGGCATCCTGCTCAGCGTCGTGCTGCTCTGGACGCGCGCCATCAAGCGCGAGCCGTACGACCTCTTCACCATCGGGCGGCAGGCGGCGCGGCGGCGGCAGTTCCGCGAGGTCGAGCACGCGCAGCGGCGCGA
>JAHCJE010000156.1 GCA_026128865.1 Phycisphaeraceae bacterium | reverse complement strand
GCCGACGGCGACAACGAGACCGGCCGCACGGAGATCGACGCGTCGGTCCTCACCGGCGAATCCCGCCCCGTCGCCGCCGGACCCGGCGACCGCGTCCACGCCGCGACGACCAGCCTTTCCGCCCGCGTGCTCGTGCGCGTGCAGGCCACCGGCGCGGAAACTCGCGTCGGCAGGCTCATGGCGGGCGTCGAGGACGCGGCGCGGCGGCGCGCCCCCATCGTCGCCCTCACCGACCGCATCGCCGGGTGGTTCGTGCTCGTCGTCACCACCCTCGCCGCGATCACCTTCGCGCTCTGGGTGCGCCACGACCCCGCCAGGGCGATGGAGTCCGCCCTCGCGCTGCTGATCGTTACCTGCCCGTGCGCGCTCGGGCTGGCGACGCCGCTCGCGATCACCGCGGCCGTCGGGCGGGCCTCGCGCCGCGGCATCCTCGTCAAGGGGGGCGCCGCGCTCGAACGCCTCGCGCGCCCCGGCGTCTTGCTTCTCGACAAGACCGGCACCATCACACAGGGCCGTCTTGCCGTCGTCCGCTGGGAGGGCGACGCGGGCGCGATCGCTCTCGCCGCCGCCCTTGAACGAGACTCCTCGCACCCGGCGGCTCGTGCCATCGTCGCGTTCGCGGGCGACGAGAACGCCCTGTCGGCGAGCGGCGTCTCGCAGTCCCTCGGCTCCGGCGTGCGAGGCACGGTGAACGGACGGCTCGTCGAGGTCGGCTCCGTCGCGTTCATCGCCGATCGCCCCGCGTGGCTCGTCGAGGCGATCGAACGCGCCACGGCCGACGCCCTCTCGCCCGTCATCGTCGCCGTGGACGGGCGCGCCGTCGCCCTCGGCGCCCTGGGCGACCCCGTCCGCGAGGACGCCCGCGCCTCCATCGACACGCTCCGCGCCGACGGCTGGCGCGTGCGCCTGCTCTCGGGCGATCATCCGGAGGTCGTCCGCACCGTCGGCCGGTCGCTCGGCCTCGACGAGCGCGACTGCATCGGCGGCGCGACACCCGAGCACAAACTCCGCGTCGTCGAGGAGGAACTCACGCACGGCCCCGTCGTCATGGTCGGCGACGGCGTGAACGACGCCGCCGCTCTCGCCCGCGCCGGCGTCGGCGTCGCCGTCAGCGGCGGCGCGGAGGCCAGCCTCGCCGCGGCCGATGTCTACCTCCGCACGCCCGGCCTCGCGCCCATCGTCGAACTCTGCCGCGGCTCGCGCCGAACCGTGGGCGTCATCCGTCGCAACCTCGCCGCCTCGCTCGGCTACAACGCGGTCGCCGTCGCGCTCTGCATGGCCGGCCTGATCTCCTCGCTCCTCGCGGCGGTGCTCATGCCGCTCAGTTCCCTCACGGTCGTCTTCTTCTCGTACCGGTCGCGGACCTTCGGGGGCGGCGCATGAGCGTGATCTACCTCGTGCTGCCGCTGGCGGTCGTGCTCGCCGCGCTCGGCGTGTGGGCGTTCATCCGCGCCGCTCGCCAGGGCCAGTTCGACGACCTCGAGACTCCAGCCGCCCGGATGCTCCTCGACGACGATCCGCCCGAGCGTCCCGCGCGCTCATGATGCCGCGCCGTCCTCCGCCCGCCGGATCGACCCGTCCTTGGCCACCGTGAACACGCCCTCGACCGAGCGGAGGTGCAGGTCGCGCTGCGGGAACGCGATCTCGATCCCGGCCTCGCGGAACGCGGCGTCGATCGCCAGGTGCAACTGGTGCCGCGTCGGAACGAGCCGGTCGATCGCCGGCAGGAAGACGCGTAACTCGAAGTCCAGGCTGCTCTCTCCGAAGCGCTGGAAGACGACCGTCGGCGCGGGGTCGCGCAGCACGTTCTCGTTCGCGTTGGCGACGGCGAGGAGCGTTCGCTCGACGAGCGCGGTGTCCGAGCCGTACGCCACGCCGATGGTCGTGGTCAGCCGCAGCGTCGGGTCGGAGAGCGACCAGTTGATGATCTGGTCCGTGATGAACGCCTTGTTGGGGACGATGAGTTCCTTGCGGTCCCAGTCGAGGATCGTCGTCGCGCGCATGCGGATTCGCGCCACGGTCCCCGACACGTTCCCGATCGTCACCACGTCGCCCACGCGGATCGGCCGCTCGGCGAGGATGATCAGGCCCGAGATGAAGTTCGCGAAGATCTCCTGCAGCCCGAACGCCAGCCCGAACGTCAGCGCGGCGGCAAGCCACTGCACCTTCGACCACCCGATGCCGAGCGCGGAGAAGACCGCCGTGACGCCGACGATCAGGATCAGGTAGCGGGCGACGGTGCTGACGGCGTAGCGCGAGCCGGCGTCCATGGGCAGCCGCTTGAGCAGCGTGATCTCGAGCAGCCCCGGCACGTTGCGGGCCAGCACGGCGGTCAGAAGGACCAACAACGCGGCCGCGCCGAGATCCGCGAGCGTGACGGAGGCGGGGATCGCAGCGGCAAGATCGCCTTCGGACGAACCCTGCGAGGGCGTGAGCGGCGGCACGCCGGGGATGTTCGGAGCCGACGCGCCAGGCCCTGGAGCGGCGAGGATGGCCGGAGCGTGCGCGGCGTGGATGGGATCAACCGAGACCTGCCCGACGAGCGCGGACACGTCGTCCGTGAACGCGGAATCCAGCATCCTCACCGTCGGCCAGACCTGTACGCGGTCCAGAACGCGCAGCGCCGGGAGCGTTCCTGCCCAGACGGAATACAAGCCGATCACGACTGACACCGCAACCACGGCTCGGATCAACTGGCGGGTTTGCGCGTCGATCACAGGCACTTCGAGTTCTCGTTCGTCGGTGATCGGGGGCGCTTCGACGCCGCTCTCCTCCTGCTCCTGCGCCGCGGCCCGCCGCTCCTTCGCCCGTGCGATCGCCAGCCGACGCCGCTCAACGAACAGCCAACGCAGCAGCATCGCGTACACGAGCACGAGGAACATGAGCAGCAGGATCGAATCGACGAGCCTGACGGCGAGTTCGTGCGCCGTGTAGTGGTACCCCGCGAGCGACAGCACGCACAAGGCGATAGGCGCGCCGACCAGCAGCGGGTACCACACCCACTTCAACCGATCCATCCACCCGCCGCGGTTGCTCGTCGTGAAGTAGACGCCGATCGGGCCGGTCGGGCGGAACAGCCGCTGAGTGACGCCCGCCAGCGCCACCAGACCAGCGATGAACGCGATCCGTCCGAGCGACTCGTTCCACGCCTCGCTGACCGTCTGGCGGTCGATCGCGCCGACCACGAACACGATCGGCCCCGTGGCGCACAGGAACCAGAACATATGTCGGCGCACGCGCCGTACTGTCGCGGTCGGCCACCGGAAGTGCGCCTCCGCCAGCCCGTTCGGCTTCATCGTGTGCCACGCCATCAGGAGCGCGAACAGCACGTACGCCGCACGCCTGAGCGCCGGACCGGAGGCACGACCGATCTCGACCTGCTCCGCTGGTGCTGCGATCCACCACCCGAGCAGAAGCAGCGCGGCGGGGATCGGCGCGGCCTTCAGCGCGGTCAGCCCCAACGCACGGATCGTCAGCCCGTAGGAGTCCGTCGTGAACCGTCGGCACGACTCCGCCAGTGCCGCCAGTCTCCGAGTCGCCCAAGGTGAGGCGCTGCCGAGCAGCAGGAGCAGCAGCGCCGACAACCCCGTTGCCAGCGTGTCCGTCGTCGAACGCTGCCACGCTCGGCGCGCCGCTTCGGGCCACTCCGGGGAAGCGACCAGCCAGCGAGCGGCCTGCCACGCTTGCGCCGGGTTCGGGAGCACGCCCCCCCGGACGCTGCGCAGCCACAGAATGCGCCGTTCCACGTACCCACGGAACTGCTCCGTCGCCAGCAGAAGGTGCCGGTTCAGCGCGTCAAGTTCCGGCGCGATGCGCTCGACGTACAACTCGTGGTCCTCGGTCAGCGCGGCAAGCAGCGCACGACGCTGCGCCAGCAACTCCCGCGCCAACTCCCGGATCGCCTGCTCCTCCACCTCCGCCGGCGGCGGCGAGAGGCGAGCGATCAGTTCCGTGACGTACCGGCTCTCGTCGCGGATCTCCGCCGACATCTCGTCCGCGAGCAGCAGTTGAATCTGGCTGTCGGATACCGCCGTTCGCCGCTCGCGAGCGCGCTGCCGCAACAGCGACTCGTCCGGCAGGCGGTCCAGTTGCCGACGAAGCAGCTGCCCGACCGCGCTGGTCACGCCAGCCGTGTCCACCTTGCGGCTCACCGAGTCGAACTCGCGCTGAAGGCGGCCGGTCTCCTGCGGCAGCGCGGTCAGTTCCGCCCGGGCCTCGGCCAGCCGCTCCGCGATCCCGTCGCGCCCCGTCCGCGCGTCGGCGATCTCCTGGTTCTGCTCGGCCAGTTCCCGCAGCGCGGGTGTCAGCGCGGCCGCCTCGCGCCGAAGCCGCTGCGCCTCGCGCGCCTGCTCCTCCGCCTGCCGGCGGCGTCGTTCCTGCGCCTCCGCCTGCCACGCCGACACCGCCGACTCCAGGATCGCCACGCGCCGCGCCGCCCGGTTGCGCTGCTCCGGCAGCACCTCGCGCCGCGCGTCGTACCGCCCGCGCTCCTTCTCGTAACTCGTGATCTCCGACGCCAGCGCACGCCGCTGCGCCAGCAGCAGGTCCAGCCTCGCGCGCTCGACCTCGTCCTCGGAAGCCGGCACCAGGCTGATCCGCTCGTCCAGTTCCGCAAGGCGAGCCCTTCCCTGCGCCACGAGCTGCGCGATCTCCGTCCGTCGCTGCGAGCGCCGCTCCGGCTCCGCCTCCAGACGCGCCAACTCCTCCCGCGCCGCGGCCAGTTCCGCCTGCGCGTCCGCGAGCCGCTGCTCCGCCTCCTGCACGGTCGCCCCCGCCGGCAGGTCCACAACCGGCGCGGGCGGCGGGTCCGACAACTCCGCCCTGATGCGCTCCAGCAGCGCAGGCGATTCGGCGATCAGCCGGTCGTACTCAGCGATCTGCGCCTCGAAGCCCTGCGCCGAGCGCAACGCGTCCATCGTCTGTTGAAGCAGCCCCGTCAGTTCCGTGCGTGCCGTTTCGGGCAGGTCCGTCCGTTCCGCGAGCGCAGCCAGCCGTTGTTCGACGACCTCCAGCCGGGGCGGGTCGGGCGGCACAGCGGGCTGAGCGTGGGCGTTCACCGCTGCCAGCCAACAGATCGCCGCGGCGGCGACCATCAGAAGCGCGGCGCGAACTCGTCCCGGGGCCTGCTCCATACGCTCTCCGCGTGCCGACGGGAGCGCACCCCGCGCTCCGTGCGTGCATCCTACCCCCCATCCGGTCACGGCTCGCGCGTGTTGTGCCACGGCCCGCGCGAGGGCTAAGGTTGCCGGGCATGGAGGGGACCGCACCACCGCTGCCGCCGTCCGACGGCCGTGATCCCGGCGATGCCGCGCGCGCGCGTTCGGAAGAGATGTTCAACCGCCTCTACGCCGACTTGCGTCGCTACGCGCACTCGCAGATGAAGTTCGAGCGCGCCAGCGGCATCCTCCAGCCGACCGCCCTCGTCCACGAGGCCTACCTCAAAGTTCTCTCCACACCCGAGGCCGAGTGGGAAAGCCGCGGCCATTTCTTCGCCGCCGTCGCCCAGACCATGCGCCGCATCCTCATCGACGACGCCCGGCGCCGACACGCTCTCAAGCACGGGGGGGGGCGCAAGCGAGTTCCGCTCGACACCGGCTTCTCCCCGCGCCCGGAGTCCGCAGGCGAACTCCTCGCCCTCAACGAGGCCCTCGACAAACTCGAACGCACCGACGCACGGACTTTCCGTGTCGTTATGCTCCGCTTCTTCGTCGGTCTCCGCATCGAGCAGATCGCCGAAGCGATGGACTGCTCACCCCGCACCGTCAAACGGGACTGGGAGTCCGCCAAGGCGTGGCTCAAGGCCGAACTGGCGGGGTCGGAGTCGAAGTGAGTATGCTGCCCGCTTGAGCCGGCACGACCGCCGAACCGAACCAGGAGAGCCAGCCATGCAGCGACGAACACTCGGACGGTCGGCAACACGTCTCATGGTGTGCTCGGGGCTCGCTGCGGTTGGCGCACTCCTGCTCGGCGGGTGTAACACCACGTACACTGTGGATGTCACGAATCGCATGAGCGTCCCCATCACCGCGTGGCTCTCGCAGGACCGCCTCGTCGATGAGCCGGTCCGCCTCGTCACGACGCGGCTCGCCCCCGGACAGAGCGCGGCCCTTGGCCCCGTCGCGGCGCCCTGGACCGACCCCATGCGCCTGTACGTCGTGCAGGCCGACGAGGCAGGCCTGCCACCGAGCAAGTTTTACGTCCGGCGTGGGTACCAACGCATCGAGGTCACCGCCGATGGCGACGCGACCTACGGCTCGCCGCGCTTCACCGTCATCCCGGACTGAATGCCGGAGGAGAACCCGATGCTCCAACTCGCTCTCGTCGCGTTGCTCGTGCCGGCGCAGGTTCAGCAGCCGCAGCAGCCCGCTCGCACGCCCCCCCCCGCGCCGGGCCCCCCCCGC
>JAHCJE010000155.1 GCA_026128865.1 Phycisphaeraceae bacterium | reverse complement strand
GGCTTTTCACGCTCCCCCGAGTCGGACATGGCCGCAGCATACCGGGAGATGCCCGAGTATTGCGGGCTGTGCGGGCGTGTTCGTGTTATGTGCGGGCGTCTCAGGCCCTTCTCTCACCGCCGTTTCTACTCGGTTCTGTTGGGCTTCCTGCCCGCCTGAGTTAGACTGCGAAGAGGGAATCGCTGAGCAAACACGGGGCGTGACGGGGCATGCGAACGCTGCAACCGCGCTCCGGGGCAACCTGGTGGGGGGTGGAGCAACGGTCATGTCCCGAGGCGGTCCAGTCAATCGGTGTTTTGATGTCGCGTTTCTCGGTCTGTGCCTCACGGCGGGGGTTGCTCGTGCCGGCGGGTCGCCCGAGAACGTGCTGCTCATCATCGACCCGCTCGACCGCCGGAGCCTGCAGCTCGGCCACCACTACAAGGCAGTACGCGACATCCCCGACTCGAACGTGCTCTACATGGAGCCGGGCGCGACGAACTTCGCGTCGTTTGCCCAGTTCAACCTCGCGGCGTTGTTTGCGACGATCAAGGAGCGCGGACTGGCCGAGCAGATCGACTACATCGTCATCGCACCGGCCGACGTTTTTTTCGTGAGCGCGCCGGGGCTGGTGATCGACGGGTGCTCACCGGTCACTCGGTTCTCGCTCAGCGGGGCGTACTCGCTCGCGTTCATGGCGGACGAGGTGCTCGCAGGAGGCATGGGCGTCCTGACACCGAACCGCTACTACAGCGGGACGGACGCTCCTCGCGCGTTCGACAGCGAGATCCGGTGGCTCAACGGGTTTCCCAGCGACAGCCCGGACGCGCGCCGATACTTCATCGGTGCGATGCTCGGCTACACCGGCCAGCGGGGCAACACGCCGAGCGAACTCTTCGACATGATCGACCGTTCCGCGGCCGTCGACGGCGTGCGGCCGCCCGGTACGTTCTATTTCATGCAAACGACCGACCAGGCTCGATCAGGGCCGCGGCACGGCGCGTACCCAGCCGCGGTCGCTTCGATCGTTTCCCTGGGAGGGCAAGCCGAGCATCAGATGGCTGTCCTGCCGAATGGAAGGCATGACTGCCTGGGCGTGATGACGGGCATCGCGTCGCTCGACGTGCCAAGCGCGGACATGACGATCCTGCCGGGTGCGTTCTGCGACCATCTGACGAGTTTCGCGGGAATGTTCGACACCGGCTCGCAGACCAAGATGTCGCACTGGATCGCCAGCGGCGCGAGCGGCACTTGGGGCACCGTCCAGGAGCCGTGCAACTATCCCGGCAAGTTCCCGCACGCTCGAATGCACCTCTACTACTTCCAGGGCATGTCGCTCGGAGAGTCCGTATTCCGTGCGGTCTCCGCGGTGCCGTTCCAGGGCTTGCTGTACGGCGACCCGATCACGCGCCCGCACGATCACGTCCCGACGGTCACGGTGGTGAACCCGCCTGAGGGGCCGGTCAGCGGGACGATCAACCTCACCCAGTCCGGAACGACGACGAAGCCAGGAGCATCGGTGGTCGAGTTCGATCTCCTCGTTGACGGGAAGCGTTATGACCGGGTGTTCTTCTTCCAGACCCTCACGCTCGATAGCACGCTCCTGAGCGACGGCTGGCACGACATGCGCGTTCTCGGGTACGACAGCACGGACGTTCGGTCAACAGGCACCTGGGTTGGGCCGCTGGTGGTCAACAACCGCGGGCGTTCGGCTTCCATCGGTGGAGCGACGTTCAGCGGCAACTGGAACACGGCATTCACCTTTGACCTTGACGCTGCGGGATCGGGTTTGCGCGAGGTCAGGCTGCTCCAGCATGGCCGCGTGGTCGCCGCTTCGAAGGCATCGCCGGCGTCGCTCACGGTGCACGGCTGGACGCTCGGAGCGGGAGTCTCCCGGCTTCAGGCAGAAGCGTTGTATGCCGACGGCATGCGGGTACGCTCAGCGCCGGTCGAGGTTACCGTGTCATTCAGCGGCGCCACCCCGAGCGGGCAGCCGCCCGTGGCGTCGGATTACTCCGTGCATGTGAAGCCGGGCGACGATGCGCTGGTCGAACTGCCGCACACATTCGATGACCGTGATGTGCCCGTGGGGTTCGAGATCCTGACGTCGCCCGCCAAGGCGTCCGTCATCCCCGGCCCCGAAGGCCCGTTCAGGCTGATCCGGGCCGGCGCCGGCGCGACAGGGATGGACACGATGACCTTCCGAGTGACGAGCGCGACAGGCGACTCGAATGTCGCTACGGTGCGGATTCTCTACTCCCCGTGTGTAGCCGATTTCAACGGCGATGCTCGGGTCGACACGCTCGACTTCATCGCCTTCCTGAACGCGTTCACTTCCGGCGACCTGCGCGCGGACGTCAACGACGACGGCACGGTCACCACGTTGGACTTCATCCAGTACCTGAACCTGTGGAACGCCGGGTGCCTGTGAACGGCGGGCGGACCTGACGAGAGCGGGGGATGCGGGTACGCTTGTGTGTTCCCCAGGCTGAGGCCGAGGGGTCGGTGGCGAACGCGATGACCGCGAGTTCGATTCTTGAGAACGTCATCCGTCTCGACCCGCTGGCCGGGCCGCCCATCGACCCTGTCGAGATCAACGCGGGCAAGCCTTGTACGCTCGGGCGCGGCACGATGTGCGAGGCGCAGCTCGCCGACCAGACCGTCTCGCGCCGGCACGCCATGGTTGCGTTCCGCGCTGACACGTGGTTCGTCACCGACCTCGAAAGCCGGCACGGGACCTTCGTCAATGGCGTACGCCTTGAGGTGAACACCCCCTCGCCCATCAACGAGGGCGACCTGCTCCGCATCGGCCCATGGACCTTCCGCGTCCGCTCGGCGGATGCCCCACCTTCGACGCTGCCGACGACGAACGACTTCGCCTCGACGGGCCATCGCGTGCAGCACGTCCCGCAGCAGGAACTCCGCTCGATCGCCCAGCAGCGGCTGGAACTGTTGATCGAGTGCGCGGCGCAGATCAACGCCTCTCCCGACGAGAACTCGCTCGCCAAGGCCGTGCTGGACGCGGTCACAAGCGGCACCGGTTTCCCCCGCGCTGCCCTCATCCGTACGAGCGGCGCGGACGTCGAAGTCATCGGCTACCGAGGCCCCAGCCAGCGTGACGCCCCGTCCCACGACCTCGCCTTCTCACGCTCGCTCATCAACGCGGCCTCCGGCGGAGGCGTGGTGCGCCTGACCAGCCAGTCGCAGCCGGGCGCGTACGGCGAGTCCATCATGCGCCTCGGCATCCACTCCGCGCTCTGTGCGCCCGTGTACATCGGCGACACCGTCGCGGCGTATCTCTACCTCGACGCCCGACACCAGGAATCGCAGGTCCAGGCCGACGCCGCCGCCTTCTGCCAGGCCGTCTGCCGCATGTTCGGCCTCGCCCTCGCCAACCTCAAGCGGGCGAGCCTCCAGAAACTCAACGAGGAGATCATGCGCGACGTGGGCGCGGCCGCCGCCGCCCAGAAACTCCTCATGCCCCCCCCCCACGGGCAGATCGGACCCCTCGCCTACTTCATGCGCATGCGCCCGGGGCGCATGGTCGCGGGCGACCTCTTCAACATCATGCCCCTGCCCGACGGCCGCGTCGCGGCCTATCTGGGCGACGTGGCGGGCAAGGGCGTCGGCGCGGCGATCCTCATGGCCACAACGCAGACCATGCTCAACCAGGCGCTTCGGCACGACCCGGACCCCGCTGTCGCCCTGAACGAGGTCAACGCCCAGATCAGCCGCCAGATCGTCTCGGGGAGGTTCATCTCGCTCTGGGCTGGGGTATTCGACCCGGTGCAGAACGCGGTTCGTTTCGTCGACGCCGGGCATGGGCACTGGCTGTACCGTTCCGCGTCGGGCAGGCCGCACAAGCTGGACGCGAGCGGGGGGCTTCCGCTCGGCGTTGATGCAGACGTGCCTTATGAGAGCGAGCAGGCGCCCTTCCCGATCGGCGCACGCATGATTGTCTTCTCCGACGGCGTGGTGGAGCAGCCCTCGCCCGAGGGGCAGGAGTTCGGCCTCGACCGCATCCTCGCCACGCTCGCCGACGCCGACTCGACGGACGCGGAGGTCAACAGCCTCTTCGAAGCCGTGCGACGCTTCGCCGGCACCGACAACCTCTCCGACGACGTCACCGTCGCAAGCCTCGAATACAGAGCCAGATAGCGACACCGTTGCGGCGAAGCCGGCTTCACGCTAGTGGAACGGGACACGCCGTATCGGCGTGTCGAGCGCGAGGCGAAGACGTGGCGCGTGGTCGTGGGTTGGGGGGTTCCAGGCTGTCGAGCAGTTGGCCGATGCCGGGCAGGAGATACCCGTCCTCGCTCCCATAGCGGTAGTTCCAGAGATGGACGGCCACGGCCGCCGGGTGCGGCGTCAAACTCCCGTTGTTGAGCGCGCCTGGCGAGACGCTGAAGAACAACTGCGGCGGGAGGATCGTCGCGCGCGGGAACCGTTCCTCGACGATGCGAGTGACGAACTGCGGCCCACTCCGCAGAAGGTCCGACGTGCCCTCGAAAAGCCTGAAGCTCGCGGGCAGTTCGCGCACCAACGCCCACGCCAGCGGATGGTTTTGCGCGAACGCCATGATCCCGTTGTTGATCAGCCCCAGCGATTCCCACGCCAGGAGATGGTCGCAGTTCTCCAGCAGCGGCTCGATGCTCTGAAGGAACAGAAAGTCCAAGTCTACGTACACGCCGCCGAAGCGCGCCAGCAGTTCGTACCGCGCCACATCCGCCTTGAACTGGGGTTCGGGTGCCTCGTCGAACTGCTCGGCGTTGATCAGCGGAGGCAGCGTGTCCTCGGTCCACAGCACGTGCTCCCACCCCGGGTGCAACTCCAGCATCCGCTGCTGCACGCGCAGAAGCCCCTCAGGAACATCACCACCAAGCCATATCTGGTGGAACACCCGCGGAACCTTGCTCATGCCCGCTTCCTTCTTCCGATGCACGGCTCTCCCTTTCCGCTCCTGCGGCTCAAGACGAGCGAGCAGCGGACCCAACTTTCCCGGATCGGTCAACTCCGAGAACTGCAACTGTCGGGAGAGCGCGAAGCCGATGTATCGAACCTGCGCCGACCTGTCGAGATCGGGCACGGAAAGGCTCTCGAGGCCGGCCACGCCGTCCACCTCATGTACGACGCCGCTCCCGGAGTGCCACCCCCGCCCCGTGGCGATGACGGGCGTGCCGAAGCACATCGCCCGGAAGAGCATGTTGCTGTTGATCCCCACGACCACCGAGGCGTGGGCGAGCAGCCAGTCGCACGCCGCCTCGTTCGCCTCGCCGAACGCGCTCCGCAGCACCACGTGCCGGCCCGGCTCGTGATCGGGCACGCCGAGGTCCAGGTCACGATCCAGCGGGTGCGTCTTGATGACCACGAACCAGCGGTCTTCCGCGAGTTCCAGCACGCGCTGGACCAAGGCCCCGAAATCGTGGACGGACGAGTCGTACTTCACGACCGAGTCGCCCGTCCGCTGCAACGGGACGAAGATGAACGGCCGGCGCGGGACTTCGCTGTCGTCGCCGAGGGGGCAGTCGAGCCGGGCCACCCGGGCGGCCGCATCCTCGACGAGCCGCTCCGCCGCGGCCATGAACTCCGGCTCCGGTGTCGGAACCCCGCCGCTGCGCCACATCGCCGGCCAGCTCGACGTGGCGTTCTCGGCCTCGGTGTCGAAGACGACGGATCGGTAGTGCGGGACGAAGCCGAAATCCATGTAGACCGTGCGTATCCCCGACCGCGTGAGCGCGCCGCGGATGTCGCGCTGCATCCGGAAGAACCGCTGCCACGTGATGATCGCGTCGAACCCGCCGCACTCGATGGCCTCCAGCAGGTCCGGCCGCCGCTTCATGTCGTTGCGGGGGAGCCTGACGACGTCGTGCCCCAGGCCGCGCAGGCCCTTGACGACCGCGTCGAAACGCTCACGCTTGCTCCTGCCCCAGTCAGCGAGAAGCCACCTCATGTCTCTCGCCCTCTCAACCATGTGTTTGTTGTGCCGTGCCAATCTATAGTTCAGTGTCCAGGGACGAACCTGACTCCAAAGACACGATTCCCGGCAAGATGAAACTGCCATTCCGCAGAAAAACGCCCCGAATCAAACCTATACACAAGCGCGGCGTCCGTCGCCTGAGTCGGGACGCCCATGATCTCAATGACATCGTCCTTCGTGCTGAAGATCGGATTCCACTGAGACATGAGCACGCTCACCCTCTTCAGACTGTCAAGTGCGCCTTGCCCCCGCGATGCGGCGTCGATCGTTCCACTATATTCATCCTTAATATCCTGAGTGTTCATCGTGCGACTCCGTTCCAATGTCGAGGTATTTTCCAGCGGCCGCTGCGAGGACCCGCACCCCGGCAGGCACAACTGCGGAACGACTGGCATGGCCGAAACCAACACTGCACCTATGTGCGCGATGTATTGACGTAACCCTTCAACCATCTGCAAA
>JAHCJE010000154.1 GCA_026128865.1 Phycisphaeraceae bacterium | reverse complement strand
GCCCGGAAACGGGAACCGGAGGAAGCGATCCAGCGACGGTTCGCCGAAGCCCGGCGAGAGATCGCAGAAGCCCGTCGGAGCGGGGTTTACGATCATTTCATCGTGAACGACGACCTCTCGGCCGCCATCGCTCAGGCTGTCGAAGCCGTCCGCGAGGAGCGTGCAAGACGCGCCGATTCACGGAACCCGCACTGACCTTCGGTCCGTATCGGAAGCATGGACAAACCGGGCGTGAGCGCGGTGGGCGCGAGCGCCGCAGGGTGGGAACCTCGCATCGGGGAGGCCAGGCCATGATTCGGCTCCCGGCCGCCGTGTGTGCCGTACTCGCTGCTTCGTGTGCTTCGGGATCGCCCGCGGGCGATGTCGTCGTCTTCGACTTCGAGGAGTTTCCCGGCAACCCGGATCGTTCCGCGGGCGACAAGACGGCGCTGTTGCTCGTGCGCGACGGCTTCGCCGCTGTAATCAAGCGGACCAGCGGCGAAAAGTTCACGGTGTGGAACTCGACCGGGGAGACCCTCCCCGCTTCTTGGGGAAGCAAGCACCTCTCCCCCACCTTCAACTATTTCAAGGACGATTACTTCGTCATCTCGTTCACCATGCCCGTCTACGCGATCTCGATCGAGTTCGGCGACTTCGGCCAGGACCAGGACACCGCGGAAATCCACGCCTACACGGGCCTCGACGGCACGGGCGATCGGCTCGGCTCCGCGTTCGGCTTCTTCGGATACTCGGACATCTCCGTCGATCCGCCGACGCGCGTCGAGTTCGCCGCCGCTCAGGGAGAGACGTTCTCGTCCGTCCTGTTCCGTGCCGGCGCGAATCCGTTCTTTCAGAGCGCGTTCATGGACAACATCGTGATCCACACGGACCACGCCCCGGCGCCAGGCACACTTGCACTGCTTGCGCTCGGCGCACTCGGCGCACGACACCGCAGACGCCGCTGAAGCGCCGCGGCCCCCGGCACCCCGCTCGTTCACTCCACGAACAGCGTCCCCGCCTTGGCGGCCGCGATCAGCACGTCCGCGACCTCCGGACGGCTGAACTCCGCAGGCGGACGCTCGCCCTTGAAGAGCAGCTCGCGCACCGCCGTCCCCGAGAGGTTGATGATGTCCCCCTCGATCTTCGGGAACGTCTTGCCGGAGACCATCCCGCCGTACGACTTGCTGTAGCCCGTGTGCTCGAACTTCAGCGGCGTCACGCCGAACGCCGCCAGATCGATCTCATCGAAGATCCTCTGCGCGTCGTACGTGCCGTAGTAGGTGCCCACGCCCGCGTGGTCGCGCCCCACGATGAAGTGCGAGCACCCGTAGTTCTTCCGCATGATGGCGTGGTGGATGGCCTCGCGCGGGCCCGCGTAGCGCATGGCGGCGGGCAGCACGCTGACGAGCGTGGTGGCGGGGTTGAAGTAGCGCTGAACGAGCGCGTCGATCGCCTGCATCCGCACGTCCGCGCGAATGTCGCCCTTCTTCGTCTCGCCTACCAGCGGGTGGATCAGCAGCCCGTCGCAGATCTCCTGCGCACACTTGCATACGTACTCGTGCGCACGGTGGATCGGGTTGCGCGTCTGGAACGCGACGACCGTCCGCCACTTCCGATCCGCGAACGCCGCCCGTGTCTGCGCCGGCGTCAACCGCCGATCAAGGAACGCTTCAGGCCCCTTCGGGTCCACGCACAGCGTCAGCGCCTCGACCGGCCCGGACAGGCACACGTCGCCCTCGGCCAGCACCTGCGCCACGCCGGGGTGCGCCGCGTCCTCCGTGCGGAACACGCTGGGAATCTCGAGCTTCTTGTCGTGGACGAACTCCTCCTTGACCGTCATCACCCCCTGCAGCACGCCGTTGGGCGCGATCAGCGCGACGCGGCTGCCCACTCTCGGAGCGTTCTCCTTCTTCACGGCCAGCAGGATCGGGATCGCCCACGTCTCGCCGCTCGTCAGCTTCATGTGCCGGCAGACGCTCTCGAAGTCCGCCTCACCCATGAACCCCGTCAGCGGGCTGTACCCGCCGTTGGCGATCAGTTCCAGGTCGCACGACTGCTTCGCCGTCAGCAGAAGCTTCGGAAGACCCTCCGCCTGCGTCCGCAAAGCCCCCGCACGAACGTCATCCACCAAGCAGTTCACCAGCGTGCCGCCGTGCGGCTCGATCAGACCGTGCATCCTCAAACCTCCAGTTCGCAACCGGGAACCCGCGCCTCACCAGACTGCAAGGCCCAGGAGCCACCGCCCCTGGGCCAACGGTCGGAAGCATAGGAACCCACGCAACAGCGTTCAAAACCCCCACTCCGCGGCGTGGTTCGACTCCCAACGTCGGCTCTCGGATCAGCGGGCGCTCCTGACACGATCAATGGAAGCCGGCTCCGCGTCGGCTCACGACACTCATGCACGCGCGCTGTCCCGCGCTAACAGGAACGCTCCCCCCTCGTGCCCCAGCAGCCACTCCTTGCGCCACAGACCGCCGCCGTAGCCGGTGAGCCTGCCGCCCGACCCCACCACGCGATGGCAGGGCACGACGATCGGCCACGGGTTGCGCCCGTTGGTCGCCCCGACGGCCCGTGACGCGCCCTCGTTGCCGATCCTCCGTGCGATCTCACCGTAGGTCCGCGTGCGGCCGAAGGGGATGCTGCGCACCTCTTCAAGAACGCGGGACTGGAAACGTCCTCCCCATGGCGCGAGGGGGAGGTCGAACACAGACAGCTCCCCGGCGAAGTAGGACCGCAGCTGAGCGACTGCCTCACACACCTCGCGCGAGCCATCGTCGAAGCTCCACGGCCCGCTCGCGGACGAGTCATTCAACGTCGCATCAACGAACCGCACGCACTCGACCGCTCCGTCGCGCGCGATGACGACGATCTCACCGATCGGGCTGCGCATCGCGGCCGCGCACGCGGCGCGGCGGACGCGGCAGGCGGGCTGTCTGCTCCCAACTCCCATCCGCTAGTCCCCGCTCGCTCTGACGCCCCGCGTCCCCCCCACTCGCAGCATCACGCGGCGAATCCCCCCCCCCGCTCGGGCCTGCAGCGCTGCCCGGCCGCCCGAGCGCAACCATCGGTCCACGCGGAACCGCGTTGCCGCGTCCGCCACTTCGACCGTCACGACGCCTGCGGTGAAACGCACCACCCTCGACCGCTCGAACAGTTCCGCCGGGCACAGCGCGGCCCACGCCCCCGCCAGCCCGCCCGTGAGCCGACGCTCGCGCTCCAGACCCTCAGCAACCGCTCTCGCGATCTCACCCACCGCAACGCCCGGTTCACGCACGGCACGAAGCCGCTGCAACCGAACAATCGCTCCCACTGCCTGACCCGCACGCCTCATGCCGCCATCCTACCACACTCCCTCAGATCCCCAACCAACTCTCCTCGACTCGCCGACTCCCTCGCCTTCACCTGCCTTGGGCCTCCTCGCTACGCTCACTTTTCATGGCCACAGCCATACGAATCGCCGGCCTGGTCAAGGAGTTCCCGTCTGCTTCACGCGCCGGGCGCACACGCGCCGTGGACGGCGTGACGCTCGAGGTCGAGCCTGGCGAACTGTTCTTCCTCCTCGGCCCTTCGGGTTGTGGAAAAACCACGCTGCTGCGCATGATCGCCGGCTTCATCCAACCCACGAACGGGACAATCGCATTCGGGTCCACGACGTCTCCCCCTTCCTCACTTCCTCGTCCCGTCACACCCCCTCTCTCCTACCGCGACGTGACCCGCCTCCCACCCAACAAGCGCAACACCGGCATGGTCTTCCAGTCCTACGCCCTCTGGCCGCACATGACCGTCGAGCAGAACGTCGCGTTCGGCCTGGGCGTGCGGCGCGTCCCCTCCCCCGAGTCAGCCTCACGAGTACGGGAGGCCCTCGACGCCGTTCGCATGGGCGAGTATGCCAAGCGCAAGCCGAACCAGCTCTCCGGCGGGGAACAGCAGCGCGTCGCCCTCGCCCGTGCCCTTGTCGTCCGGCCCGATGTGCTGCTGCTCGACGAGCCGCTCTCGAACCTCGACGCAAGGATGCGAGTAGGGCTTCGCGCCGAGATCCGGCGAATCTGCAAGCAGGCCGGCCTCACCACGGTCTATGTCACCCACGATCAGAAGGAAGCGTTGAGCATGGCGGACCGTGTCGCCATCATGGACGCGGGCCGCGTCGTGCAACTCGGCGCGCCGGCGGACCTCTACCGCCGCCCACGCTCGCGCTTCGTCGCCGAGTTCCTGGGTGAGACCAACTTCCTCGAAGCCGAAGTCCTGGGCGTCGAGGGCGGCATCGCACGCCTCCGCACCCCCGCGGGCGAACTCGCCGCCTTCATCGCGGATGACGGAGAACGCGGCGCCAACGATCGCCCCGCCCCGGCCTCCCGCGTCACGCTCAGCATCCGGCCCGAAGCCATCCGCCTCCTGCCCTCTCCTCAGGACTCAGGCCCCAGGCCACAGGACTCCTCTCTCCCCGCCCGCCTGCTCGATACCCTCTACCTCGGCGAGACCGCGCAGCACACGCTGGAACTGCAGGGCGGCACACGAGTGAAGGCCGCGGAACTCAATCCCCCCCCCCTCTCGCAGCACGCTCTCACCCTCGCAATCGCGGTCGATCCGGCCGATGTTGTGATCCTGCCCTGACGCCATGCCGCGGCAGCTTCGCTTCAGGCGCACCGCGCCGTCGCCATCGGCCTCCCGGCGACGCGCGGAAGATCCAACACGACTCGCGTACCCCCCCCCGCTCCCTCCTCGGCACGGATCGCCCCCCCCCCCGCCTCGACCATGCCTCGGCACCCGGCCAGCCCCAGCCCCGTTCCGCCGCACGACGCAAACGGCTGAAAGAGACGATCACGAACATCCGAGGGAATACCCTTGCCCGTGTCGGTGACTTCGAGGACGAGATGTGTTTCTGGTGTCGGCGAAGGCACGACGGCAACCTCGCACCGTCCCCCGCCAGGTGCCATGGCTGCCTTGGCATTCAGGATCAGGTTGAGCATCACATGCTCGAGCGAGGTAGCAGCCATCGCAACCAATGTTCCACGTGGAACATTCACGATCATTTCGATCCCTTCCTGCGCAAGGTCACACCCGAGACATTCGATCGCGGCTTCGACGCAGGCATGCGCATCGCACCACCCTCCAGACCGTGCATCACCCCTCGCGAGAGCGAGGACCGTGCTTGTGATCCTGCCCGCGCGCTCAGCGGCGTCCGCGGATCGTTCCAACGCCTTTCGAACCAGATCGGTATCCTGCGGACGGGCCAAGGCTGCCTTCGCGTATCCCAGCACCGGCGTCAGCACGTTGTTCAGTTCATGCGCGATCATCCCGGCTGCGACGCCGAGAATCGCGAGCTGTCTTGACTTGTCCAGGTCCTTTCGAAGTCGGTCGATCTCCCCCTGCAGCTTGTCAAGCTGCGCCTCCGGATCGGCGGGGTTGATCGGGTTCGTATCTGCCATGACATCGTGCGGCAGCGGGGAGGCCGCGACATGGCTATCGGCCCGATCTCTCCCCTACTTCGGCACCGATCAGACATCACGATGCCAGACCCAGCCATCGGGCCGGCACCCGGCAACTACCCAGGCCTTGATCGTGGCGGGGCGAAGATCGGCATCCACAACGGCAGCGAGCTCGATCCAGCGAAACTCGATATCTGATTCCAAGCTTTGTACATGGAGTGGCCAGGTAGGGGGGTGTTCCACGTGGAACACAAGATTGATCTCGTGACGATCCCTCCCAGACTGCGTAAACGCGTTCTCGCTGACCAGCAACAACGAGCCGGCCACGACTTCCAGACCGGTCTCTTCCATGAACTCTCTCACGAGCGCGGACGCCGAGGACTCGCCACGCTCCACGTGGCCGCCCGGCAGGTACAGATATCCATGCTTGCGGCTCGAGCAGACGAGCAGTTGCTGCCCCTGCACCGCCAGGCCGCGTGCGATGATCTCGATGTGGTGCGGGTCCTCCGGCATAGCACCCTCCGCCATGTTTGTACAGCAGATCTGGCTCGTCTGCAGGGACAGACGAGCAATCACCGCCGGACCTTGGCATAATGCACAGCATGAACGCCAAACACCGTCGGCTAGGGCGCGGCCTGAGCAGCCTGCTCGAAACCCCTGCTCCGGTCAGTGTTGATCCACAAACCGATGTACCACAAACACTTGCGCCATCCACAGGCATCGTCGCAGTTCCCCTGGAACAGGTTTCCCCCAGCCCCTTCCAGCCGCGGACACGATTCGACGATACGACCCTGGCCGGCCTCGCTGAGTCAATCCGCAGGTCAGGTGTCATGCAGCCGATCATCGTTCGGCGTCTTGGCAATAAAAACGAGGGAAATCCCCGGTACGAGATTGTCGCCGGCGAGCGGCGTTGGCGAGCGGCCCGCCTGGCTGGTCTTGCCTCCGTCCCCGCGCTCGTCCGCGATCTTGACGACGAAACCGCTGCCGAATGGGCGGTCGTGGAAAACGTCCAGCGCGAAGACCTGGACCCCATCGAG
>JAHCJE010000153.1 GCA_026128865.1 Phycisphaeraceae bacterium | reverse complement strand
CAGTGCTGATGACCACCGTCACCGCGAACCCCGCGATCGGCACCAGCGCGGACTGATCCCCCCCCCCGTCGATCTTCGCCACCCACCCCGTGAACGACCCGCCCACGTAGAAACTCGCGACGAGGAAGACCGACCCGAGGGTGAGCATGGTCCAGTACTGGGTGACGCGGCGCGGCCACGAGCGCCCCGTCGGCGCGTGATAGATCCGGTTGAACGCCCGCTCGATCTCCACCACGAACGAGAGCGCGGCGTACGCCAGCATCGCCAGGCCCGTCAGCCCGATCGCCACCAGTTTCACCTCGCGCACGTTCAGCACCAGTTGCTCGACCCAGGCGTCCAGACGCGCCGCCGCCCCCTTCGTCTCCTCCTGCGCCTCCGCCCCCCCCTCCGTCGGCACGATCGGCAGGAACCCGGCCCCCACCGCGCCGAAGTCCGTCGCCTCCGCCTCCGGCTCGATCACGATCTCCGTCAGCCCCGCGTAGCGCAGAAGGTCGCGCACCACGTCCGTCACGTGCTCCTTGGTCGCGAACGCCCCCAGCACCACCAGCCCGATCACGAACACCGGGATCAGCCCGAAGATCGTCCGGTACGCCAGCGCGGCCGCCATCGCGGGCAGCGGCGTGCGGTAGATCTGCAACGCCACCTGCTTGGCCACGCGCAGCGTCCGGGTTGCGCTCGGCGCCCGCTCCGGTCGCGCAGGCGTCTGCTCGCTCATGCCGCACCTCCCGGACCGACCTCACGCTCGCCCGCCGTCGCCGCCCTGCGCAGAGAGCGCACCTCCGCGGCCGTCAACTCGCGCCACTGGCCCCGCGCCACGCCCTTGAGGCGCAGCGGCCCCATCGCCACGCGCTCCAGCCGCTTCACCGGGCACCCGACGGCCGCGAGCATCCGGCGCACCTGCCGGTTGCGCCCCTCGCGCAGCGTGACCTCCAGCACCGTCGCGTCGCGATCGCGCTTGACGATCCGCAGCCCGACGTGCGAGGCCCGCGTGGCGCCGACCGTCCGCCCCTCGCGCCGCTCGGCGAGGTAGATGCCCTGTTCGAGGCGAGCCAGCGCATCTTCCTCGAGCCTGCCCTTGACCACCGCGTGGTACGTCTTCGCCACGCCGTAGCGCGGGTGCGAGAGCCGGTTCGCCAGTTCGCCGTCGTTTGTCAGCAGCACCAGCCCCATCGTGTGGTAGTCCAGCCGTCCGACCGGGTACAGCCGCACGCCCGACGGGTGGTCCACGAAGTCGAGCACCGTTCGCCGAGCCGCGCCCGGTTCATCGGTCACCGCGCTCAGCGCCTTGGCCGGCTTGTTGAGCAGGATGTAAAGGTGCCGCTCGGGCGACTTCACCGGAGTGCCGTCCACCTCGACCGTGTCCTCGCCCAGCCGAACGAACACGGGCAACTCGCGCACGACCCGCCCGTTCACACGCACCCGCCCCTCGGCGATCAACTCCTCGCACGCCCGGCGCGACGCGATCCCCGCGTGCGCCAGCACACGCTGGAGCCGCTCCCCTTCCTCACGCGTCGTGGCCTTCCGCGGGCGCGTCGCTCGCTGGCCGGGCGTGGTGATCCGCCCCCGCGACGGTGCGCGGCCCGATCCGGCCTTCGAAACCCGACGCTTGCCCGGCACGCCCAGAGTCTACGCCGCCGATCCCCGAAGCCCTGCCCGCACGCTCGCTCCCTCCGGTACACTGCCGTGGTCCAGCCACGGAGGGCACCGCATGACCCGCCACGCGCCGACCCCGTCCGTCATCGACGACGTCTTCATCACGCCGCGCATCGTCGATGCCACCGCCTTCGAGCACTTCGCCGGCCGCCTCCGCGCCGCCGTCGCCGAGGCCGACGCCCACCGCGCCCGCCTCGACGCCGCGGCCGTCGCGGCCCGCCCGCTGGCCTCAACACTCGAACGGGCGAGCGCGGAGGTCGCCGCCCGCGTCGATGCCGCCCGCGCCGCCGCGAACGCCCTCGCCGAGCGCCTGGCCGCGCTCGACCGGGCCGCGGCACGCATCGGCGACCTCGAACGCCGCGCCGCGACGCTCGAACGCACCGCCGCCGAACTGCAAGCGCGCGCCATCGCCGCCGTCGAAGCCGCCCAGCGCCGACTCGCCGAGATCGAACGGGCCGTCGCCTCGCTCACCGTCGAACCACCGACACCGGCTGCTTTGAGCCGCCGTCGGCGCCCCGAGTCCAACAGCGCACCCGCCCCCAAACCCAAACCCCGCAAGCGCACAGCAAGCCGCCGAGCGGCGCCGGCCATCGAGCCGCCCGCTCCCGCGCCGTCATCCCCCCCCCTCCGCCGCGTCGATCGTCCTCACCGCCCATCGAACGCGCCGCCCGGAAACGCAGGCGTATGAACCCGATCCGTCCCATCGTACTCCCCCTCGCCTCCCGCGCCGGCACCGCACGCGGCGACAACGTCGATGCCCGCTGCCTCAGCCGCGACGCACGACACGGACGCTCGGGCGGAAACCACTATCACTACGACGCCGCCCGCGTCTTCAGTTTCAGCGCACTCCTCGACCTCGGCGGCGGGACGGATCGGTACAACTCCGATCGCACGAACGACGCAACCACAGCCACCGGCTCGTTCAACGAGTCATCGCCGGGCGACTCCGACCTGCACGGAGTGTTCGCGGATAGATAGGTCAAGCCCCCGGGCCGATCCACCCTCGGCTCAACTATCATGCATGCGAGTCATGCCGAAGGACAGCTCCGATCATGGTCAAACCCGAGTACACGAGGCCGGACCAGGAGGAGATCATTCGCCGGTGCGATCGCAGCCTGCTGCACACCAAACTCATGTTCTGTGCAATTGTCGCCTGGGTCGCTGTGCTGGCCTCCTGGCGATTCGGGGCGCCGGCATCGATCGCGATCGGCGCGGCTGCTGCGTTCATCACGTACCTGCTCTGCACTCGGTTCGGTCGCTGGCTGGATCGTGCATTCGATCGCTGGACAGCCGATGATGACGACGAAGAGACGAAGCGGTTCCTTGCCTCGCTCGACAAATCGCAATCGCTGTCACTCGAAGACGCGAGGACACTTGCACTCAAGGCGCTCGAAGCCGCCGACTTTTTTCTGACCGAGCCGGCATCCGTCGCCGCGGATTTGGATGGGCTGCCGCCGCACGTGAAAGCCCTGTTCGAACGCTACGCGCGCATCGCCACTGATTTCGGGTGGCTCTCGCACGATTCGCTCAGCCGGCCGGAGTGGGATCCGAGCCTCCGCATCATCGGGGGTGATCGTGGCAGCAACTACGCCGTACGTGGCAACGACGAAGCGATCTACGTCATCGAGGGCGACCCGCTCGACATGAAGCGGCTCTATGTCCACCCCGAGTATCCGAGCGTCTACCACTGGATTCTCGCCCAGCACCCCGACCCGCTCGCATAGCGCACGGCGTCAAGACCCGCCCCATGACTTCCACGGAATCCAGCCGCGACCACACGCGCGCCTCTGGGACGCGTCGTCGCCCCCTCACGCGATCCACCACTCCGCGTTTCCTTTCCCCTCGGCCAGAACCACCCGCTCCACCCTCAGCACCTCCCCCACGCTCCACGCCTGGAACGGGCACCCGCCCGGGCGGTGTGGGGCGTCGCCGTCTGCGACTTCCGCGATGTGCCCCAGCCCGCCCGCCTCCGCGTTGCGCACCAGCGGCTCGACGAACCGCTCGCGTGCTTCGCGCTTCGCCTCGGGCGTGCCGCCTCGCACGCGCACCCACGCCTCGACGAACGGCCCGAGCAGCCAGGGCCAGGCCGTCCCGTTGTGGTACGCCGTGTCGCGCTCGAGCGGCCCGCCCTCGAACCGCCCGCGGTATCCCGGTTCGCGCGGGCCGAGCGTCCGCAGGCCCATCGGCGTCCACAACTCGCGCTCCACCACCTCCACGACCTGCGCCGCGCGCTCCGCGTCCAGCAATGACCACCGCAGCCCGCCGACAGCGAACACCTGGTTCGGCCGCAGCGACGAGTCCACCGCGCCCGGCGCGTGGTCCGTGTCCACGACGTCGTGCAGCATCCCGCGCTCGGCGTTCCAGAACCGCTCGCGGAACGAGGCCAGCGCCCGCCGCCACGCCGCGTCGAGTTTCGCGTCCTTGGGTTCCATCTCGGCGGCGATGCGGGCGGCGTTGATCCAGAGCGCCTGCACCTCGACGGGCTTGCCGACGCGCGGCGTGATCGCCCGCCCGTCGACTCGCGCATCCATCCACGTCAGGCTGGTGCCGCGCTCGCCGGCCGCGAGCAGGCCGTCCTCCGTCACGCGCACGCCGTGCCGCGCGCCCCGCAGGTGCCCGGCGACGATCCGGCGCACCGCCGACCGGAGCGACTCCTCCTCCCCCGGTTCCAACCGCAGGCGTGCGTGTTTCGCCGCATCGAGGAACTCCCACGCCGCCTGCACGAACCAGAGCGCGGCGTCCACGCTGTGGTACTCCGGCTGCGTGCCCGCATCGGGGAACCTGTTCGGCAGCATCCCGTCCACCACGAACCTCGACCACTCGCCGAGGATCGACCTCGCCTCCTCCAGCCTGCCCGTCGCCAGGCACAGCCCGCGCACCGAGATAAACGTGTCGCGCCCCCAGTCCGTGAACCACGGGTACCCCGCGATGATCGACTTCGACAGCCCGCGCGACACGACGTACGCCTGGGCGGACGCCGCAAGCCCCGTCCCCAGCGCGCTGCGCCGTGCCCGCTCGCCGCGGCGCAACTCCTCGAGCGTCGGCTCGCCGCTCGTGCCCGGCTCGCGCGGCGTGTCCGCGGAGAGGATCATCCACGCCTCCCCCGCCGAAAGGTCGAACTCGAAGTGCCCCGGCGAGGCGAGGTCTTCGACCGCGTCCAGCCCGCGCCGCACTTCCTCCGCATACAGGAACCGCCGGTACCACTCCATCGCCTCGCGGTAGACACCGTTCGTGCGCGCGGTGATCGATGGCACGCCGTAGTAGGGCCGCCAGACGACGGCGTCGCCGCGCCGCTCGCTCGCCGCGTTGAAACCCGGGTTCTCGTGGTGCGTCGCGTGGTAATCGCGCACCGACATCAGCGGCCGCACCGAAAGCCCGGCGCCCTTCCGCCCCGTCAGCAGGCGCCACGAGAGGACGACCATCGGCCTGCCGCGCGGCACGAACACCTCGTGCTGCACGCGCGTCCGGTCCGGCAGCCGGTACGTCCAGGTCGGCCACGGCTCGCGCACGAACGACTCCACCCACCGGTCGCCGCGCGGGTGCAGCACGTCCGGCGCGTAGCGGTGCGCGCACAGGGGCATGGGGCACTCGCCGCCGGTCAGCCAGGCGTCGAGGCCGTTGACGAGGACGAACCGGTCCGTCGGCGGCGTGCGCGAGGCCAGGAGCAGCGCGTGGTAGCGCCGCGTGCGAACGCCGCTCACCGTGCCGGACGCGAACCCGCCCAGGCCGTCCGGCTCAAGCCACTCCGCCTCCATCGCCGCGATGCGCGCCATGCAGCCCCCAACCCCCGGGCCGTTCGGTCAGTATGTGCCCGCCCGCGCCCGCGCGAGCGCGAGGTCGTGGGCCACGTGGTACGGCCGCGACACGCGCGACCAGTCGAAGTTCCACGAACGCTGCTCCACCTGGTTGCGCAGCGCGACCCGCGCCCGCCGGTCCATGCCGCAGAACTCGAGCATCCGGCGTGCGAGCAGGTCGGCCGACTCGGCGTAGTCGCGCCCGCGCCGCGGCAGGATCCAGAGTCCCCAGCGGTCGTGGTCGGCGAAGTTCTCCGCGACGTGCCGCCCGAACCCGGCCAGGTCGCTCGTCACCGCCGGCACGCCCATCGTCACGCACTCCAGCGGCGTGTACCCCCACGGCTCGTACGCGCTCGGAAACACGCCCAGGTGGCACCCGCGCACGAACTGCTCGTACTCCATCCCCCACAGCGGGTTCGTCGGGCTGATGAAGTCGGGGTGGTAGACGACTTTGACGCGATCCTCGGGGTGGTTCAGCAGGCCGAGGCGGCGGATGGTGCGCACGATCTCGTCGCTCTCGGCGTCGTCCATGTGGTGCGTGTAGACCGAGGGCAGCCGGTCCGTCTTCAACGCCGCCTGCGTCCGCCGCATCCGCAGCCGCCAGTACTCGTCCACCAGCGAATCCAGGTTCACACGCCGGCCCGCCGCCGCCTCACGGAACATGCGTTCGCCGAGCGTGGCCGAGATGTGCTCGCAGACTTCGCGCAGTTCGCTGAGCACGCCGCGGCTCTGCAGCGCCTCCGGCAGCAGCGACCGCGTCGGCCGCCGCGTGATGATGAAGAACACCACCGTCACGTCGCTCCCGCGACGCCGCAACTCCGCGTTCAGCCGCGCGCACGCGTCCAGGCACAGGTCGAACCCCTTGTTCCGCGGCTCGAACCGCCCGCTGCTGAAGAAGTACAGCGTCTTGTCGAGGTCGAAGGCGTAACTGGGGAAGAAGTGCCCCATCACGAACTGGTGGATGCGGTCCTTGAACTGCGCGTGCAGCGTCTGGAACTC
>JAHCJE010000152.1 GCA_026128865.1 Phycisphaeraceae bacterium | reverse complement strand
CCGGAGGGAACAGCGCCTATCAGTCCATCCAGCTCGCAGCAAACCTCGGCGCGGCGAAGATCGTGCTTGTGGCGCTCGACATGGACGGCGGCCCGCATTGGTTCGGCGATCACCCCGGCGCTCTTCACAAGTCGCCCGACTGGAATCTCCGCAGGGCTCAATTTGAAGCGCTCGCGGAGGCAATGCGCGAACGCGGCGTGCTGGTGGTGAACTGCTCACTCCGCACGAAGCTCAAGGCGTTCCCGCGCGGCATTCTCGAGACTGAGATCCGGCCGGCAGCATGAAGGTGAAGGCGGCAAGCCTGCTCCACCCGCGACGGTTGGACATCGTCCTCAAGGCGCGCTGGTTCGACGCGCTGCTCAAAGGGCAGGGCGGGGCGCGGGAAGAGGAACTCTACCGCTGGCACATCGCGCGGCGGACCGGAGGATTCGAGAAGGACTCCGTCTACGGCGGCCCGTCGACCAAGCGGACCGTCGACGATTATGTCGACGCGGGGCAGGCCCTGCTGGCGTCGATGCGCGCGCGGGGGTTCGACGAGGCCCATCCGGTGCCGGTGAGCCGGGACGGGATCATTCTCGCCGGCGCGCATCGGGTGGCGGCCGCGCTGGCGCTCGGGATCGACGTTGAGGTGGAGATCCACGACGAGGCGACGCTCGCGAGCCCGTGGGGCGCCTCCTGGATGAGATCGAAGGGGTTGTCGAAGGACGATCTCATCCCGCTCCTCGACGATTATGTTCGCCTGGTGCCGGACGCCGTGGTCTTCGTGCTCTGGGGGACGGTCGACAACGGTAGCCTCATGCGGCTCCTGGCGCCGGAGTTTCAGGCCGTCGGCGTGGTCGACCTCAAGGAGGCGCCGGAAACCATCGCGGCGATCGTGCAGGACGTCTACGCGCTGCCGGGCAACGCGGATATTCCGTGGCTCGCCGGCGGCCTTGGCGGGAAGGTCGACCAGATCCTTGCCGGGTCCGGCGTCATCCGGGTGGTGGTCGCGCGAGGCGACCCCAAAGCCGCGCGGCGGGTCAAGGAGCGGATGCGGGAGCGAGCACATCCGAAGGTCGATCGCGCGCTCTATGCGACCTGTCACGCATCTTCGTCGCGGGCCGAGGTCCTTCATCTCGCAAACCTGCTGCTTCAGCCGACGGCGCGGGAGCACCTTCGCCTGCGCCGCAGCCGCCTGCCGAGCGAGGAGATGCTGCGTTGGCTGGCGACAGCGCACGACACGCTGCGCCGGCTCAAGATCGCGCCGGCCGACGCCTGCGTGGTGGGAAGCGGCATTCTCGACCTGCTGGGCATCCGGAAGGCGACCGACATCGATCTCACCGTCACCGCGGCGGTCCGCAGGAGGCTCTTCGACCGGAGGGCGCAGCCGATTGGCGACGGCGTGGACCTGGTGACCGAGGGCTATCACCGCACCGCCGGCAGGCGGATCAGCGATGACGTCCTGATCCACAATCCGGAGCATCATTTCTGGGCGTTCGGGCTGAAGTTCGCGGCCCTGAACATCGTCGCGGCGAGGAAGGCGTTTTCGGCGCGGCCGAAGGATCTCGCGGACATCGCCGCGCTCCAGGAAGGGGGCCTGATCGAATGAAGCTGGTTAACCGCGAGGGGTTCCGCGAATTCAACATCCGCTACCGCTGGTGGGAAGGGCGGGAGGACGGCATCTCGGCCGCCGTGAGGCTCCGGAACGAGGAGGAGTGGGTTGAGCCGGCGATCCGGTCGATCCTGCCGTGGTGCGACGAGGTCGTCGCGGCGCTGCAGTGCTGCACTGACCGGACCGAGGAGGTTCTGCGGTCGATCGACGACCCGAAGATCAGGATCGTCCACTACCCGTTCCTCAGCCACCCGAACGGGCCCGGCCACGATCAGCACCCCGACGATTCGGTCTATGACCGCTCGTATTTCTACAACTGGACTTTGGCGCAGACCCGCTTCAGCCACGCGCTGAAATGGGACGGCGACATGGTCGCGTTCGACTGGCTCGGGATCGACCTGAAGCTCGCTTCGGCCCGCTCCGACATTGTCCGGTTCAACGGGATCGACATCGTCGGGCCCGGCCTGAACCTCGGCGTGCGCCACCATACCGCGATGGACCCGCGGCTCTTTCTCGTCACGCCGGAGACCTTCTACACGCAAGGGGCGCGCTGCGAGCAGTTCTCGGCGCGCCGGCTCCCGTCCGAGGCGCTGGATATGCCGGCTTACCTCCACTTCAAGTGGTCGAAGAGCCGGGCGAGCGCCACGAAATCATGGCCCGGCGGCTGGGAAAGCCTCGAGCACTTTCAGAAGATCATGGAGCGGTCCGTTCCGGTGGCGCCGTACAACGGCCCGCTGCCGGCGGTCCTCGCGGGGAGATTTGCATGATGGACGTGCGCGTGCTGGTTCCCAGGAATCGGGAATCCCATACCGCGCACCGTCTCTTCGACTTCATGGAGGGGCTCCGGAGGCACGGCATTACCCCGACCGAGACCACCGACCAGACGACG
This sequence comes from Phycisphaeraceae bacterium, assembly GCA_026128865.1. Classification (GTDB taxonomy): domain Bacteria; phylum Planctomycetota; class Phycisphaerae; order Phycisphaerales; family UBA1924; genus CAADGN01. The sequence continues at coordinate 4,004 of JAHCJE010000152.1, read as the reverse complement.
GCGTGCGACCTCTTCGTCATGTGGAATCACAGGGCCGTCCGATCGCACGCGACGCAGCGCGCCGCGGGCAAGCCCTACCTCGTCCTCGAGATGGGCTACGTCGGAGATCGCTTCGTCCACACGGCGGCCGGCTTCAACGGGCTCAACGGGCGCGCCACCTTCCCCGCGTGTCTCGATTCAGGCGAGCGCTGGGACCGGCTTTTCGCGCAGCATGAGCGGGAGCAGTTCGACGGCGGCGACTTCATCCTCCTGATGGGGCAAGTGCCCGGCGACGCCTCGATCGCTCACGTCGACATCAACGAGTGGTACCGACAGGTCGTCGACGCCTATGCCGACAGCGACCTGCCGGTGCGATTCCGGGCACATCCCAAAGCGGACGGCGCGCGCGTCACGGGCGCCGAGCTGATCGGCGGCGACCTGGCGGACGCCGTGAAGAGCGCCGCTTTCGTCGTCACCTTCAACTCCAATTCAGGCGTCGACGCGGTCCTTGCGGGCCGGCCGGCGATCACCTTCGACCGCGGAGCGATGGCATGGCCGGTGACAGACCATCGCCTCGGCGAGATCCCCGTTCACCACGATCGGACCGCGTGGAGGAACAGGCTCGCCTGGTGCCAGTGGACATCGGCGGAGCTCGCCGACGGGTCCGCGTGGGAAGCGTTGAAGACGTGCCTGTGAGGTATGTCGACCGGGCAGTCAGGGACTTCGTGCGGAAATGAACCTGACCTGGACGACTCCCCCGACCGAGGCCGAGGTTCTCGCGCTGCTCAGCGTCGCCGAGCTCAAGGTCAACCTCCGCAAGGCGCATTCCGTCGAGGACGGCTTCTTCGGCGACTGCATCCAGGAGGCCTACGCCTATTTCGACGGCCCGACCGGGTGGTTCAACCGATCGATCCTCACGCAGACCTGGACGCTCCGGCTGCCGGGCTTTCTTCGGCGGGAGTGGGCGGTCGCTCGCGACGGGCGGCCCTATGAGAGGTGGGTGGCGACCTCCGAAATCGAGATCCCGAAGCCGCCGCTGCAAAGCGTCACGCGCGTCCGCTACCGGGATGTCAATCTCGATTGGGTGACGCTTCACGACAGCGCCGACTCGCCGCCGGTGACCTCCGACGTCTTCCATGTCGTCCCCGGCGAAACGTACGGGAAGATCGTACGGTTGCGAGGGCAAGCATGGCCGGCCGTCGGTCGTCACCCGGAGGCGGTCGAGATCACCTTCGTCGCCGGCTATGGCGACGCCGCCGCTGTGAAGGAGCAGGCGCGCGGCATCGTTCACGCCCTGAAGCTCCTAGCCTCCGACTTCGCTACGAACCGCGAGGCGACCTACGCCGAGCCGCGCCTGGTGGCCGTCAACCGGAAGCTGATCTACGGCATCGAGAAGGCCGGCGGGAACTATCGCCTGCCGCCGGATCACACCTGATGGCGCGCGCCGGAGCCTACAGCGCGTATCTGCGGATCGAGCAGAAGGTCGCGGGGGACGGCGCTTCGCCGGAGGTATTCGTCGACGCCCTCAACGACCCGGTCTACAGTTGGGTGCCCTACCGGACCGTGTGGGTGAAGATCGAGCCGACGCGCGGTTACGAGCGGCAGGCGCTCAACGTCACACAGAACACGGTTTCGCACCTGATCTATGGCGATTTCTACGACCTCGACGGCGTCACCGAGGCGATGCGGCTCGTCTATGACGAACAGGGCACCTACGACGACGAGGGCCGGAAGGTCTACTTCGACATCGAGGCGATCCGGAAGGACTTCACCAACCGGGCGGAGACGGTAATCGAGGCCCGGCAGACCACGCAGGCGGGCGCTTCTGCCTGATGCGCCAGCCGCGGATCGTGGTGCATGGCGACCGGGCGCTGATGTCGACCCTCGCCGAACTCGGGCGCACCTTCGGCGGCGCGGCGCTCGATGCGTCGATGCGGAAGGGGCTGACGATCGTCCGCAACCAGGCGAAGACGAACCTGGTCGCGAACAGGTCGGTCCACCGGCCGGTCCTGATCAAGTCGTTCCGCACCGCGAAGGACGCGGGCCGACATCGTCATCAGCCGCGCTTTCGCCTCGGCTTCGTCTCCGGCGGCCGCAGCATCGCCCACCTCGTCGAGTTCGGCACCCGGCCGCACTACCAGCCGCGGCGGGGGGTCATGCACCCCGGCGCCCGGCCGAAGCCCTTCGTCCGGCCGGCCTTCGATACGCAGGGGCCGCGGGCAATGGACATGATCCTGAAGGACCTGCGGACGCAGATCATCAGGAAGGCCGCGGCGCTGCGTGCGCGGAACATGAGGCGCTAGATGCAGGCCAAGGTGATCGTGAAGACGCCGGCGATCGAGGGCGCCGAGGGCAAGACGCTGATGCTCTTCGACGAGAAGGGGCGCCTGCTTGCCGGCCAGGTCGGCTGCGAGATCGCGTCCGGTCTAAACGAGGATGGAGCGCTTGAGACCTTCATCACCGTCACCTTCCAGGTCGACGGGGACAAGGTCCGCTTCGCGTGAGCGCCACCCAGATCGCAGTCAAGGCACTTCTGGCCGTCACGGGGGTCACCGCAATCGTCGGCCAGCGGGTGACGGCGGTTCGCGTTCCCGTCGGCTCCGCGCTTCCCGCCGTGGTGGTCAACGCCATTTCGGACGTCGAGGTCTACACGCTCGGCGGCGCCGGCGGCTACCCCGAAGCGCGGGTGTCGATCGAGTGCATCGCCGAATCTCCCGCGGGCGCCGATGTGCTCGGCAACGCCGTCGTGGCGGGCCTCAAGGACTTCGCGACCACCGTCGGAGGCTTCCATGCAACATTCTTCAAGGAGGGCACCGATGTCTTCGACGAAAGCCCGGAGCACTCGACGGTCTCGCGCATCATCGACTTCGCCATCCGTTGGCGTGCCACAGCCTGACCCGAACCTGATCGACTCCATGGTCTACGCGCCGTGGGGCGGCCGGGGCCGGTGGACCTGTAGCCGGCGCGGGTGCGCCTTCGAGACCTTCAGCCGCGCCGAAGCGCAGCGGCACCCCTCCCAGGGGCCACATAGTCGCTTCAACACCCCCTGAACCTCTCTCCAGGAGACTGAGACATGCCCACCACGTCCGGCAAGATCGGCCGCGGCGTCACCCTGAAGATGGGGGACGGCGCTTCGCCTGAACAGTTCGCGGCCATCGCGAACATCGTGAACATCGACGGCCTCGAGGAGCAGCTCGGCACGGCCGACGCCACGCTGCTTGTATCGACCCGCCAGGAGATCGTCCCGACCCTGTTCCAGGACGGGCCGGTCACGCTCACGGCTCACTTCGACCCCAATCACGCGACGCAGGACGACGCGACGGGGCTTCGGAAGGCGCTTCGGGACAAGACCCTGAAGCACTTCAAGATCGACTTCTCCGCGGCCTTCAGCACCGGCGACAACCTGTGCTCGTTCTCGGCCTTCGTCACCCGCATGACGAACGGGCAGATTACCGTCGACGGCCTGATGGAGATCACCGTCGAGCTGACGCCTGACGGCTCCGCCGCGCCGGTGTGGGGCACCGCGCCTTGAGCAACAAGGCCCGCGGCATGGTGGACGCCCCGTTCCTCGGCGAGGGCGTCTATCTCCGCTTCAACCTCAACGACATGGTTGAGGTCGAGGAGGTCTTCGGCACGGAATGGTGGATGCTCGCGCTCGGTCGCCTCGAGGCCGGCGAGCGCGAGCAGACGGTGCCGGCGAAGCTGGTCGACCACCTGCTCAAGGTCGGCGCCAAGAAGAATGGCGAGCGCGTCGCGGTCGACATCGAGGCGCTGGACCTCCCGCGGGTCTATCGACCGCTGATGGAGGCAATCTCGCTGGCGACGGCCGGCGTCCCGTTCGACGATCTCGTCGCGAAGATCCAGGCGCGGGCGGCCAAGGCCGAGGAAGAGCTGAAGGCGGAGGAAGAGCGCCGGGCAAACCCTCCGAAGCCGGACCCCTCATCGAAAGGCTCCGGAAGCGGGCCTACCGCGCAGGGCTCCGGCCGGACGAATTCTGGGGGCTGACCTTCCACGAGGTCAACGAG
>JAHCJE010000151.1 GCA_026128865.1 Phycisphaeraceae bacterium | reverse complement strand
GCCGGAGTCGTGCGTGAGCGAAGATCCATGCGTCGTCGCCGAGTGCACGTCGAGCGGGTGCAGCACGACGCCGGCCGTCGACGGAACCGCGTGCGGTGGAACGACGTGCACCGGCCTCGCGCTCTGCCATGCAGGCACGTGCGTGCCTGGCGCGCCTCCGGCCCTGACCGAGACCGCGTGCACCGTCGAGGTGTGCGACGACGTGCTGGGGATCGAGGTCGTTCCCAAACCGGCCGGGACGGCGTGCTCGAACGGCGACGCCTGCGACGGGCTCGAGACCTGCGACGGCGCGGGCGCGTGCCTCGCGGGGACACCCCCGACGATCGACGACGACAACCCGTGTACGGTGGACGCGTGCGACCCCGCCGTGGGCGTGACGCACGCGCCGAAGCCGGCGGGCGAGCCGGCGTGCTCGAACGGCGACGCCTGCGACGGCGTCGAGACCTGTGATGGCGCGGGCGCTTGCGTTCCAGGCGCGCCGCCGGTGCTGGACGACGGCGACGTCTGCACGGCGGACTCGTGCTCTCCCATCACGGGGCCAGTGCACGTTCCGATCCCACACTGCGATCCGACACCGACCCAAGGCGACGCCCCGTTCGAGACGCGGGCGTCGATCCTCGGAAAGCTCGTGTCGAAGAGCGGAGCGCCGCTGAACGACGCGATCTTCGGCGTCTACGACGAGCGCGCGGAGGGAGCCCCCCGGAGCGACGTCGAGGTGCAGATGGCCTCGGACGGTTCGTTCCGGCTTCGCCTCCGCGACTTCCCGGAGGCCGAGCCCGTTCGAAGCCCTCCACACCGCCTCGTGCTCGTGATCGAAGCGGCAGGCGCCATCCCGGCGCGCCGCGTCACCTACGCGCATCCAGGCGACGCCGTCGACCTCGGGACGATCCGCCTGATCGAGCGCGACCCGAACGTTACGATGGTCGGCCCGGCGGGTGGAACGGCTACCGACTCGCGGAACCGCATCCAGGTCGTCGTCCCGGCGGGCGCGCTGACGACGACCATCCCGCTGCAGATCACTCCATTCGACGAGCGGGAAGACTTCCCCGCGCCGCTGCCGGACGTGACGCTGACCAACTACGGGATGGAGCTCGAGCCGACGGGGACGACGTTCTCCAGTCCCGTCACGGTCCGCGTCGCCAACACGCAGAACCTGCCGACGACGGTGACGATTCCGACGGGGTTCTTCGACGAGGTCGAGGGGCGGTGGGAGCACCTCGCGGCGGCGACGTGGGACGGCGCACGGTTCGCGTTCCAGACGACGCACTTCACGACGATCGACTGCAACCTTGGCATGGTTGGCGATCTGATCCTGGTGGAGTCGAGAACGCCCAACCCGAACCGCACCAAGAGCGTCTGCAACGTCGGAAGCGGCTGGCGCTCGGGCGGCGGCTCGCTCGAACAGAACATCGCGCTCCCGTCCGTCCTCGCCGCCGGCGAGGATCTCGGGCTCACGCTGCACTACGACAGCAGCCTCGCAGGATCGCGCAAGCTCGGCCCCGCGCCGCAGGCGCACGGGGCGGCCGTGCCGATCGGTTCGCTCGCGGTGTCGGTATCGAGCGCTCAGGCCAAGGTCGAATGCATTCCGAGAGGCAGCTTGAGCGGGACGAGCACGAGCCCAGGATCGTGCTCGTCCATCATCGTCGGTACGTGTGGAACCGGTGGAGTCACCATCCGCGGTCGCCTCGGGCTGCTCGCATCCGAACAAGCGAACCTCGTGTCGACGCCCACGAACGCGACCGAGGTCGCGCTGAGTGGAGGATGGGTCGACGTCCCCCTCACGAGCGGCGGATCGACGAGCTCGGCGGCGCTCTCGCAGACCGGACTCGTCTCACAGTCCGTCGCCATCTCGGGCGGATCGGCGTCGGCGTGCGTCGGGAGCGGGGGGACGTTCGCCGTTTCGGACGCGCTGGCATCGCGCGTCCAGGTGAACGCCCCGTCCGGGCCCCTCATGCAGCTCACCAGGAAGGTGCTGCTGCATCACCGCTTCACGTCCTCGTTCGGATCCGGCTGGGCCCTTCGAGAGATCAGCCGCCTCTACGCGGACGGTGACTACGCCGTCCTGGTGGGAGGCGACGGACAGGAGGAGGAGTTCAGGCCACGCGCTCGCATCGACGTCGACGGGCTCTCGGACCTGACCGCGGACGCGGCATTCGCACGCGACGACGTGACGGGCGAGACCTTCATCGTCGAGAGGCCCGGCGGCACCATCTCGCGCTTCGATCCTGCATCCGGAGTCCGCACGCCCGTCGTGGCCGGTCTCGGCTTGAGCGACACCAGCTTCCACGGGCTCGCGATCGCCTATGTCGGCGGCGCGCGGCGATTCGTCATCGCACACCAGACGGGCCTCTACGATGTCCAGCCCGGTGGCGGTGTACGTCAGCTCGTCCCCCGCACCGGGCCGACCGATCCGTACCGCCACCTCTCGGTCGCCGCGCGAGGAAGCGACGTCTTCTACACGACGGGCGACACCGATACGGACGCTCCGGTGCTTTATCGGTTCGATCTCTCGGAGCCGACACCGACGCGTACGGCGCTCTCGCGGCTCGACGGCGACATCCGCCTCGATCCGGCGTCCCCGCTCTCCGGTGTGACCTTCGGCGCCCTCAAGGGGCTCGCGTTCGCGGCGGACGGAGCGCTCTACGCCGCCGACTCACGGCGCAACGTCGTCTATCGCATCAGGCCCGACTCGGACGGACGCATCCGTGGTAGCTCGAGGGTCGAGGTCGCCCTCGGCGACGGCGCAGGGAGGCACCTCACGGTGGCGGGAGCGCGCCACCCGGCGCGAGTCTTCTCCCTCAATCAGCCCAGCGCCCTCGGGGCAGCCGAGGACGGCACGCTTCACGTCGTCATACCCGTCGGCATCGTCAGCTTCGATCCCGAGGCCAAGGAGGCCGAGCTCCTCTTCCTCGACGGCGGGCGCGACGAGGTCATGCCGAGCATCGGTACCTCCGGCGCACCAGCGCTGCTCTCGCTCACGAAGTCGGCGCTCGTGGCGCGCAGCCCCGAGGGGCTCATCCGCGTCACCGTCGACCTCCTCTCGTCCGAGACCGAGCCCACGCGAACCATCACGCGGCTTCCGAGCGGCGGCTTCACCCTCGTCGACACGCTTCGAGCGATCACGCAGACGTTCGACGTCGCCGGCCGACTCGTCGAGCAGCGCCATCGCACGGGCGAGCTGCAGTTCAGCGTCGCCTACGCCGACTCCCGGAGCGACCGAGTCACCCACGTCGCCAACGCGGCGGGCGGTCGATTCGTCTTCGGCTACGCGGACGGCAAGGTCCAGACGATCACGGACCCCGCGGGCGCGACGACCACGCTCACGATCAACGCGCAGGGCGATCTCGTCCAAATCGTCGAGCCCGACAGCGAGACGATCACCCTGGGCTACGAGCGTCACAAGATGGTGTCGAAGACGAGCCCTCGGGGCGAGGTGACGACCTACGCCTACGCCGACGACGGCACGCTCGCGTCGTCCCACAAGCCGGGAGGCGAATCGTATTCGTTCCACGCCAGCCTCGCGGAGCCCCGCGCCTACCTCCCTTCGGGTCGACTCGCATCGCACGTCGGCTCGTACACGGATGCCCGCGGCGTCCAGCACGAGCTTCGAACCAACGAGCACGGCGCCATCGAGCGGGAGACGTACACGGCCGACGGCGTGTCCTACGTCGAAGAGGCCACGTATCCGACAATTCTTCAAGGCCGCGACGAGCACTTTCGAACGCGGCGTCAGAACCGCATTCGGCGCATCTCTGCCTGGCTGCTGAACGGGGCGCCGATGACGGTCTCGAACGAGTTCGACACCCTCGGTCGCGTCACGCGCCAGCACCGGACGTCGACCGGCCGTTCCTGGGACCAGCGATGGCGGTACGACGCCGCGGGATGGCTTCGGATGGAGTCCTCGTGGGCCCTGACCACGCCGACCGCGCAGTGGTTCGAGCGCGATCCCGCGGGCCACGTCACGCGCATCTACGACGCTCCGCGCGAATCGGGAGGCAACCTCCCGACGGGCCGCCAGCAGGAGCTCACCTGGCGGCCGGACGGACAGCTCGCGACGGCGACGGTCCACGACGTCACCACCACGTTCGCCTACGACGACGCCGGAGGCTCCCGCAACCTCATCTCGGCGAACGACAGCCTCGGCCGGACGCGGACGTTCACGCGCGACGCGCGCGGCAACGTGACCGCCACGAGCGACGGCACGGCCAGCGCCTCCTTCACGTTCGACGCCAGCAACCGCCTGCTGGCGGCGCGCGACGCGCTCGGCCTCGAGACCACGCTGCGCTATTCGCACGAGTCGTGCGGCTGCACCGAAGAGGACCTCGTCACCGGGGTGCACACGCCGGATCTTCCGGAGGGGGTGGAGTGGACGTTGAGCTACGGCGTCCAGGGGCGGCTGGCGAGCGTGACGGACCCGCAGGGATCCACGGAGTCGTACACCTACACGGCGACGGGCGAGCTGGCGTCGGTGACCGATCGGCTCAACCGGACGACGACGACCTCGTACGACCAGCTCGGGCGTGTGCTGTCCACGCTCGATGCGGCTGGGCGATCGCACCGGCGCACGTACTCCGTTCCCTCCGGCGGGACGTGGACGGGACCGACGCTGACGGCCGCGAGCGCCGACGGTACGGCCGCCGCGACGACGCTCACGTCGCCCGTTCGTTCGGGCGACTACCAGATTGGCGTGAACGCGCTCGACGTCGAGGGCCTCCCGCCCCGCATCAGCGTCTACCGGGACGCGACGTTCGAGCTGGGCTACACGCAGCAGTTCGACGACGTCGGTCGGTTGACGCAGCGCTACGACCGTACCGATCTTCCGCTCGACTCGACGGAGATCACGCGCCTCCCGACGCCCGGAGAGAGTCGCGTCGCCGATCATCAAATCTTGTACGACGTGCGGACGGTCGCGTCACTTCCTCGAATCATCGAGAGCAACGTGCCTCCCAACGCGTCGGAATCGGGAACGGCTACCTACAACGTGGAGCTGGACGCCGACCGGGTAGCCGGGTTCAGCGGGGGAATCGAGTCCGCGGCGACGCAGGTCTTCACGCGCGACGTAGGGGGTCGGATCACGGGCATCGCGAACCGATTCTCACAGTCGGTGATCAGCGGGCCGACGCTCGTCCCCTACAGCCAAGCCTACGCGTATCGCCCCGACGGTCGCCTCGCGAGCGTGGAGAACGCGGACGGCGCCTTCGTCCAATACGCGCCCCTGGCCAACAACCTGCAGGTGACGCTCGGCCGCCACGACTTCACGTACGACAGCCGCGGCCTCCTCGCGACGCAGGCGGCGTTCGAAGGGACCTACGGCTACGCGTACGACGAGGTGGGCCGGAACACCCGCATCGAGTACCCCGACGGCCACCTACGGGTTCAGCTCTACGACGACCTCGGCCGCCTCACCTCACGTTGCTACGTCTACCCCGACGGGGCGGCGGCGGACCGCTGCTACACCGCCCAGTACGACGCCGTCGGCAACCCGGTACGGACCACCGACCCCGAAGGTGCGGATCAGTACCAGTATGACGGGCTGGACCGATTGACGAAGGTGACGCGGGAGGAGTCGGGCGCGTCGGTGGGGGTGGAGGACTACGCGTACAACGCGCTGGGGGCGCTTCGGGTCAACGCGGGCGTCCCCCTCGACCACGAGCGTCCGCGGCTCGGCGGCGGCGGCGTGGCGCCGGCCGCGGTGCCAGCGACGCTCGGGGGAGAGCCCGTCAGCCTGGATGCCGGGGGCCGCGTCACCTCGGTCAAGGGCAACGACTTCGGTTGGAGTCAGAGCGGATACCTCCGAACCGCCCCAGGAGTCCGCTACGGCGTCGACTTCTTCGGGCGACGTGCATGGGCTGCGGGGCCCGGACACTTCTACCAGTACGAAGGCGCCCACCGCACCGCGCAGCTCGAGCTCGCGGCCGGGATGGTGCCTCCCGGTCGAGTGCGTGCGAGCTTCCTGTTCGACGGCATCGACCACCCGCTGCGGATCGCCAGCACGAGCCTCTTCGACGTCGGAGGGTCGAGCGGCCCCTCGGTGTACCAGCAGATGCCGGTGTTGCTGGCGTACTACGAGCTGGACGTCCTCGGGAACGTGCGTCGCCTCCGCGCCCCGGGTGGGCAAGACCTCGGAGGCTACAGGTACACGGCGTTCGGCCAGACGCTCGAGGCCAACGTCACCAACCAGGACATCGTCAAGGCCAGCTACTTCGACCTCTCGGCGCAGCCGCTGCGGTGGAAGGGGCGGCCCTACGAGAACATCGGCGGCCTCGAGCTCTACGACATGCGCGCGCGCGTCTGGGCCCCCGAGCTCGGAAGCTTCCTCTCCATCGACGAGTACGCCTTCCACTCGACGCGAACGACCCTGTGGGGCTGGCCTGGCCAGAACCCGATCCGCTGGCGAGATCCTTCCGGTCACTACGCACAGGGCTTCGCGCCGTTCCTCACGGGGCCGCTCGGGCCTGGTGGAGTTGTGGGGACGGAACTCGGTGGGGCACTCGTCGGGACGGCAGGGGCGTTCGGGGTGTTCGCGCTCTCCGCCGGCGCGATCATCACAGCCGCGACGCTCGACATCATGACCCAGCTCGATGAGTTCGAGCATCCGACGGTCACGCATGGCAGCCCGGATAGTC
>JAHCJE010000150.1 GCA_026128865.1 Phycisphaeraceae bacterium | reverse complement strand
GGTCCGCGCCGTCGGCGACGACGATGGCGGACGGCACGTGGTTGTGCACACGCCAGAAGTCGATCAACGACTCCGGCTTGCCCTCGTGTCCCCACGCGCTCGCGACGGCGCGCTCGACAGCCTCGCGCCGCGCGTCGCCCCGGGCCGCGCGATCGCCGCCCGACCACCGCACGACGTGCCGCGGCTCGAAGGCGCGCACGAAGCGGGCGATGTCCTCCCCCGCCTGCCAGGTGCCGTCGTCGATGAGGACGGGGAAGCGGCCTTCGGGCTTCCACGCCGCGACGGCCGCGAGGTACGACGCGCCGTCGGGCACGATCACGACGTCCGGGATGACGGGCGCGTTGGCGCGGACGAGTTCGGCCCGCCGGCCGAGCCGGACCTGCGGCGGGACCTCGGGCTGCACGGGGGCCGGTTCGGGCTGGCCGATCGTCGTGGCCACGCACGCCGCGATGGTCGCGAGGGTGTTCATTGTCAGAATGTACCCGCGTGGGGGGTTCGCGGTGCGGATGTGGGGCGAAGGGATGCAGAACGCGGCCCGGACGCCCGATCCATAGACTCGACGCGATGGCGAGCCTGACGAGGGACGAGTTCGTTTCGCTGGTCCGTTCGGAGCGTGCCGCCACGCCCGTGGCGACGCTCGCGGTGCCGGTCGGCGTGCGGCTGCTCTCGGACCAGTTGACGCCGGTGCTGGCGTACCGGCGGCTGGTCGCGCCGGACGAGCGGACCGCGCCGTCGTTCCTGCTCGAATCGGTCGAGGGGGGGGAGCGGCAGGGGCGGTACTCGATCCTCGGGGCGCGGCCCGCGCTGGAGGTGGTGGCGAGGCGGTTCCGCGTGCGCATCACGGACCACGCGACCGGGCGCGTCGAGGAACGCGACGAGGCGAACCCGCTGCTCGTGCCGCGCCGGATCACGGCGGGGGTGCGGCTGGTGCGTCCACCGTCGGGCGCGCGCCCCGCGCTGCCGTCGTGCCCGCTGGGCGGGTGGTTCGGGTACGCGGGCTACGACGCCGTGCGCTACGCCGAGCCGGAGAAACTGCCCTTCGAGCATGCGCCGCCGGACGATCGCGGCCTGCCGGAGATGCACTTCGGCCTCTACGACGGCGTCGTCGCGTTCGACCACGTGGACAAACTCGTCCACGTCGTGCGGCTGGCGATGCTCGCGCCGGGCGACGACGCGGGCAGGGCGTACGACAGCGCGATCGCGGCGATCGAGGCCCGCGTCGCGGAGATCGAGCGGCACAGCAAGCCGCTGCCGGTCGGACGAGTCGAGCGCGAGGGCCAGCCAGCGCCGCTGCGCTCGAACATCACGCGCGAGCAGCACGCGGCGATGGTCGAGCGGGCGCTGGAGCACATCCGGGCCGGGGACATCTTCCAGGTGGTGATCGGGCAGCGGTTCGAGCGCGAGAGCAGGGCGGACCCGTTCGACGTGTACCGTGCGCTGCGCGCCGTGAATCCCAGCCCGTACATGGTGTACATGCAGGGCGAGGGGTGCATCCTGGTGGCGTCCAGCCCGGAGATTCTCTGCCGCGTGCGCCGCATGGCGGAGGGACCGCTCGAGGTGACGAACCGGCCGCTGGCGGGGACTCGCCCGCGCGGTCGCACGCCGGAGGAGGACGCCGCGCTGGAGCGCGAGTTGCTGGCGGACGAGAAGGAGCGAGCGGAGCACGTGATGCTGGTGGACCTGGGGCGCAACGACGTGGGGCGCGTGGCCGTGCCGGGCACGATCGACCTGCCGGCGGTGATGGAGGTCGAACGGTACAGCCACGTGATGCACATCAGTTCGACGGTGACGGGCGTGCTGCGCGAGGGGCTGGACGCGTGGGACGCGCTGGCGGCGACGCTGCCGGTGGGGACGATCTCGGGCGCGCCGAAGATCCGGGCGATGCAGATCATCGACGAACTGGAGCCGGTGCGGCGCGGGCCGTACGGGGGGGGGATGGGCTACGTCTCGCTCGACGGCGAGATGGACATCGCGCTGGCGCTGCGGACGATGGTGGTGCCGACGGCCGACGCGCGGCGGGGGCGCGACGGCGCGTGGACGTACTACCTCCAGGCCGCGGGCGGGATCGTGGCGGACTCGAAGCCGGGGCCGGAGTACCGGGAGACGGTGAACAAGGCGGCCGCGCTGGCCCGCGCGATCGACCTGGCGGAGTCGGCGTTCGGGGGGTGAGGCGCCGATCCGTGCCAACCCGCAGGAGCACCGACCTCCCAGAGCGGAGGTCGGTGGCACGGCTCGAGCGGGAGATCGGCGCCAGCCCGCCGGGATCTGCGTTCGGGTCGGTCGGTACCCGCTTGACATTGCGTATATCTGGATATACTTGTCCATATGGTCGCTCTCTCGGCCACGCTGAGGAACCTGACCCGCCGGGCGGCGTGTTTCGCCAAACTCGGCTGGATCGTGGCCTTTGTGGCGAGCGTGCAGGGCTGGACGCCGGTGGGGGCGGAGTGGCACGCGGGGGCGGGGCGATCGCTCTGGTCGCGGTGCGGGCTGGCGTTGTGTTCGTGCGGGCCGGCCGCGGTGGTGCCGCGGGCGGAGCAGCCTGAGCCTTGTTGTCCTGGGCACGAATCAACGCAGACGAACGCGGGCGCGGCGTCATCTCTGCTGCTGGCCGCGCTCGGGCACGAGCGTCGTGAGGGATCGCCCGAGGTCTCCTCGCCGGAGGTTCTGGTGCTGGCGTGGCCGGCGAGCGCGGCGGTGGGGATCGACCTGCCGCGTGAGTCCGGGCGTGTCGATCGCGTCCGCGAGTCGCGGTGGGTCGCGCCGAGCGTCGAGGTTCCGGTGCCGCCGCCGCGCGCCTGAGGCTCGAGTCCGGGCAATCGGCATCTGCAACTCCAACACATGCACCGCGCGGCGCGAGTCCGCCGCGCCCAGGACGAGGCCTCGCCATGAAGTGGTCGCGCACGCTCTCCGTCCGCCGTCGGCACGGGTTCACGCTGATCGAACTGCTGGTGGTGATTGCGATCATCGGGCTTCTGCTCGGCGCGTTGCTCCCCGCGCTCTCGCGGGCGAGGGGCGCGGCGCGCGGGGTCGCGTGCCTGAGCAGGATGCGCGACCTCGCTCTCGCCACGGACGCCTACACCGGGGCGAACCGGGAGACCTTCCCGCGATCGCAGCACTCGGCCTCCGCGTGGCGTCAACTCCCGTGGGAGCAGGCGCACTACGAGTACTTTGCGGGGCGCGAGTACGACGCCGAGTCCGACGATCCGTGGTGGGACGACGCCTCGTGGTGGGGTGTCTGCCGCGACTACTACCAGTGCCCGTTCGACCGCCGGGAGAACCCGGCGCGCCGCGAGGGGCTGCCGTTCCCGGTCCCCTCGCTCTCTTACGGCCAGAACGTCTACCTGGAACTGCGCGGGGATGAGATCGACCCGATCGGCTGGGCAGGGCGGAAGGCCGCGCCCTACCAGCGTCTCGCGCAGGTCCCCCGGCCGTCGGCCACGGTGCTCTTCGGCGAACTCAAGGACTCGAGCCTGACCGACCACCTGATGGCCCATTTCTGGACCCTGATGCACGCCACGCCGGACCAGGACGTGAAGCGTCACGGTGCGCGCGCGGGCGTTGTTTACATCGACGGCAATGCGCGCGAGTGCGTGCTTGCCGACAACTACGACCCCCAGAGCGGGGTCGATCGCTGGAACCCCGCGCTGGCGCACTGACGCCGGGCGGGATCGCACACACACCGCGCGGCCCGCACCGGGGCGCGCCGTTCAAGGGAGAGTTCCATCATGAAGACCGGTTCCACCTGCACCGCTGCCGCTGTCCTGTCCATGGCCGTCGCTTCGGCCTGCTCGGCCGACGTCTGGCCGCACGCCGACGGCATGATGAAGCACATCATGGTCGCCCTGGAGAACCAGACGATCATGGTCCACGTCGAGGGCGACCCGCTCGAGTCGCTGGAGATGCTCCGGTACCCCGGCGAGTCGTACACGCCGCCGGCCGACGTGCTGAACGAGAAGTTCTACAACAGCCGGTACGGCTGGATGGCGGACGGCTTCATCAGCCTGCCCGACGGAGCGGGCGTGTTCGTCTCCGTCCTGTCGTCCGATGCCGGGCTGGAGGTCTACGAGGGCGGGATGCGCTCGATGAAGCACATGCACACCTACGCCCCGATCCTCGGGACCGCCGGGTCGGACCCGTCCTGGCTCTGGGGCGGGACGATGGTGCACAACTGGTACGCGGCGTCCAAGCCCGGCTCCTACAGCGCGACCTACAGCGTCTATGTCGGCGATGTCGCCACCGGCGCGCCGCTGGACGGCTACACGCCCGGCCAGGCGACGGTGTTCTTCCACGCCGTGCCGGCTCCAGGTTCGCTCGGCGCGCTCGCGCTGGGCGCGGTTGTCGCCGGTCGCCGCCGGCGGGAGGTGCGATGATGCGTCGCGCGCTTCACACCGCGTGCTGGGCCGCGCTCGTCTGCGGCTCTGCGATCGGCTCGCAACCCAGGATGGGCGGCGAGATGAACCACGTCCTTGTCTCGGTCTACCAGAAGACGGTGTACGTCTCGATCGAGCGGCCCTGGGAACTGCCGCTCACGCTCTACGACTACGGCGAGGTCTACGACGGGCCTGCGTCCGTGCTCAACGGCTCGGCCTACAACGGGCAGTTCGGGTGGCTGGCCAACGGGTTCATCAATCTGCCCGGCGACGCGAGGATGTGGGTCGAGCCGGTCGAGCAGACGGACGGCCTGCGCACGCACGCGCAGGGCACGTTCGAGCCAATCCTGGGCACGGACGGCTCGCCCGCGCTGTGGGAATGGAACGGCACGATGGTGCACAACTGGACCAGCGCGTTCTCGTTCGGCGACTACAGCGCGACCTACCGGGTCTTCGTGGGGTACGCCGACGGCACGCCCTACCCCGGCTACACGCCCGGCGAGGTCACGCTGGCGTGGTCGTACCCGTGCGACGCGGACTTCAACGGCGACACAGTCATCAACTCGCTCGACTTCATCGCGTACCTCAACGCCTACGTCGCCGCCGACCCGAGGGCCGACTTCAACGGCGACACGGTCGTCAACTCGCTGGACTTCATCGCATTCCTCAACGCCTACGTCGTCGGCTGCCCGTAGTGGTATCGGCGGTCGGGCCGCCGTGACGGCCGGGCGAGCCACGTCTGTGGCAAGGGCGGGGAGTACGGCCGCAGAAGGCCCTACGGCACAAACCGTGGGGCTTCGCGGTTTCATGGGATGCTGGTACGATGGCCGCCTGAGGGGCGTCGCGGCGAGGGGCCGGGCGCTTCGGCGCGGAGCGGGCGGACATGGAACCGGGGGAGCGTCACGCGGTCACGCTGGTGCTGGCGGAACTCCGGGCGGGGGACGAGAGCGCGCACGCGCGTCTGCTCCCGCTGGTGTACGAGGAACTGCGCGTGCTTGCGCGTTCCCGCATGTCGGGGCTGGCGCCCGGGCAGACGCTGCAGCCGACCGCGTTGGTGCACGAGGCGTACATGAAGTTGCTGGGGCCAGACGGCACACAGCCGGCGTGGGAGAGCCGGGCGCACTTCTTCGGCGCTGCCGCCCGAGCGATGCGGAACATTCTCGTCGAGCACGCGCGCCGCCGACTGACGGCGAAGCGGGGCGGAGGCTCGCGGGGCGAGGCGCTGGACGAGGCGAGCGCCGGGGCGATCGCGACACCGGTGGAGGACATGGCCGCGCTCGACGAAGCGCTCCGGCGGCTGGAGTCGAACGACCCCCAGGCGCACGAGGTGGTGATGCTCCGGTTCTTCGCGGGGCTGAGCGAGGAGCAGGCGGCCGAGGTCATGGGCGTGTCGCCGCGGACGGTGCGGCGCGAGTGGGCATACGGCCGTTCGTGGCTGCGCCGTGAGATGCAGGGGCGCGACGAATGAGCGAGGAGCGCGCGGCGAGAGTGAAGGCCGTCTTCCTCGGCGCGCTCGACGTGCCGCCGCCGGATCGGAGGGCGTACCTTGACCGCGTGTGCGAAGGGGACTCGACGCTCCGCGTCGAGGTGGAGGAACTGCTGGCGCACGAGAGCGGTTGCGGTTTTCTGACGCCGCCGGGGAGCGGTGTCTCGCTCGGCGCGTTCGCCGCGCCGCTGGGCGCGGAGGGTCCACGTCCGGGCGACCGGATCGACCGCTACACGCTCGTGGAGCGGCTGGGGGAGGGCGGGTTCGGGGTCGTGTACCTCGCGGAGCAGACCGAGCCGGTGCGCCGGCGAGTCGCGCTGAAGGTCATCAAGCCGGGCATGGACTCGCGGGCGGTGATCGCGCGTTTCGAGGCGGAGCGGCAGGCGCTGGCGGTGATGGACCATCCGAACGTGGCGCGGGTGCTTGACGCGGGCGCGACGGAGCGCGGGCTGCCGTACTTCGTGATGGAGCACGTGCCGGGGGAGCCGATCACGTCGTACTGCGACGCCCGCTCGATGCCGGTCCGCGACCGGCTGGAACTGTTCATCGACGTGTGCGAGGCGGTGCAGCACGCGCACCTGAAGGGCATCATCCACCGGGACATCAAGCCGGGGAACATCCTCGTGCGGGACGGGGAGCGGGGGCCTGTGGTGAAGGTGATCGACTTCGGCGTCGCCAAGGCGCTCGCCCCGACGCCGTCGCGGGAGACGCTCTTCACCGAGCAGGGGCAGTTGATCGGCACGCCGGAGTACCTCAGCCCCGAGCAGGCGGCGAT
>JAHCJE010000015.1 GCA_026128865.1 Phycisphaeraceae bacterium | reverse complement strand
CCACGCGGCGTTCGGCGGCGTGGGCGTCGCGCTCGCGCTCGGGCTGGTCGCGGGATGGGCGTCGCAGGGCACGGGGCTGCTGGCGGTCGTGACGCTCTTCTGCGTCGCGGCCGCGCTCGGCATCGCCTGGCTCAGCGACCGCCCCGGGGCGCGCACGGACACGGCGATCGGCATCGTCCTCGCCGCGTCGATGGCGGTCGGGTTCCTGCTGATCCGCGGCGTCGCCGGGCGGATGCGCGAGGCCGGTCTCCCCCCCCCGCCGGGCGTCG
Source organism: Phycisphaeraceae bacterium (assembly GCA_026128865.1). GTDB lineage: Bacteria > Planctomycetota > Phycisphaerae > Phycisphaerales > UBA1924 > CAADGN01. Next base: position 35,091 of record JAHCJE010000015.1, on the reverse strand, counting down.
AGTCCATCCTCTTCGGCTCGGTGCTGAACGTCGGCCCCGCGGACGCCGCGCTGGCGGCGGTCGTCACCGCGGGCGTGCTCGCCGTCGTCTGGTGGTACCGCCGCCCGATGCTCTTCTGGGCGTTCGACGAGGGAGCGAGCGCGGCGTTCGGCGTGCCCTCGCGCGCCATGCGCTCGATGCTGCTCATCGTCCTCGCGCTGGCGATCGTGGTGACGATGCGCCTCGCGGGCGTCGTGCTGGCGACCGCGCTGCTGGTGCTCCCCGGCGCGGCCGCCCTGGAACTGAGCGACCGACTCCGCCCCGTGTACGTCATCGCGCTGGCGGTCGGCGTGCTGGGCGTCGCGCTCGGCCTGGTGCTGAGTTTCGAGATGAACTGGCAGCCGGGGCCGAGCATCGTCCTCGCGCTGACCGCCATGTTCGCTGCGGCCCGCGCGTGCTCGACGATCCGCGCCCGGCGCACCACCGCACAGGAGAGACCCGCATGAAGGCCGAGACGATCCTCGCCGAACTGAACCGCCTGCGCAAGGACCTCGACGAAGACCCGGGCGACATCGAATGGCTGACGCTGCACCACGTCTTCTGCTTCGTGTCGTACAAGATGGGGGACTTCCAGAAGTACCTCGACGAGCAGGCTGCCCAGGGGGCCTTTGACGAGTTCGAGGGCTGAAACCCGCCCGGCGGCCCCGGAACCCGGGACTTTTCTCTTGCGTAGGGAAAAAGTCGGACGATAATGCCGACATCGCGGCGAGCGCCGACCCGGCCGAGGGCGTGAGAACCACCCCCCGAGGCGGCCGGACGACCCGCGACGACCGCATGGCCCAAGCCGTGCGGGCGGTGTGCCCCGGGCGACGGCCCGGGGGGGAGAAGCCCGGCGGCGGCGTGTGCAGCGCCGCGCGGCTGGGATGGCTCTTTCTGAAGGAGGTGATCCAGTGAAGCACGCCTGTACGCGAGGGCTGCCCCGCTAGAAGCGGGCAGACCGACGGGTTGCCCGCGGTGCAGCCCTGAGCGACTCCTACGGAGTCCGAATCTCGGCCGCCGTCCCGATGCAGGGCCGGCGGCCTTTTTCGTGCGCCCGCTATCGTCCGGTCATGCACGCCGAAGGCTCGCCCCCCGACGCCTCCCGCCGCGACTGTGTCACCATCGACGACGTCCGTGCCGCCGCGGACCGGCTGCACGGCGTCGCCCACCGCACCCCGGTCATGTCGTCGCGCTCGATCGATTTCATGACGGGCGCGCTGGGGCGGTTCAAGTGCGAGAACCTCCAGCGCGTCGGGGCGTTCAAGTTCCGCGGCGCGTACAACGCCATCGCCTCGCTCGACGACGCGGCGCGCCGCGCGGGCGTGCTGGCGTACTCCAGCGGCAACCACGCCCAGGCGGTCGCGCTGGCGGCGTCGCTGCTCGGCGCGCCGGCCGTCATCGTGATGCCCGAGAACGCCCCGCGCGTGAAACTCGCGGCGACGCGGGCGTACCTGGAGCGCGCGCCGAAGGGGAGCGAGGTCGTGCTCTACGACCCCGCGACGACGGTGCGCGAGGAACTCGGGGCGCGCCTCGCCGCCGAGCGCGGCATGACGGTCGTGCCCCCCTACGACCACCCGGCCGTCATCGCGGGGCAGGGCACCGCGGGCCTGGAACTGTGCGAGGACGCGGGGCCGATCGACCTGCTGCTCGCTCCGTGCGGCGGGGGGGGGCTGCTCTCGGGGTGCGCCGTCGCCACGCGCGCCCTCTGCCGCACCTGCCGCATCATCGGCGTCGAACCGGAACTCGCCGACGACGCGACCAGCAGCTTCCGCGACGGCGTGCTTCGCACCGTCCGCAACCCGCCGACGATCGCGGACGGCGCACGCACGCCGTACCTCGGCCGCCACACCTTCGCGCTGGTGACGCGGCACGTGGACGACATGATGATCGTGTCCGAGGGCGAGATCGCCCGAGCGGCCCTGCTCGCCATGGAACGGCTCAAACTCGTCGTCGAACCGACCGGCGCGCTCGCTCTCGCCGGCCTCCTCCGCCTCGCCCGCGAGCAGCCCGACGAAGTCGCCGGCCGTACCGTGGGCATCGTCATCAGCGGCGGGAATCTTGACCCGGCCGCGGTGGGGAGACTGCTCGCGCTCGCGAGTGGGGAGGTGTGAGCGCTAGAGGCGCTCGGCGGCGAGGCTGGCGAGTTCGCTCCGTTCGCTCTTCGCGAGCGTGACGTGGCCGACGATGGGCAGGCCCTTCATCTTCTCCACGGCGTAGGAAAGCCCGTTGCTGGACTGGTCGAGGTAGGGGTTGTCGATCTGGCCGATGTCGCCGGTGAGGACGAGTTTGGTGCCCTCGCCGACGCGGCTGGCGATGGTGCGGACCTCGTGCGGCGTGAGGTTCTGGGCCTCGTCCACCACCATGAACTGGTGCGGGATGGAGCGGCCGCGGATGTAGGTGAGCGGCTCGAGCACGAGCACGCCGTCGGCCATGAGTTTCTGGATGCGCTGCTCGGTGCTCTGGCTCTCGGCGGACTGCCCCGGCGAGCCGCGCGTGCTCAGCAGATAGGTGAGGTTGTCGAAGATCGGCTGCATCCACGCCGTCAGTTTCTCGTCCTTGTCGCCTGGGAGATAGCCGATGTCGCGCCCCATGGGCATGATCGGGCGCGCGCACAGCATCCTCTCGTAGCGTTCCTCGGTGAGCACCTTCGACATGCCCGCGGCCAGGGCGAGCAGCGTCTTGCCCGTGCCCGCCGAGCCGAGCAGCGTGACGAGTTTGACCTGGTCGTCCAGCAGCAGGTCGAGGGCCATGATCTGCTGAAGGTTCCGCGACATGATGCCGAAGACGGGCTTGCGCGGCCCGGTGATGGGGATGACGTGGTCGGTGTCGCCGGGCCGGCGGGCGATGCCGGTGTGGTGCTCGTCGTCGGCGTCGCGCAGCAGGAGGAACTGGTTGGCGCGGAGTTCGACGGGCCACGGCTCGCCGCCCTCCTCCGCGCCCGCGAGCACGCCGACGAGGCGTTCGAGGGGCAGGGCGCGCTGCTCGTAGAGATCGTCGATCAGCGTGCCCTCGACGGTGAGCGAGAGGTAGCCGGTGTAGAGCCGCTCGGCGTCCACCTTCTGGTTCTCGAAGTCCTCGGTGTGGATGCCGAGCGCGTCGCTCTTGATGCGGGCGCTCAGGTCCTTCGAGACGAAGACGGTCCGCTTGCCCTCGCGGTGCAGGTCCAGCGCGACCGCGATGATGCGGTTGTCGGGGATGTCCTCGTGCAGCAGGTCGGGGCGCTGGTGGTCGGCGGCGTCGATGCGGACGGTGCCGGTCGCGCCGTTGCGCCCCGCGCTGGCGGCCTCGCCGGCGGCGGGCCTGATCGCGCCCAGGTCCACGCCCTCCGTCAGGCTGCCCGCGACGCGGAGACGGTCGAGGTGGCGGATGCACTCGCGGGCGTTGCGCCCGATGTCGTCGTCGCGCCGCTTGAGTTTGTCCAGTTCCTCGATGACGGGGAACGGGATGACGAGGTGGTTCTCCTGGAAGACGAAGAGGGCGTTGGGGTTGTGGAGCAGCACGTTCGTGTCGAGCACGAAGTGCTTCACGCCGTCGGGCCGGGCGGGGGTCGGCTTCTGGTCCTTCTTCCGTGCGGTCACGCTGCGCTCCGTCGCGGGTCCGTCGTGGTGAGCATACTGCGCCGGGCGCTCAGGCGAGCAGCGCGCCCGTGGTCAGCACAAGCCCGATCACCCCGGCGATACCCGTCTTGATGGCGACGGCTGTCAGGCGGCCGACCGCGGCCCCGCGCCCCACGGCGGCGGACTCGCGCCACGTCCGCTGCGACATCCCCCGCTCGCCCGCGACCGCGCCGAGGCCGGCCCCGATCGCCGCCCCAGCCAGCGTGCCCACGAGCGGCACGGGGATCAGGAACGTGCCCAGCACCGCGCCGATGATGCCCCCGACGATGGAGCCGATCATGCCCGGCCGCGTGCCGCCGGTGCGCTTCGCGCCGCGCGCGGACCAGGCGAACTCGACAATCTCGCCGACGAGTGCGAGTACGGCACACAGCGCGATCGTCCACCACTCGAAGAGGCCCTCGCGCCACCACTGGCAGAGCAGCGCGACCAGGATAATGAACCATGTGCCGGGGAGCGTCAGCAGGGTAAGCACGACGCCGACCAGCGACGCGAGCGCCACGATCCCCACCGCGACAAGGTCAAGCCCCTGCGCCATCCGGCTCCGTCCGCGGCCCGTCGCCCGGCTCGGGCGCGCCATTCTCGGCCGCTTTCTCTTCCTCTTCTTGGCGGTCGGGGAAGGCGGTTTTCTCCATCTCCAGCACCCACGATTCGAGGTGGTCGTAGCGGAAGAGGTCCAGACGCAGTTCACGCCCGCCCAGCGTGGCGTGCCCCGGCTTGATCTTCAGGAAGACGATGAACTTGTGCCACTTGCGCTTGTCCACGTCGTCGAGGTCGGCGGGCACGAGCGTCGCGCCGCCGGGGAGTGTGAGTCGTTGCGGCTCCGGCTCCCACGAGTAGCGCTTCGAGGCGACCATGCCGAAGAGGATCAGCATCCACGTACCGAACCCCCAGCAGACGACGAGGATGAGCCACTGGCTCGGCAGGTCGAACCAACTGAGCGGCTTCGGGGCCGGCCGCTGCGCCCACTCGCTCTGGAGGCGGGCGAGCGTCGCGCCGGGGTTTTCCATCCGCGTGTGCTGCGGGTCGAGCATCCCCAGCCCAGGTGTGGCGAGGGCTTCGAGCCAGAGCAGCCGCTGCTGCTCGACGGCGGACCGCTGCGTCACGTCCTTGGCGCGCAAGCGGGCCAGTTCGCCGACGGGGTCGTCAATGCTCGCCTGCCCCAGCACGCCGCGGTCGTTGGCGGTACGGAGGTACTCGAGTTGCATGAGTTCTGCGTACGCCGCCCCGCGTTTCGGGTAGGCAACGAGCGCGTCGTACAGGCCCCAACCGCCGAAGGCCCACAGGGCGACCGTGATGAGCACGACGCGGATGAGCCACCGGCGTGCGAGCGTCGTGCGGGTCGGTGTTGGCGTCGCGGTCTGGGCCAGCGGCACGTTGGACTCCGACATCGCCCCCTCCCGTGTGCGGCCTGTGCCGCGACCCTAGACCATCGGCGACCGGCGCACCCGGCCTTCATCCGCCCAGTTCATCGACCCGTGCCAGGGCCGCGTCCCACCACCGTGCAGCACGCTCAGGCCCGCCGGGGCGAGCCATCAGCCCCGAGAACCCGCCGCGACGGACCAGCCGCGTGGGGATGCGGGGGTACGGCGTGCCCGAGGCGATAGCCCGGTTCAGCCATCGCTCGTGCTCCCGGCGGGCGATCTCGGCGCGAGTGAGCAGCCGCCCGCGGCCGCCGAAACTCCACAGCATGGGGCCATTCTACTGCATGAGGCCGCCCGGCCAACGTTTCGCGTAGCGGTGCCTCGGTGAGGTCAGCGAGGGACGATCCAGATGTTCCGGAACCGCACGCGGCTGTCGCCGTGGTCCTGGAGCAGGATCGGGCCGGGCGACGGGCCTTCCGGCGCGCCGCCGCCCGTCGTGCCGTCGATCTCGAAATCGTCGTGAATGTGGATGCCGTTGTGCCAGACGCTGACGCGGGCGTTGGCGAGTTTCACGCCGTCCTCGCCCCAGCGCGGTGCGGTGAAGTCGATCAGGTAGGTCTGCCACTCCTCGGCCGGGCGGGCGGCGTTCACGCGCGGGGCAGCCTTCGAATAGATCGCCCCGCACAGGTTGTCCGACGGCGGCAGCCCGTGCGAGTCGTGGATCTGCACCTCGTAGCGGCCCTGGAGATACACGCCGCTGTTGCCCCGGGCCTGCCCGGTGAACTCCGGCGGGTTGTTCGGCACGGCGAACTCGAGGTGCAGCAGGAAGTCGGAGAAGGCCTCGCGCGTGCGGATCGAGCCGGCCCCCACGTTCACCACCATCGCCCCCTCGGCGTCGATCTCCCACCGGCAGGGCGAGCCGTCGCGGGCCATGACCCAGGCGTCGGTCGAGGAGCCGTCGAACAGAAAGGCGGCCGCGCTCGGCGCAGCCTGGCCGTCCCGCGAGCCGGAGGGGGCGGTCGAGCAGGTGGCGAGGAGGGCGAGGAGAGCCAGGAGTGGGATGAGGGGGGTGGGTGTGGGCATGGGGAGATACTCGCAATCAAGTCGTGAACAACACGAGCAGTATCGAGCTCCGCGAATAAGAGTACATCGAACTCTCCGGCCGCAGACACAGCGTGCGGCGGTTCTATTCGTCCGACTCAGCGGCTTGACGAAGCGACAGGAAAGCCTCCTTGAGTGGCTGGTTGACGGCGCTGGCCGGCTCGTTCAGGAGCAACTTCTCATAGGCATCAAGGAACCGAGTCCGGTGACGATGAAAGAGGTGAAGAAAGTGTCGAAGGAACCCGATGCAGTCCAGGATAACGATCTCTGTCCCGAATGTCTGTTCGTACATTCCGGCCGCGTACTCGGCCACTCCATCCTCGATCACGTCCGTAGTGATGAAGACGTAGTTGTCGATGCGCGGCGATAGCGCCATGATCTTTTGAAGAGCAACGTCGATGTCATCGATCGTGACCCGCTTGGCCTTCATCTCATAGACCGTGCACACGCGATCGTCGTTGATGAGGCATATCTCGACGTCTCCGCCGGCGCCCGTCTGTCTGTCGGCCGCAAGATGACCGCGAAGGGGCCTTGCCTGCTCCCCGAGATTGGTCGACACGGCTTGATATGCCGCGGCAACAATGAGGACTGGGAGACGGCTGCTGTGCTTGCAAGCAAGGTGCTGCCGCAGTAGCGTGACAATCTGCTCGGACGCGAGGGGGAGACCGTCCGTGTCGTGATTCAGCCTCGCCTTCAGCGACTCCATGCGAGCGTTGTTCTCGTTGCGCAAGAGGACGAGATGACGGATGGCCTCGACGAGGACGTCGTGTGCCGACACTCGCCCGTTCGCAACATCGTCCAGGATCTGGAGCGTGTCGCTGTATACCTGTGCGGGGCGACCGACAAGCACCGTCGCCGTCGTGAGCATCGCGTCCTGATTGCGCAGCGCAGGGGTCAGGAACGCGGTGGTGCTGTTGCAGGGCAGTCGATTGGCCGTGGTGAAGGACGTGAGATACTGCTCGTCGTAAGTGCGTCCGGAGAAGGAGTCCGGCCCGCCGATCTCGGTATACGGCTTGCGAGGGTCTATCCCGGGCCTGTCCAACTTGGCCAGCATGCACGACATCAGGAGGCGAACGCCGGCCCGGTTGCTGAGGCACCGGCACACGTATTCGATGCTTGAGTGAATCTTCTCGTCCGCGAGCGCAGGAGTAGACCCGAGTTGTTCCGCCTTCGTCAGTGCTTCGGCGAGGATCTCGTTCGGGGTCGGCATCACTTCGCTTCCCAGAGCATGTCGCTCGGATCGATCCTCTCCGGTTCGTAGTTCACCCACAAAACCTCAGAACGAGTGTCCTTTGTGGAGTGGATCGTGCGCTCAGGCCCGACGATCTTGCGCCATCGGCACGGAGGATAGAGGTTGTTCATGAGCGGGCAATCGTAGTTCGAGATAGCGACCATGCCCTTGGCCGAGTTGAGCGCGTCGGCGAGTTCTCGGTGCTGCTCGTCCGTCATCTCGTGCATGTAGGCCTTGGAATCGCCCCGCGTGTCATGCACATACGGGGGATCGCAGTAAAAGAGCGTCTCTTTCGAGTCGTAGAGCCGAATCACATCCAGCGCCGGTCGATTCTCGATCTGCACGCGCAGGAGTCGCCCGCCGATTTCCGGCAAGGATTCGACGCCCCCGAGCCACCGGCTGACAACGCCGCTCATGCTGGCGCGACTCGTGTCCTTGCAGTTTGCCCAACGCCCCACGCTCGCGGTCTGCGCGAGGCCGGTTCGGACCTGCCTTGCCCGGACATAGAACCTTCGCGCACGTTCGAGTGGGGTCTGTGCTGGGTCGAGGTCGCAGGCGATCGCGAACTCCTCGCGCGAGAACGGCGTCAGAGCGATCGCTTCCGTCAATGCCTCGCGGTGCTCTCTCAGCGCCCGGAAGAAGTTGCACACTTCGCCGTCGAGGTCGTTGTACGTCTCGATCGGCGAGGGTGGCCGGTTGAGCAGGACCGCAGCGGATCCCGCGAAGGGTTCGCAGTAGTGATGGCACTTCGGGAGCAGGGGCAGCAGCCAATCGAGGTGCGAGAACTTCCCGCCGTACCAGCCGAACGCGATGAGTTTGCGTCGCGTCTCAAGCCTGGATACAGGCGGAGGCGCGCCCCGTTTCGTTCCATTGCCGTTCGCTCGTCCCACGATCGGAGACTCGGCTTCCGCATCGTCCATGATCGCCATCGGCCGGGCATGTGTCCGCTTTCTCGCCATCGCGGGGAGTGTAACGCACCGGCGCGCACCGAGTCGGAGTGCCTCTCTCGCTCAGAGACCCAGTGGCTCGTTGGCAAGTCATCTGACGCTGTGGTTCCCGCCCCGGACTCACCCCTTCCCCCCGCCCCTCGGCCCGCCAAGGATTGGGTTCCGGGGCCATGGAGAGCCGTGCGATGGCGATGCAGACTCCCCAGCCGCGGGCCGACAGAGAGCCGTGGTCTCGGGATCGGCGGAAGAACGCGGCCAAGTGCGTGGCCGCGTGGCTCGTAGCGGGGCTGACGGTGCTTCTACCCGGCTGCGGCGACGCCGAGACCCCCATCGCCGGGCAGCCCGCGCGGGCGTATGAAGGGCGAAGGCTGGTGGTCTTCGTCGGCTCGGCTTCGCAGCCGCCGACGCAACTGGCCGTGCAGCGGTTTCAGGAACTGACCGGGGCGAGGGTCGAGGCGCACTTCGGCGGTTCGGGCGAGATGCTCGCTCGCATGAAACTCGCTGATCGCGGGGACGTGTACTTCCCCGGCTCGTCGGACTACATCGAACTCGCCAAGCGCGAGGGGCTGGTCGATCCGGCGAGCGAGACGATCGTCGCGTACATGGTGCCGGCGATCAACGTGCCGAGGGACAACCCGAAGGGCATCCACTCGCTCGAAGACCTTGCCAGGCCGGGCGTGCGAGTGGCGATCGCCCGCCCGGACACGGTGTGCGTCGGGCTGTACGCGGTCGAGGCGCTGGAGCGTGCCGGGCTGGCTTCGGCCGTGCGCCCGAACATCGTGAACCACGCGGAGTCGTGCGCCAAGACCGCGCAGGTCGTTGCGCTTGGGCAGGTCGATGCCGTGCTCGGCTGGGAGGTCTTCGAGCATTGGGAACCGGCGAAGATCAGGACGATCTACCTCCCGAATGAGCGCGTCCCTCGCATCGGGTTCCTCCCGGCCGCGATCGGCACCGGTACGAAGGACGGCGAACTGGCGCGCGCCTTCCTCGACTTTCTCACGTCGGCGGAAGGGCGTGCGATCTACGAGAAGTGGAACTATCTGACATCGGTCGATGAGGCGAGGCGCCACGCCCTGCCGGATACGCCGGTCGGCGGCGAGTGGCCCCTCCCGGAGGGCTGGTAGGCTGCGAGGTGTGCATGAGCCGGAGGCTCTTCGGATTGTGTCTCGTGTGCGGCCTGGGGGGGGCGTTCTCGCTCGTCCTGGTGATGCTCGCGTCCCAGGTGGGCTACGCGGGGGTGCGCGAGCCGCTGGCGGCGCTCACCCAGCCTGACATCCAGCACGCCATCCGCCTGAGTCTCTTCTGCGCCACCGTCGCCGCGGGGCTTGCGATGGTGTTCGCCGTTCCCGCGGCGTATGCGCTCGCGCGGTACCGCTTCCCCGGCAGGATGCTGGTTGATGCGTTTCTGGACGTCCCCATCATCATCTCGCCGATCGCCATCGGGATCACGCTGCTGCTCATGTTCCGATCGGCTCCGGGCAGTTGGGTCCAGGAGCACTTGGTCCGGTTCGTCTTCGAGGTGCCGGGCATCATCCTGGCGCAGTTCATCATCGCGCTTGCGCTCGAGATCCGGGTGCTCAAGGCTACATTCGAGGAGATCAGCCCGCGGCTGGAGCAGGTGGCGCGGTATCTCGGATGCGGGCCTTGGGCGGCGATGTGGCGGGTCACGCTGCCGCTGGCGCGTCCGGGGCTGATCGCCGCGCTGGTGCGGGGGTGGGGCCGAGCGATTGGCGACTACGGCGCGACCGTGACGATCGCCGGGAGCGTGAAGGGAAAGACGGACACGATCCCGGTCGCCATCGTGCTCAACTGGTCCGCTGTGCGCATCGAGGCGGCTGTCGCGCTCGTCATGGTGCTGACGGCTATCGCCCTGCTCGTCCTGCTCAGTGTGCGCGTGCTCGCGCGGGGGCGGCCGGCATGATCTCCGTCCGCGATCTCCGCGCGACGTACGGAGGCTTCACCCTCCATGACGTCAATTTGGACCTGCGCGAAGGCGGTTGCCTGGCCATTCTCGGCCCGTCGGGGGCGGGCAAAACGCTCCTCCTGGAAACCGTCATGGGGGCCCGGCGTCCGAGGGGTGGCGAGGTGCTGCTCGACGGCCGGAACATCACGGCCCTTCCACCCGAGGCACGCCGCATCGCCTACATCCCCCAGGACCTCGCGCTCTTCCCACATCTCTCCGTGCGTGACAACATCGTCTTCGGCCTGCCTTCGCGAGCCGCCCGGCGCACCGCGAATGACGTCATAACGAAACTGGCCGCGATGCTCAGGATCGAGCACATTCTCAATCGGCGCAACATCGGCACACTCTCCGGCGGAGAGCGGCAGCGCGTCGCCCTCGCGCGGGCGATGATCGTGCAGCCGAGGGTGCTCTTTCTCGACGAGCCGTTTTCCTCTCTCGACGCCGCGACGGCCTCCGACCTGCTGTGGTCGTTCCGCGAGATGCGCACCCAGACGCGAACGACGGTCTTCCTCGTCACCCACAACCTGCACGAGGCGAGCCTCCTCGCGGACGACGTGGCGATCATGATCGGCGGGCGGATCGTGGAGTCCGGGCCGCGGGACAGGGTCTTCCGGCATCCCAGCAGCGTTACAGTCGCTCGCTTCCTCAACATCCGCAACATCATTCCGATGAGTGATCTGCCGCCTCAGGCGAGCCACCTTGTCACGGGATCGAGCAACGGCTGCACCCACCTTGCCATCCGGTCTGAAGACGTCGTCCTCTCGCCGGTGTCAGCGCAGCGCGGCGTCGGTCTGCGTGGGCGACTCGACGAACTCATCCCGTGCGGATCGAGCGTCATCGCCCGCCTGACAGTGCATGGCACCTGGCGACTCGAGGTCGTGCTGAACCATGCGAGGGCCGCGGAACTCCAGCGCAGTCTGGCGGGTGAGGTCGCCGTCTCCATACCGCAGCACGGTGCGCTCTACCTGCACGACACACAGGACGCACGCTCGAACGCTCCCGGTCGTCCGTCGGCAGGGACGGACGTGCCCCGCCAGGATGACGAAGACGCCTCAGCGTCGCCCGACCCTCGCCTTTCCCCCGACCCGCGGTCGGCCAAGGATTGACGATTCCGGGAGATGGAGAGCCGCACAATGGCGACGACTGGCGGGTTGGCGTCCGAGCAGGCGTTTCACTGGGAGCCCCAGCCGCGGGCACAGGCTGTGGTGGACGAGTTGGTCAAGGCGTTCCTGGCGGCCTCCCCGCCCGCGCAGGGGCTGGCCCAGCGGATGCGGACCCAGACCGGCACCCGCTTCCGAGACTGGATCGACTTCATCGAGGCCCCCGAAGCCGACGGCCTGCGAGGGCGGCTCGAAGCGACCGGGTTCGTGGCGCGGCCGCAGCCGGGCGCGCCAAACCGGCTCGTCCACGAGGGCGGCCTCTTCCCGGCCGTGCTGCTCGGCGGCGGGGCGGGGATGCGCGTCGGCATCAAGGTCGAGCGCGTCGAGGACTTCCTGGCCGCCCAGGGCGTGAGCGGGCGGGTGGAGATCGAGGGCGAGCCACTCTCTCGGTTCCGGTGGGCGCGGGCGTTCGCGACGCCGGGGGCGGAGTTGTGGGCGGTGGAGCGGCACGGGTACCAGGGCTTCGCGCCGACCGGCGACGACGCCCGCGTGCGCCTCGCCTCGCTGCGCCACTTCGACCGCCTCTGCCGGCGCGATCGGGCCTTCGACCGCGACGAGGACGGCTTCGCGCACCTGCACCGCGTGCTGGACGAGGCGATCGCCGACCTGGGCACGGACTGGGCGTGCGACGTGTTCTTCGCGGCCGAGCGCGACTACTGGATGCGCCGCAACAAGGCGGGCCGGTTCCAGAAGTTCCGGCAGGACGCGCTGGGCCTCGGCTGGGCGAACCACGACCACCACACCTACCGCTGCGGCCGCGCGGCGTACACGCTCTCGATCGCCACGCTGGAGAAGGTCGGCCTGCGCTGCCGCGAGCGGTTCTACGCGGGCGAAGAGGCGGGCTGGGGGGCGCAGGTGCTGGAGCACCCGGTCACCGGCATCACGGTCTTCGCGGACGTGGACCTCGGCCCGGAGGAGATCGCCGGCGACTTCGCGCACCAGCCGCTGCCGCGGCGCGAGGGCGCGGGGACGATCGGCCTGTGGGTCCGCCTGCACGGCGAGTCCATGCTGCAGGCGGGGATGCACCACCTCGAGGCGCAGTTCGACTGGCACGCCCTGAAGGAGCAACTGGAAAAGGAGGGGGGGGTGAAGACAATGGACCCCTTCACGACGCTGCCCTACCTGCGCCAGGCGTTCACCGAGGCGGAGATGTGGCCGGTGGACGAGCGCCGGCTCGCGGGCCTCGTCGCTGACGGCTCGATCACCGCGGCGCAGGCGGAGAACTTCCGCCAGCACGGCGCGATGGGGTCGCACCTCGAGAACCTCCAGCGCGAGGACGGCTTCAAGGGCTTCAACCAGAAGGGCGTGAGCGACATCATCGCGCGCACGAACCCGGCGAAGGCCCACGCGCCGGCCGCAGCCGGGGCGTGAGAGCCGACGCGGGCGGGGCCGGGGGGTACCATCCCCCGCGATGAGCGGCACGGGTCACCTGCTGGCGCCGGACCTGAAGGAACTGATCGTCGAACGGCGGTTCGTCGATCTGCGGGCCGCCCTGCGCGAACTCGACCCGGCCGATGTCGCGGACGTGCTGACCGAGATGGAGCCGGAGGACGCCGCACTGGCCTTCCGCGTGCTCAAGCGCGACGTGGCGGCGGAGGCGTTCACCTATCTCGAAGGCGACCTTCAGGAGCGGCTGATCGAGGAGTTGGGCGCGGAGCGCTCCATGCGCCTGCTCGAGGACATGGACCCGGACGACCGCGTCGCGTTCCTCGACGAACTGCCGGCCGAGGTGGCGACGCGCCTCATCAACGCCCTCAGCCCCGACAACCGGCGCGTCACGCAGGCCATGCTCGGCTACCCGCCCGAGAGCGTCGGGCGCATGATGACGCCGGACTACGTCCGCGTGGACGCGGCGTGGACGGCGGCGCACGCGATCGAGCACGTCCGCAAGCACGGGCGCGACGCGGAAACCATCCACTGGATTTACGCGGTGGGGCCGGACGGTCGGCTGGTCGGCGACCTGCACATCCGCCGCCTGCTGCTGGCCGACCCGGAGACGCCGATCGACGAGTTGTGCGAGAAGCGGCCCCCCGCGCTGCGGGCGAGCGACGACCGCGAGGAGGCCGTGCGCGTCATGGGCCGCTACGACCGCACCGCGCTGCCGGTCGTGGACGCGGACGACAAGTTGCTCGGCATCGTCACCTTCGACGACGTGGCCGACGTCGCGGAGGAAGAGGCGACCGAGGACATCCAGCAACTCGGCGGCGTCGCCGCGCTGGACCAGCCCTACATGGAGACGGGCGCGGCAGAGATGTTCCGCAAGCGCGGCGGGTGGCTCGCCGCCCTCTTCATCGGGCAGACGTTCACCGTCGCGGTCCTGAGCATCTTCGAAAACCAGATCCACGCGCTGACCGCGCTGGCGGTCTTCATCCCGCTCGTGATCTCGTGCGGCGGGAACTCCGGCTCACAGGCGGCGACGCTGGTGACCCGCGCCCTCGCGCTCGACGAGGTCACGCCGGGCGACTGGGCGAGGATCGTCCGGCGCGAACTCTTCAGCGGGCTGCTGCTCGGGGCGACGCTCGGCGCGCTGGGGCTGGTCACGGTGCTGATCTGGAACACCTACCGCCGGTCGATCGGGGCGGGCGACGAGGCCGCGCCGATGCACCTGATCGCGATGACGATCGCGCTGGCGGTAACGGGCGTCGTGACGTGGGGGACGATGGTCGGCTCGCTCCTGCCGCTGATCCTCAAGCGGGCGGGCTTCGACCCCGGCGTGGCCTCAACGCCGCTGGTGGCGACGCTGATGGATACCTCCGGGATGCTGATCTACTTCGCCGTGGCGGTCGTGCTGCTGCACGAAGCGCTGGGATAGCGGGGCTGGGGGTCGGCGGTCGCTATCCTCCACAGCGGGGGCGGTCCCCGACCCCGTCGCGAGTCCCCCGGAGCCTTGCCATGAAGTGCTTTGACTCGATTCTCGATGCTGTCGGGCACACGCCTCTGGTTCGTCTCCGGCGGGTCGTGCCTGCGGGCGCGGCCGAGGTGCTCGTCAAGTGCGAGTACATGAACCCGGCCGGGTCGATCAAGGACCGCATGGCCCTGCACATCGTCGAGGAGGCCGAGCGCACGGGGCAACTGCGCCCGGGCGGCACCATCGTCGAGAACACGAGCGGGAACACGGGCCTCGGGCTGGCGATGGCGGCCGCGGTGAAGGGCTACAAGTGCATCTTCACCATGCCGGACAAGATGAGCCTCGAAAAGGTGAACATGCTCAAGGCGTTCGGCGCGGAGGTCGTCATCACGCCCACCGACGTTCCCGGCGATTCGCCGGAGCACTACGTGAACGTGGCCAAGCGCCTGGCACGCGAAACGCCGGGCGGGTTCTACGTGAACCAGTACCACTCGCCGGCGAACATCGACGCGCACTACCGGCGCACCGGACCCGAAATCTGGGACGAGACCGGCGGCGAGTTCGACGCCTTCGTGGCGGGCGTGGGCACGGGCGGCACGATCTCGGGCATCGGCCGATTCATCAAGGAGAAGAACCACGAGACCGGACGGAGCGTGCGCGTCGTCGGCGTCGATCCGCTCGGCTCGGTGCACTACAGCCTGTTCTACACGGGGACGCCGGGCGAGGCGCACGTGTACAAGGTCGAGGGGCTCGGCGACGACATCGTCTGCGAGGCCTTCGACATGAAGGCCGTCGACGAGATGCGGCAGGTGGACGACCGCCAGTGCTTCGTCATGGCGCGCCGGCTGGTGCGCGAGGAAGGCCTCTTCTGCGGCGGCTCATCAGGCGGCAACGTCCACGTCGCGGTCGAGTTGGCCAAGGAACTCGGGCCGGGCAAACGCGTGGTCACCGTGCTGCCGGACTCGGGCACGCGCTACATCACGAAGTTCCTGTCGGACGCGTGGATGAAGGACCACGGGTTCCTCGAGCCGGCGCGGCAGATAGGCGTGGTGGAGGACGTGCTGCGCCAGCCGCACGGCGAGGTGGTGACAGCGGACGAAGGGGCGACAGTGGCCCGCGTGGCGGAGTTGATGCGGACGCGCGGCATCTCGCAGGTGCCGCTGACGAACGGGCAGGGCCGGCCGAAGGGCATCGTCCACGAGATCGACCTGCTGCGCGGGCTGCAGACGGGGCGCGTGCGGCCGGACTCGCCGGTCCGAGAGGTGGCCAACCCGCTGGACGGGGTCGTGTACCCCAAGGCGCGGGTGGAGGAGTTGTTCCCGATCTTCGAGAAGGACCGGGTGGCGGTGGTCGTGGACCACGGGCGTATCGTGGGGATCGTGTCGCAGATCGACGTGATCGATTACCTGAGCCGACGGGCGCAGGGTTGAAGGAAACAGGATTCACCGCAGAGGCACAGAGAGAACAAGGCGAATGAGCCACAGATGAACACAGATGCACACTGATGAGGACTCCCAGGCCCCTTTTCTTGAATCATCTGTGCCCATCTGTGCCCATCCGTGGCAAAGTCTCTACTCTGTGCCTCTGTGGTGAATCCCATCGAGGGACCGCGAGAGCATGAGCAACGAGCAACGGTTCGGGACGCGCGCGATCCACGCCGGCCAGCGGCCGGACCCGACGACGGGCGCGATCATGACGCCGATCTACCAGACGGCGACCTACGTGCAGGAAAGCCCGGGCGTCATCAAGGGCGACTACGACTACTCGCGGTCGAGCAACCCGACGCGCAAGGCGCTGGAGGCGAACCTCGCGTCGCTCGAGGGCGGGCGGCACGGGCTGTGCTTCGCCAGCGGGTGCGCGGCCATGGAGTGCGTCCTCCACCTCTTCGAGCCGGGCGACCACGTGCTGCTCTGCGACGACGTCTACGGCGGGACGAACCGGCTGTTCAACCGGGTGTTCACGCGCCACGGGCTGAAGGTCTCGCTCGTGGACATGACGGACGAGTCCGCCACGCGCGACGCCATGACCGATCGGTCGCGGCTCGTGTGGCTGGAAACGCCGACGAACCCGATGCTGAAGGTGATCGACCTGCAGCGCACGGCCGCGATCGCGCACGAGCGCGGCGCACTGCTCGCTGTCGATAACACCTTCGCCTCGCCCTTCCTCCAGAACCCGCTCGCGCTGGGGGCGGACATCGTGTGCCACTCCTCGACGAAGTACCTCGGCGGGCACTCGGACGTGGTGGGCGGCGCGCTGGTCGTGAACGACCCGGACCTGCACGAGCGGCTGAAGTTCGTGCAGAACGCCGTGGGGGCGGTGCCGTCGCCCTTCGACTGCTTCCTGCTGCTGCGCTCGACCAAGACGCTGCACGTGCGGATGGAGCGGCACTGCATGAACGCCTGCCGCATGGCGGCCTGGCTGGAGCAGCACCCGAAGGTCAAGCGCGTGATCTACCCCGGCCTCTCGTCGCACCCGCAGCACGACCTGGCGACGCGGCAGATGCGCGGCTTCGGCGGCATGATCACGGCGGAACTCAAGGGCGGGATCGACGACGCGCGGCGGTTCCTCGAACGCCTGACGATCTTCAGCCTCGCCGAGTCGCTCGGCGGCGTCGAGTCGCTGGTCGAGCACCCCGGCATCATGACGCACGCGAGCGTGCCGCCGGAGCAGCGCGCCCGCCTGGGCATCTCCGACGGGCTGGTGCGCTTCAGCGTGGGCATCGAGGACGGGGACGACCTGATCGCCGACGTCGAGCGCGCGCTGGAGTGATAGTATCCCGCTCCGATCTGATCCCCATCACCTCGTGGAGCAGACCATGCGCGTGCGAATGACAACCTCCATGGGCGAGATCGTGCTCGAACTCGACGGCGAGAACGCACCGGTCACAACCGGGAACTTCCTCGCCTATCTCGACGACGGGCATTACAACGGCACGATCTTCCACCGCGTCATCGACGGGTTCATGATCCAGGGCGGCGGGTTCACGCCCGACATGAAGCAGAAGCGGACGCGGCCGGGCATCGCCAATGAATGGCGCAACGGGCTGAAGAACCGGCGCGGCACGATCGCTATGGCGCGCCTCGGCGGCAAGCCGGACTCCGCCACCGCCCAGTTCTTCATCAACGTCAAGGACAACGCCTTCCTCGACCAGCCCCAGAGCGACGGCGCCGCCTACGCGGTGTTCGGGAAGGTGGTCGAGGGGATGGACGTGGTGGACAGCATCAAGGCCGTGCGCACCGGAAACAAGGCGGGGCACGACGACGTGCCGGTCCATCCGGTCGTGATCGAAAGCGTTTCACGCGACTGAACCCGGAAGCGAAAGTGGACAGTGGACGCTCGATCCACGCCTCCACTTCGTCACTCGGTCACTTCAGCCCGTACTTGAGGATGCACCAGGCGGCCGCCACGCCGTCGCGCCACGTGATCTTCTTGCCCTCGGCGTATGTTCGGCCGGCATAACTCACCGGCACCTCGTAGATGCGCGCGGGGCGCGTCTCACCCATGCGATCCTCGCGCGGCAGCCGCAGGCGGGAGAGCTTCGCCACCAGTTCCGGCTCGACGCCGAAGCGATCCTCCTCGACGCGGATGCCTTCAAGAGTCTCGCGCCGAAACGCCTTCAAGCAGCACTCGACGTCGGTGAGATTCAGGTTCGTCAGCATGTTGCTCAGCGTGGTGATGACGCGGTTCGCCACCGAGTGCCAGTAGTAGAGGACGCGGTGAGTCTGCCCCAGGAAGCGCGTGCCGATGACGGCGTCAGCCCGCCCGTCGAGGATCGGTCGCAGCAGGGGGGCGTGGTCGGCGGGGTCGTACTCGAGGTCCGCGTCGTGGATGAGGACGACGTCCGCGCCGTCGGCCAGCGCAGCCGCGAAGCCTGATCGCAAGGCCGCCCCCTTGCCCATGTTGCGTTTGTGGATCACCGTCAGCACGTCCGGTCGCTCGCCGAGCAGACGCACGATGCGCGGCGTGCCGTCCGTCGAACCGTCGTCAACCAGGATCAGGCGGCGTTCGAGCGAGCCTGAGCCGCCGGGGGTGGCAGGCGCCGGAACGGCGTCGAGACGCGCGACGGCCTCGGCGAGAGTCGCCTCCTCGTTGTAGACCGGCATGACCACGGCCAAACGCACTCGGCAAGCCTACCGCGCACCTCGAAACGGCGCAGCGAAACGGACTTTCCCCGTTCACGCGCGCCGGAACGCACACCGGAGCCGGGCGACCGGCGGGGTCTCGTCGTCCTCGAACTCGTCAGGTGCACGCACCGGCACGAAGCCTTCCGCCTCGAAGAGCGAGACGAGCTCGGAGCGGGTGAGCGGGTACGGGGGGCCGGTGACCTCGGCGAGCGGCCAACCCTCGGGGCGTGCCCGTGCCACCGCGACGACCACCCCGTGCGGCTTGGCGAGCGACACCACGCCGCGCACAACGCGATCGCGCATCTCGGGCGGGACCGACTGGATCGTGTAGCACTCGACGACGAGTTCGAATCGGCATCGCAGGTTCGAGGGGAGTCGGGTCGCGTCTGCGATCACGAGCCGATCGGCAAGCCCAGGATGGCGTGCGCGCGCCCACGCGACGCACGTCGGCGAAACGTCGAACCCGACGGCGTCGTAGCCGCGGGTCTCCAGTTCGGCAACGTCATCCCCCAGCCCGCACCCGACGACGACAGCACGCACCCCAGGACGCACAAGTCGCGGCGCCTCCGCGTTCAACCAGCAGACCAGGGACGGGTTGGCCCGGCCGTCGTGCCATGGCAGGCGGGAGTCATCGCCGGCGGCATCTCGATACACACCCTCGAAGTGCTCTGCCACTCGCGCCGCGACGGGGTCTGGCGCATCGAGCTCGAACGGCACCTCGACCTTCGTGCGCTGGAATGTCTGGGTTGCGTTGGCCATCGTGTCCGACCTCCGTCGGGTTCGGACGGCTCGCGGGGACGCACGCGGGTCGCCGGGGGGCTACCACCTGAGCATCGGGTGCCTGAGTCTAAGCACCACCCCCCCCGGCACACAAGCAAAAAGCCCCCGGGTTGACGCCGGGGGGTCAAGGCTCGATATCTCGCCCGTCCGTACCGTTGCGGGCGGTCCTTCAGAGCGGGGACCATGGCGACCGCGGGGTCGGCTCGTGCCATCCGGCCGTGAGGGTCAGCCGCACCCGGCGACGAAGGCGTTCAGGAAGGCAACGAAGTCGAGGGTGTTGACGACCGTATCGCCGTTGAAGTCCGCCGTGTGGGACTGTGCGACGAAGGCGTTCAGGAAGGCGACGAAGTCGAGGGTGTTGACGACCGTATCGCCGTTGAAATCGGCGGGGCAATCCGGCTCGGGGATCGGCCCCGATGCCACGATCGTCGCCGTGCCGTCGAGCGAGGTCTCGACACCTTCGAGATCACCCTCCACGGCGAAGACGAACGAGCCGCTGAGTACGACTTCGCCGCCCACGATCTTCACGACCCCGGCCACTGCGGTCTCCATCGCGCCGAAGTCGCCGAGATTGAACTCGCCCGAGCCGATGAGCGGGCCGAGGACGAGTCCGCTGCCGACGTAGGCGCCGGTGCCGGTCATCACCGTCTGGACGTAGGGGAAGACGAAGTCGCCCGTCCCTTCGACGGGAACAGGCCCTTCGGGAAGTCCCGGCAGGGCGTAGGACGCGGCGACATCCGTGAGGGTGATCTTGATCTTGCCGATGAAAGGCCCCCAGTCGAAGTCGTACACCATCGTGTTCGTCAGGGCGAAGGAAAAGTCGTGCAGCATGATCGAAGACGGGAAGGCGTAATCGTCAAGCTCCACGTCAACGAAGCCGGCGATCGGAGACGCCTCGGTGTCGCAGCGCTCGCCGATGGTGGGCGGTGTCAGGCAGATCCTCGCGTTGATCGAGGACTGGGCGGGATCGACGGTGAGATCGGCGACCTGCCCCGAGGCGGAAGCCGCGATCGTCGCAGCCGAGATTGCCATCACAGTGATCCGTGCGTGCATGACCGCTCTCCGTGTCTGTCGTCAGGCTCTACCGATCCGTTCGTGCTTCCCGTCGCAGCGGACGTCTGCGCCAAGGGAGGAGCAAGCCGATGGCAGTGTACCACACGCGGGGAGATCCTCGGCATGGATTTTCGGGGTGCGGATCGGCTGGGGGTTCAGGGGGGAGGAACAAACGCGTCGAGGGAGCGCAGAGCGGCCTCGAGCTGCTCCGCCGAGGCGGAGCGGGTTTCGTTCACCTTCAGCGCGAGACAAACGACCGCCTCGTGGGTCGAGCCGTCCGAGCCGAGGTACACCCGCGTCGGCTGGATCGCCTTCCCCCATGTCGCAGGGAGGGTGAGCACAGGCGAACCGGCAACAGAGAGCCGAACCACGCACGCCCCGTTGTCGGACGAGACGGCGAGGTGGAGCGGATCGGTGCGCAGGAGGCGTGCCTCGAGGGTCGTGCCGATCTGCGCCTCCTCCACCCCGTCTGCGATGATGCGGGCACGAATGCCCCGCGAACCGTTGTGCTCGACGACGATCATGTTCTGCGCGTTCTCCCAGAACGCGACGACCGGGCGGTAGGTCGTCTGGTCGTGCCAGAACGGGTCGCGGGAGTGGAGGACAAGCGAGACGAGCGCGTGCCACCGCCTGTTGCAGGAGACGGGGACATAGAGCGTCTCGTGATCTCCCCACGCAACCCCGGATCCGGCCGTGGGGAGCATGTAACTCGGCGGCGTGGGAGGATCGACGAGCACCATCGCGAACTGCACGGCGGCGTCGCCCTCGTGCGCGGAGCCGTCGCCGAACTGAGGCTGGACAGTGACGGTGAAGGGGTCCGTGCTGATGTTCGCGGTGTTCCAGTCCACGCCTCCCGAAACGTACCGCTGCCAGAGCACGGTGTACGAACCTTCCGCTTCGACGCGGTTGGTGCCGCGGTAGGGCGTGTTCTGTCCGCCCGTGCCGTCCTCCGCGCTGTTGAGGCGGACGCGGTGGTACTGCGATGCGTGCGTCGTGGAGTTCACGCCGTCCCACAGAACCGGCCCTACCGAGGACACGAGCCAGAGGTTCGTGTGCGGCCGTGGAACCGTGGCGTGCGTCACGCGGTAGCGCCCCATGTTCAGCTGCACGCCTCCGGAGACCATCCGTGCGACCGGCGCGTCGGAAGCAGGCTCGGCGTCCTGGAGGGTGTAGCCGGGGATGACGGCATTGCCCGAAGCCGGGGCGGACACCTGCGACCACGTGCTGCGAGCGTGGTTCGTGCCGCCCGGCCCGGCGAACGCGCCGCGCACAACTCGGGAGGGGGGCACCTTGAATCGGCGCAGCCCGAACGGCTCGCCGGTGGAGAGCCAGACCCAGCCGAGCGGGTCGATGGCAGGTCGGCGCTGGTTGTCCACGTTCGTCTCGCCCAGGAGCGGGTGAAGGACGCCCCACGCCGACTCGTTCTCGGGCTTGCAGATCACGCGTGGGCATCGCTGGATCGCGTCGTGGACGCCGCCCGTGTCGGGGTTCACGAAGCGCCCCCCCGGCGTGAGCAGTCCGACGACGGCGGGATTGGCCGCGTCGAGCGACTGCGCGTGCAACTGGAAGACCCGCAGGTTCCCGGAATCGAACGAGAGCGTCGGGAGCGTGTGCGAGGCGCGGAGCTGGAGGGGATCGCCGGCGTTCGGGGGGGGGACCGCACGGAGCACGGCGCTCATGCCCTCGTCGTTGCCCAGGGCGTACTCATTCGCGGCAAAGGCGGGCGCGATGGAGATGGGCTGGTCGGCATAGAGGGAAGTGGCGACGTCGCCAGTCGCCGCGCCGCCGATCACTTGCGGGCCGACAAACGCGGGGCACCCGCCGACCACGTTGACCGCGCCGTCAACGGGATACGAGTCGGTCCAGTCGAGCGACGCGACCCGAGTTTCGAGCGTGACGTTGTAGGGGCGACCGTCCCCGATCGACCAGATAACACGCAGCCCGTCCGGATTCGCGGGGTCGCGGAACACCGTGAGGATGTGCAGGTGAGTCTTGCGGCCGCCGGGGTCAGGGTACGTCTGCCGGTGGACGACGCCCGGCGTCCACACCCCGCCGACTCGTCGGAAGGTGCCGAGATAGGCCGACGCTCCGTCTTTGACGTCGATGCGGTAGTCCGCGTGCGCGACAATGAGATCGGGGACGCTGTCGCCGGGGGTGAAGCCCATGCGCGTGGTGGGGAAGGCGCACCCGGACCATTCGTTGGTGCGCAGGCCGGGGTAGCCTTCCTCCGGACCGCGGTAGTGGACTTTCCACGAGGCTCCGTTGTCGATGGAATAGACCGCGCCGGTGCCGCGGCGTGACCAGTTGTAGAGGTTGGTGCGGTCGCCGTAGCCCTTGTAGGTCCAGACGCCGCACTGGATAACGATGAGACCGTCGTGGACGAAGGCGTGGCCGCGTGGGTTGTAGCCGTGGTCTTCTTCCTCTCCCTGCTGCCCTCGCATCATGTCGTCCATGGCGTCGGGCTTGACGAAGTGGGAGGGCGCGTTCTGGGTCCAGGTCGAGGAGAGCACGTCGAGCGTCTCGGCGTTCCGCACGACGATCCGGGAGACGCCCTTGCGATAGACGACGATCGGCACGCCGCCCGCGCCCATACCGGCGGACTTGACCGTATACACGACCGGTTCATCGTCCACGATCTCGACCTGGGTCGCGCCGAAGACGGCGCGCTCCGTGTCCCAGCGGATCTGGTCGGAGTCGTAGGGGACTCCATCCGGGCCGCGGGCCGGGTTCGCGCGGGTGAAGAAAGGGGAGGCGTTGCCAGTAACCCCGCCGTTGAAAACGACGTGGACGACCGAATCCTGGCCGCACCCGGCGGTGTAGGCGTTCAGGAAGGCGATCACGTCGAGCGTGTTGACGTTCGTGTCGCCGTTGAGGTCCGCGGCGGGGTCGCCCGCGGCATAGGCGTTCAGGAACGCGATGACGTCCATCGTATTGACGATGGTGTCGCCGTTGAAGTCCGCGGTGCAGCCCGCGGGGTTGGCAGAGGACAGCGGAGCGCACGCAGCGAGCGCCGCAACGAGCACGAAACGACGATGCCGCACGCGTACTCTCCGCGATCCGGGCACGATCAGTCCCGGCAATCTGTCCAGAGGTTCAGGTACACGATGAAGTCCAGGGTGTTGACGACGGTATCACCGTTGAGGTCGGCATCGGGATGACCAGCCGCGAAGCGGTTGAGGAAGATGAGGAAGTCGAGGGTGTCGGTCTTGCCGTCGCCGTCGAGATCGGCCTCGCAGAGGCACTTCTCAGGGATGAGCGAGGCGACCCACGTGCGCCACGAGTTATTGATCGCGTACTCGTGGTGCGACCAGAAGGTCCGTCCGTCGGCGGGATCGACCTGCACGGCGGAATAGTCGCCCCATCGGCTGGTGGTGTACGGCGCGTTCGATTCGGCCTGCCGCACGGGCGGGCGCATCGTTCCGAGTGGGTCGCAGGGGAGGCGGTAGACGGTCTCCATCGAGATGTACTCGCTGGGCGAGGACCGGGCATAGCAGACCGCCGCCGCGCCCTCGGGCGAGACCGTGATGGACGAGAAGTAGGTCCGGATGTTCGCGCCGAGGTCCACGTTGCCGGACTGGACCAGCGTGGGGTTGTTGCCCGAGGTGGGCCAGCCGTTCATGGCGATCTCGTACCAGCGGGCGAGCACGCGGTTGTTGTTGATGTGGTGCGTCGCCCAGAGCGAGCCGTTGCGATAGGCCACGGACCAGAAGCGGGCATCGAACGTTGTCGGACGGACGCCGGTGCCCATCTGGGGCGGGTTCTCCGGCGGGCCGTAGGTCGGCACTGTGAGCGAAATGTCGGAGACCACGGGTGTGGTCAGCAGATTGCGGATCGCGATGAGGCGGACGGAGGTGTTGCTGCTCTGCTCGCGGTGCTCGATGAGGTAGAGCGCCGGCGGGTTGTCGAAACTGACGGGCGGATACCCGGCAGACTGCGTGCTCGTCGCGAGCGTGAACGACTTGACGATGGCAGGCGGGTTCCCCACGAGCATCGATGCCTTGTCGAAGATGTAGACCGGGTAGTTCGCGCCCATCCCGAACCCGTCGCCGGTGACAACGACAGCGTCGTTCGTCACGCCGATGTTGGGCGAGTCGAAGAGATTGCCCGCGAATCCCGTCGTTTCGAGCCGGTACTTGTACCACGTGCCGTTGGGGTCGCTGTCGTCCGAGACGGCGATGAGGACGTAGGAGCGGTTGCCCGGCGCGTAGCCCTCGGCGGCCATGGCGAAGAACCGGCCCGACAACTCGTCGTAGAGCACCTCCGGATCGAACACGAACCCGGTCGCGCCGACCGAACCCCAGAAACCGAAGGAATCCTCGATCTCGTCCTGGAAGGTCTTCGTCCCGTTCTTCGTGAAGAACGCGATCGCGCCGTTCGTCATGACGACGATGTGGTTCGGGCCGACGGCCATGTGCGGGTCGGGCGGCGTCCAGCCGGTGTTCGTGATGGCGGTGAACCCGACTCCGCGCGGCGTGAATACGAACTCTCGCTCCGCGTGCTCGATGTTGCGGGCATCGAACGTCGGCGGCTCGTGCGGGCCGGGGCCCTGCGCGACCACGATCCGGCCGTCCTCGTCACGATCTGGCAGGGCTGGTTTCATCGCCTCGGTCACGCCGCGTGCGGCCGGAGCTTCAGGGATGGACACGCCGAGCATCGTGACATGCGCAGCGGACGAATCGCCGAGCCCGCCGTCGCCGGACCAGGCGCAGAGGAGCGCACCGTCAGGCGTGAACATCAGGCGTGACGTCGCCGCTGCGACGCGCATCGCCTGCGGGCCTTCGGCGCGCTCCGTCACGCGGAACTCGTCGGTGATGGCTTCGAGAGCGGGCGAGTAGCGCCGGCCGAAGACCCCCGGCACGCCATCCGTCAGCCCGTTGTACGCCACCGCGATCGTGCCGTCGGTTGCGACGGCAACCGAAGCGCCGGTCTGCGGTCCCGGCGTCGCGCCGCTCACGACGACAGGCTCGCCGCCGGTCGGCATGCCGCGGGCATCGAGCAGCCGGACCAGCACCCCATAGTCATCACCGTCGCTCTCGGCGTCGAGCCAGGCGATGACGAATCCGTCCGCGGTCGCGGACAGAGCGGGTTCAATCTGGGATGTCGCGGGCGACTCGGTGATCGCACGTGGCTCGCCGAGCGCACCGCCATCGGAGGCGAACACCCGCACGAACACGCCCGCGGGCATCATCGGGGAGCCTTCGAACGCCGACCATGCGACCGCGAACGAGCCGTCGGGGCGCACGGCGAGGGCCGGGGTCGCCTGGGCGCCTTCGTCGATCTCGGCCACGCGGAACTCAGGTCCGATCGGCGTGCCGTCGCTCCCGAGGAGGCGCGCCATGACGCGGCGCATCTTGCCAGGCTCGACGCTCTCCCACACCACGACCGCCGAGCCGTCGGGTCGCCCGGCGACGATCGGCGAGGACTGGTCTCCACGCCATGTCTCGTTGACGAGGAGCTCCTCACCCCCAACGAAACCAGGACCGAACCGGCGTGCGATAATCGACCCGGCGTGCCCGTCCTGACCGTGCGACTGCCAGACGACCCACGCGCCGCCGTCGGGCGTCGCTGCCGCGTCCGGCGCGAACTGGTGCGAGCGCGTCCAGAGATTGATCTGCGTCTCCTCGCCGATGGCCACACCCGCCGCGTCGAAACGCTGCCCGTACACGCCGTACGAGCCGACCTGCTGGCGGCGGCTGGTCCAGACCACGAGCGATCCGCCGCAGTCCATCACGGTCAGGGCGGCGTCGGTCTGGGCGCTGGCGGTATAGGTGCTGGCGCGCCACTCAGCCCGCACCGCGAGGTCCGCAGCCGGGGTCGGGGCGGTCCCGCTGATCGCCACGGCGACGGCGAGGGTCAGGCATGGATCGAGCATGGCAGTTCTCCTTCATCTTCGCGGGTTCGGTCGCGTCCGAGGCCCGGGGTCTCCCAGGGACGATCGATCGTCAGGCTATTGGTTCGACGCTGCCTGTGCAACGGTTCTCCACGGAAATGAAGGGCCGGAACCCTTCACGGGCACCCCGCAACGAAGGCATTGAGGAACTGGAGGAAGTCGAGGGTGCCGACCGTGCCGTCGCCGTTGAGGTCGGTCCGAGGGTCCTTGAGGTTCCAGTCTGTGAGGTAGAGGATGAAGTCGTACGAGTTGACGATGCCGTCGCGGAACCAGTCGGGGACGCAATCGTCGTGGCGCCAGCGCGACGCGGGGATGGGCTGGCGGGGAAGGCCAGGCCCATCGACGCGAACGATCAGGCCAGCGCCGCCCGTGTTCTCGAAGAAATCGACACGAAGGCGGTGCGGCCCCGCTTCGAGCGCGATCGAGGCGCTGCGTTCGATCATGCCGTGCAACCCGTCGTTGTTGATCAGGAGATCGTTGCCCAGGTAGAGCATCGACCCGTCATCGGACTCGACCGAGAGCGTGTAGACGGCGGTCTGTGGCGCGAAGAACAGCCCCTGGAACACCGCGCCGACGTGATCGCTCCGGTTGCTGGTGGCAAAGTTGCCGTTCGTGGATGGGAAGTCGATCTTCGGCAGGACGTCGAGCTTGTACGGTGTCATGCCCGCGAAGTCGGGCATCGAGGAGCCGCCCGTCGTGGCGTAGTACGCGACGGACACCCCCGGCGCGGTGATGCCGATGGCGTCCGAGGGACGCGGCGTCACGACCGAGATCGAGACGACAGCCGTCGCATAGCCGACGCCGGGTCGATGAATGACGTACTCGAAGTCGTCCACGCCGGCGAATCCGGCCGGAGGGAGATAAACGGCCTCATCGCGCCCGCCGGGGCCTGTGCCGGGCGAGAGTGTGATCGTGCCACCCTGACGCGAGACGCCGGGCAGAAACGCAAGCACGATGCCGTCGCAGTTCACCGCGGTGTCGTTCGCGAGCAGGTCGATGATGAGCGGCGTGTCGCGGCACGCGACGGCGTGATCGTCCATGCCGTAGAGCCGGTTTGTCAGATTGCACGGGGCCTCGAACTGGAGATAGTGCAGCACGCGGTCAATGACGCGCTCGCCGAAGCGAAGAACGATGTTCGTCATCCCACCCGGGCAGGTGTGGCAGTAGGACATGATGGTGCCCCCCCAGGCCTGCGAGCAGTCGCCCAGGCCGCACCCGTCGATGGGGGGGTTGTACCCGTCGTGGGTGTGGAGCGTTCCGAAGTTGTGCCCGAGTTCGTGGGCGACGACCATGAGATCCCAGTTGCCCCCGTGGTGGTCTTGCAGGGGGTATGGGAACCAGCCGCCGAGTCCCGACACGGCGTACCCCCAGTCCTTGGAGCAGGTGACGCTGACGTAAGCCACGCCGCCCCCGAAGTCGCCGGAGAAGAGGTGAACGAGGTCTCGCTGCACGTTGCCCTTTGTGGCTCGCCAGTGGTTGAGCAGTTCGCCGAGACGGTCGCCCCCGCCGTAGGGGTCATTGTTCTGCGCAAAGACGCGCAGGTACGGGACCATGAGTCTGACGTTGAGTTCGTAGGTGTAGATTTCGCTGACGGCCGCCATCAGCGTGAGGGCGTAGGCGGCCGAGGCGTCTGGGTTCGCGCCGAACAGCCACGCCGTGTACTCATAGTCGGAGTCCACGGCGACCGTGGCGATGCGGCACGGCGCGCTGCGAAGCCCCTCGCCTTCGGACCCCGTCGCGGCGCGCGCAAGCCCCAGCACGTCGTGCTCCGCCGCGTTCACCCGGCAAACCCATGACGGTTGCAAGTGGTCGGGCAAGTCCGCCGTGTTGTAGACCACGTGCGGGCCGCCGATGCCGAACGGCGGCGCAACGAGCGCGAACCGGCGACCGTCCGCGAGGATCAGCCCGTGGCTGCCCCACTCCGAAAGGCTGAGAAAGACGCGCGAGCCAGGGCTGCCCTCCACAGTGCCGCGCATGAGGACGACATCAGGAACGGGCATCGGCTGCTCGCCCGATCCGGTCGAAACGACGAGTTCGGCGTCGGGCGTGAGGACAGAGAACGGCTCAACGCGCAGGTCTACGGGACCTCCGGGAAGCGGGAAGCCCTCGAGCACCACCGGGCCTCGGCGGATCGCATCAAGCCCGCCGAGATCGACCTCGGCAGCGACGAAGGGCAGGGCGGCTTGCCGCGGGACTGCCTTGACGGGTGAGGCAAGGTGCGCCTGCCCGAGCGCGGACGACGCGTGCGCAGCCGTCACGACCGCTGTCAGCCACCATGTCCTTGCCATGCGTTCTCCTCCGACGTCTTCTGCGATCGATCAGGGCGGGACGGGCGGTGGAGCAGCCTGGAGAGTCCGCCCGCGCTCGGACTCGCCCGGCTCGATCTCATTCGCTCAATCGCACCCGGCGGTGTAGGCGTTGAGGAAGGCGAGCACGTCGAGGGTGTTGATGACGGTGTCGCCGTTGAAGTCGGCAGAGGAGTGGCCGGCGGTGTAGGCGTTGAGGAAGGCGAGCACGTCGAGCGAGTTGACGACCGTGTCCCCGTTGAAGTCGGCGGGGCAGGAGTCCGGCGGGCAGTCGAACCCATACAGCTCGAAGTCGTCGACGAGCGCCTCGACGAGCGAATCCGGCGCGAGATCCTCGGCCACGAACCGGATGCGGACGTTCGACGATGCCGGCGTATGGCCGCGCGTGGAAATCATCTGGCGATACCAGCCGCCATCAGCGATCGGCCCGCCCGGCCCGACCGTCTCGGCGAGCGACCAGTTCAGACCGTCGGCGGAAAGCGAGACACGGAAGGTGTCCTGATTGGGGTTGTTGCCTCGAGAGTTGGTGTACCAGCGCCAATAGGCGAGCATGGCATGGCGGTAAGCCGAGGTGCTGAAGGAGGGGCTGACGAGCGTGGTGTGCCCGCCGTCCACGTCGCGTGCGTTGGCGTTCGCGCCCGCGACGCCGTCCGTTACCCAGCAGGCGAGTCCGCCCGGTGTGTGATTGCTGCCGGGCTGGACAACGAATCCGTTGTGCACGGTTTCCTGCGGGGCCATGCGGTTCCAGACGCCCGCCGTGGCGGTGTCGCCCGAGGCGCCGGAGGTCCAGCCGCTGTCGATCTCGAAGTAGTCGAGCGCGAGCAACACGATCGGGCCGACGATGGACTGGTACGGGGCATAGGTCGAGAGCGCGGGGGCGGTGACGGTGCCGGATTCGACGCTCTGCGCGGAGACGTAGAACTCCGCGATCTCGCCGCAGGAGAAGCCGGGGAGCGGGGCGCGGTAGAGGTCGCCGCCCTGATGGGTCATCTGAACGCTCGTGAACGCGCCGATCGCGCCAGTGCGGTAGTGCAGCGTCGGGCTGCCGGCGATCAGCGTGTCCGTGCCGGGGACGATCATCGCGTCGACGTTGTAGGGGGTGAGCGGGGTGAGCGATTCCGGTGCGGGGGCGGCGAGGTAGACCTGGAGCGGGAGTTCCTGAGCGACCTGCCCGGTCGCAACGAGGGCGTAGCCCTGCTTGCCCTGCTGCACGCCCGCGCCGATCACGCGCGCGGTCCAGACGCCGATCGGCGGCGTGTTGACATGCACCTGCTCGACGTTGTTCCGGTCGTCCTTGCTGCCGCCGGGCACGCTCACGCCGTCGGAGAACTGGTTCCCCTTGTAGATCACGCCGCCCGGTGCGACAACCTCCAGATCAAGGTCGTTGACGGGCGCGAAGGAAGCGCCGGCGTTGGCGGCGACATCGGTGAAGACCAGCGTGACGCGCAGTTGCTCGGCCGAGCCGACGACATTGAACTGGACCGTCTCGGTCTGCCCCGTGCTCAGGCCCGAGGCGTTCCAGACATCGCGCACGACGGTCGTTCTGGTATCGCCCGGGAAATACAGCGAGACGTCGGCCAGAAGCCTGCCCCAACCCTCGCGGTTGCTGGGGTAGCCGGCAATGCCGGTCATGTCCACCGCGCCGTTGATGAGCGTCGCCTTGACGAGCGCACCGCTGGGGGTGAAGGCGTCCGTGGGCTTGGGCGCGCCGGTCGGGTAGTAGCCGTCCGTGTAGTACTGGCGGACGAGCGAACCCATTCCCGCGATCGCCGGGCTGGCCATCGAGGTGCCCGTCGCGGCAGTCGTGCTGCACGACGATGAGTTCCAACTCGAGTTGGTGTTGCACCCGGGCGCATAAATCTCTGGCTTGCGGCGGCCGTCGCTGGTCGGCCCCTGGCCGCCCGAGCAGTGCTGGTCCTGATTCGGGGTATCCTGCGAAGCGCCGACGGCGAGGAGGTTCTTGGCGTTCTCGGGGTTGCGGAGATTGCTCCCGTTCGTCACGGCGAGGTAGGTCTGGCTCTCCTCGTAGGTGTGCTGGAAGCGGTCGAAGCCGCGGCACAGGCCGTCGTACGCCGTCGTGCCGTCGTTGCCCCAGCTGTTGGTGTGTTCGCGACCGCCCTGGCTGTGATGCTGCTCAAGCCGCTGGAAGATCGCTGTTTCGCTGAACGAAGGGATCGTGTTGTAGACGATCTTCGCGAGGTACGCCATGCCGCGGTTGTCGTTGTTCGCTCCCGCGTCGCCCGCGGCCGTGCCGGCGACGTGGGTGCCGTGGAACTGCGACCCGAGCGACGTGTTGTACGCCAGGATCTTGCGGTGCAGCGGCCCGATCGGGTTCGTGTCGCTGAACGAGCAGTGGTTGACGTTGATCTTGTCGTCGATGATGCCGACGACCTGGCCCTCGCCCGTCAGCCCGTTGTTGTAGAGCTTCAGATTGCCGTTGACGTTCGTCTGAAGAATCCAGCGGGTCGTGTTGTTGCGCAGCGTGATCTCGGGGAAGTCCTCGATGAACTGCACGCCCGGCACAGCCGCGATCGTTGCGGCGGCCATCGTCGGCGCCTCGACGTGAAGCGCGGCGTGCGTGCCGATCCAGTCCACGAATGAGACCGAGACGCCCTGGATCGCGTCGACCGCCTGCACCGTCGAGTGCAGGTCCGCATCGATGAACAACTCGACAAGCAGGAGCGATCGGCCCTGCCCGGCGAGAACCTGGCGCTCCAGCGTCGTGAACTCGCGGCTTCCGACCTCCGGCGCGAGCTTCCAGGCGTTGTCGAACGGCGCCCACCACCGGACGAAGCCCATCGCCCCGAGCAGCGTCGGGTCCGCGTTCTCCAGGCGCACGATCCACGCGTTCATGGGCAGGTAGTCGCCCAGCTGCACGCCCGCGCCGAGCAGCGCGGCACGCCACGCGGGAGTCATCGGTCCGTCAAGCTGGATCACGAAGCGGCCCGGCTGCCCGGCCATATCGGCGACGCCGGGCCGACCCGCCGTCGTGTCGATCGTGCCCGCC
The DNA here is from genome assembly GCA_026128865.1 of Phycisphaeraceae bacterium. Lineage (GTDB taxonomy): Bacteria > Planctomycetota > Phycisphaerae > Phycisphaerales > UBA1924 > CAADGN01. Next base: position 3,685 of record JAHCJE010000015.1, on the reverse strand, counting down.
CGCAGGTAGAGCGCGGTCTGGCTGATCGGGGCGAGGCCCGCGAGCGCAGGGTCGGCGACCACGTCGTCCGCCAGGACAGACATGCCCGTCGCGCTTGCCGCGAGGCACGCACACAACACCAGCGCCGAAACCCGACTCGCCTTCGACCATGTCTTCCTGATGCCCATTTTCGATCGACCTCCGCTGTGCCCGGGCGGTTGACCTCGGGCGAGTGTGTTTCAGATCGGCCCGTGCCGGAGCGTGCTGCACGCCCGGTACGGCAGTGCGGCAAGGCGACACAACGCTGCGCCGTCCCATGCCGCACGAATCGTCCTGTCCCCGGTTCTCGGCCCCTCCTCGGACTCAACCGCTCCCGACGATCGGGAACGGCACTCACCGCCCGGCCCGCCCCAGGCGGCACCAGCACATACGAACCGAACCGTCGGACGGTCGAGGCAATTTCGTCGCCCGACAGCGTCTGCATAGCAGATTGGACCGGGCGCGATCAACCCGAATCTCCCGACGAAGGCGAAAGGAAAGAACAACCCCGCGGTTGCCCGCGGGGCGTTCGGTACTTGCTAGGACATAGCGTTGAGCATCAGTCGCAGCCCGCCGTGTAGGCGTTGAGGAACGCGAGCACGTCCAGCGTGTTGATGATGGTGTCGCCGTTGAAGTCGGCAGAGGAGTGGCCGGCGGTGTAGGCGTTGAGGAAGGCGAGCACGTCGAGTGTGTTGACGATCGTGTCGCCGTTGAAGTCGGCGGGGCACGAGGAGACGCATCCGCCGTAGGTCACGCGGAAGTCATCGACGAGCGCCTCGACCAGCGACTGCGGGTCGTAGTCCGACGCAATGAAGCGGAAGCGGACGGCGGACGTGGGCTGGATGACGTCGGCGAGACGCTTGGACGCAAGGTACCAGCCACCCTCGACCTGTTGCCCGGTCGGGCCGACCGTCTCGAAGTTCGTCCAGGTCGAGCCGCCATTGTTAGAGACATCCACGACGAAGACGTCGGTGTAGGGCCCTGCGCCGGCGTGGTTCGAGAACCAGCGTTGGTAGGAGACGACGGGATCCTGGCCGCCGGTCAGGTCGAGGATGGGGGAGAAGAGGGTGGTCTTGCCGTTGTCCACGTCCCAGTCGCCGGCTGCGCCGCCGCGGCCGTCGGTGACGTAGCAGTTCTCGCCGAGGAACGCCGCTCCGGGCTGCACGATGATGCCCCCGGAAGTGGTCTGGTTGGGCTTCATGCGCCCCCAGATGCCGCGGATGGCGTTGTCATCGGGCGCGCCGACGACCCAGCCCCTGTCGGTGTTGAAGTAGTCAGCGAAGAGCAGGGCGCCGGTGCCGTGCGCGGACGCCGGCGCATCGGCGGGGCTGGTGTAGAAGAGGCCGTTGGTTCCCTGGACGCGGATGTAGTAGTTGACGAGGGCGTCGCATTCGACGCCGGGCATGGTGGCCTTGTAGTTCTCGCCGCCCTCGTGGACGAGCGCAACCTCCTGGTACCCGCCGCCGTTGATCGCGTAGTGCAGGCGCGCGGTGCCCGGGATCGGGCTCGTGGTGCCGGCAACCATGCGGACGGCGAAGGACTCGGCCTGACCAGGGGAGAGCGCGTCGAACTCCATCGGCCTGCCGCCCGGGAAGGAGATGCTGATGGCCGGGAGCGCGGGGCAGGAGATGCTGTGCGCGTTGAACGCGGCGCAGATCTCGCTGTAGTGCGGCGAGCCGTTGCCGAGGTCGCCGTCGTCGTCATCCACGGTGAGCCACTCGATGGCGGTGGCGGGGTGGGCGGAGTTGTTGCCGATGCCGCCGATGGTGATCATGGACCAGTCCACGTGGAGTTGCTGAACGAGCGTCAGTCCCGTGGCAGAGCCGTAGGTATTGCCGAAGTTCTCGCGGATGCGCCAGACGACGCCGCCGACGAGCTGGCCGCAATGGTGGACGCCGCCGCCGGGGCAGGGGTACTGGACGTTGGCCTGCACGGGGTAGCGGACGTACCCGCCGCCGGTGGTGAAGTTCCGACCGACGATCGGATCGTCGTACTGGATCATGGAGCAGGTGTCGGAGTACCCCTCGCCGAACGCGCCCTGCGCCAGGCCGAGGCGGGCGACGATGTAGTGCCCGTACTCGTGCGCCACGACCGAGGAGTAGGAGGTGTTGTTGCACCCGCCGCCGGCTCGGTAGAAGTTGATCGAGGATCCGTCGAAGTAGGCGTTGCAGCTCGAGTTGATGTTCACGTTTGCGGGGCACTTGAAGTCCATCCCCGTCCACGAGGTGCGGTAACGGATGTAGTCGTGCGTCTTGGCGGTGTGGATGGCGGCGTTGACCTGCGCGGTCGTGAACTGGGATGGGCTGGTGTTGTACTGCAGCACGCCGTGGACGCCCGGGGTGAAGGTGCCGCTGATCGAGAGGACCGGGGTGCCCGAACTGTCGTTGACGTCCACCCACAGCCCGTTGTCCAGGTTGCTGGTGACGGTGACAGGGTTCACGCCGCCGTGGGGGATGACGAAGTTGCCGTTGTCGTCCGAGTAGGCGTTGTTCCCGCCCTGCACGACCACGCGCATGTCCTGCACGGCCATCATCACCGGTGGATTGCCGGCGAAGTCCGGGTTCGTGCCCGGCGACGCCATGCCCTCGAGCTTCCCGATGACGTCGACGTGCAGGACCTCATTGCGCGTATGGATCAGCGCGCCGGTCTGGGCATCAACGAAGAAGCAGTACCGTTCCCGCATCACGCGGTCGGGTTCCTCGCCCACGAACTTCCACGCCAGCACCGGGTCGATGCGGGTGTCGTCTCCCTGGAAGACCACCAGCTCGGCTTCCGTCCACACCGGCAGGTGCTCGAAGTTGATCATGTCGCGGACCGAGCCCACCGCAGCGCTCGCCTGCACGAACGGAAGCCCGAAGCCGCCCTCAGGCCGCTTGGCAAACTTGCCGGCGGCGTACACGACCCGGTCCTGCTCACCCGCGAAGCCGTTGAGTACCATCACGCGGCCGATGCCGTACTCGACCGGCAGCCCGTCGATGTGCTGCTGGTACCCGAAGACCGTGAACTTGCCCATCGCGGTCTCGGCGACCCACACCTCCTCGAGGTCCAGTGCCCCCGCGCCGAACGCCAGCCCGTGCTCCGCCCACCAGTTCGCGGCGGCATCCTCGGGCGTCTGCGCGCCGGTCATCGGCTTGCCGTAGATCAGCATGATGCGATCCTCGGCGACGAAGGCCTGCACGCCGGGGTATTGCCGTGTCAACTCAACGAACCCCTCGGGCGCGGTGTGCAGCGCCTCGATCCCGCCGATGGTCCCGCTCGACGCCGCGAGCGCAGTGCCGGCAGCCACGACCAGCGCAGCAACGGCGATCCGACAACGATTCTGGTGCTTCATCTGTTTTCTTCTCCGGCTGGGTCGGCAATCAGGCGACACCGACCCCGACGCTCGGGGATCGGTCACCGACGGGGCTACCCGCCCGCAAACACAACAACGACGGTCGGGAACGCCCCCTCTGGAACACCGGGCCATTCGAGACCCCGCTTCCTTCGGTTCCCGTCCAGAGTACAGCCCCGTCGCAGTCTACGGAACCCTCGATCTCAATTCGGGCCAAAACCCTCGGTTGGGACGACCCACGTCCCCAGGGTTTCCCCGTTTGACAGCGCCCATCAGCACGGACCATCCAACGTACTACAGCAGCGGCTGAGCGCTCACGCGCGGGAGGCACGGGGG
>JAHCJE010000149.1 GCA_026128865.1 Phycisphaeraceae bacterium | reverse complement strand
GGAGCGCACCGAGAGGATGCCCGTGCCGAGGAACAGAGCCGCCCACCACGCCGCGTGCTGCGCCCACGCCCGCCCGCCGATGCTCGTCCCTTCGCCCGCGTCGCGCTCGTGCAGCATCCGGCGCCCGAGCAGGTAGACGCCCACCACGCCCAGCGACATCGCCATCGCGACCGTCGCGCGCAGGTGCCACTCGCCCGGGCGCGTGCCCGTCACGCGGGCGAGGGCCATCGGCGCCCAATAGACCATCGGCGGCTTGGCGAGGTACGGGGTATCGTGGACGATCGGCACGATCCACTCGCCGCGATCGTGCATCTCACGGGCCACGAGGGCCCGCTGCGCCTCCTGCCAGTTCGTCAGACCGTGCGTGGAGAGGCCGAGGAAAAACACCACCGCGCACAGGGCGGCGAGGACCAGCACGTCGCGCACCGGCGGGCGGAGGCTCATGGCGTTGCGAAGGCTACGCCTCGTCGAGCAGGTCCACGCTCTCGAACCGCTTGCCCTCGAGCATTTCGAGGCTCGCGCCGCCGCCCGTCGAGACGTGCGACATCCTGTCGGCGAGTTTGAACCGCTCGACCGCGGCGGCCGTGTCGCCCCCGCCGACGATGCTGGTCGCGCCGGCGGCCGTCGCGTCCGAGATCGCGCGGGCCACCTGCTGCGTGCCGACGCGGAAGGGCATCCACTCGAAGACGCCCATCGGCCCGTTCCAGACGATCGTCTTCGCGCCGCGGAGCACGCGGGCGAACGTCGCCTGCGTCGAAGGCCCGATGTCCAGCCCCATGAAGCCGGGCTTGATGTGCTCGCGTTGCACCTCGACCTGCCCCGAGGTCTCGGCGAACTGCGTCGAGCAGACGTGGTCCTCGGGCAGGTGCAGGTCGCACTTCAGCCGTGCGGCCTCCTCGATCATCCGCTTCGCCTCGGCGACGAACTTCTCCTCGACGCGGCTCTCGCCCACCTGCCGCCCGAGCGCACGGAGGAAGGTGTACGCCATCGCCCCGCCGACGAGCAGCGCATCGCACTTCGGCAGCAGGTGCCCGACCGCGCCGATCTTGTCCGACACCTTCGCTCCGCCCAGCACGACGACGAACGGCTTGGCCGGCGCGCGCAGCGCATCGCTCAGGTACCGGATCTCCTTCTCGACCAGGAACCCCACGACTCGCGGCCGGCCCTGCATCGCGCGCGGCACGGCGACCATCGAGGCGTCCGCCCGGTGGCAGGTGCCGAACGCGTCGTTGACGTACACGTCGCCGAGCAGGGCGAGCCGTCCGGCGAACGCCGCGTCGCCCTCCTTCTCGCCCTTGTGGAAACGCAGGTTCTCGAGCAGCGCGACCTCGCCGTCCTTCATCGTGTTCACGGCGTTCAGCGCGGCCTCGTCCGTGCAGTCCTTCGACGGGAACGCCACCGGCCTGCCGATCAACTCGCCCAGCCGCGCCGCGACGGGGCGGAGCGAGTACGCCTCCTCGAACCCCTTGCCCTCGGGCCGACCCAGGTGCGAGATCAGCACGGCCCGCCCGCCGCGGTCGATGATGGACCTGATCGTGGGCAGCGCCTCGCGGATGCGCCGGTCGTCGCCGATGACGCCCCCGTCGATCGGCACGTTGAAGTCCACGCGCACGAGCACGCGCTTGCCGGCGACCTCGACGGCCCCGACGCTCTTCTTCGCCATCCCTGTGCCTCCTCGTCCTGTGCCGATCGCGCGGCGGTGGTGGGGTTACGACCCGCCGTCGTTCCCGATGATCCGCGCCGCGTTGCCGCGCACGGCGGCCGCCCCGCGCGAGGCGAGTTGCTCGCGCATGCGCCGCAGGCGCGTGGCCACCGAGGCGTCCACCAGTTGATCGCCGATGCGGAACCGCACGCCCCCGATGATGGACTCGTCCACGTAGGGGTGGACGACGACGTCCTTGCTCAGGGCGCGGCCGAGCCGCTCACGCACCGCGGCGAGTTCGCTCGCGCTCACGGGGGCGGCGGTGAAGACATCCACCTCAACGCGGCCGAAGCGTTCCTGGACGATGGCGTCGTACGCCGCGACGATGGCGGGCAGGTGTCCGAGCCGCCCCTTCGCGTTCAGCACGAGCAGGAACCGCAGGAGCAGGTCGTCGCACCGGCCCTCGAAGATGCGGCGCATCGCGCCCTCGCGGGCCTTCACGCCCAGCACGCGAGAGGCGAGGAACTCGCCGAACCGCGAGTCTGAGCGGGCCATCTCGAGCACGTCCTCCAACTGGTCGAGGATGGTCTCGGTCCGCTCGCGTCCGCCCTCCGCCTCGGCCATCTCGAAGAGGCTGCGGGCGTAGGTGTTCGCCACGGCGTCGGGCTTGGATTCGATCAGGGGCATCGCCGCTTCCTTCCTCGCCGCCTCACGAGCGGACCGACTCGAGTTCCGCGAGCGACTCGTCCACGAACGCCTGGTGGTCCGCCGCGTTGATCTCGCGCCGCAGGATCTTCGACGCGACCATCGCCGCGAGGTTGGCGGTGTCCGCGTAGACTTCGTTGAGCGCAGCCCGCTTCGCGCCCTCGATGTCCCGCAGGGCCTTCTCGCGCATCTGCCCGAGTTCCGTGTCGGCCTTCGCCTTGAGTTCCGCTGCGAGTTTCTGCTGCTGCGACCGCGTCTCGTCGAGCATCTTCTGGGCCTCGGCCCGCGCCTCGGCGAGGCTCTGCTGGTACATCGCCAGCGCGTCCGCCGCCTGCTGGCGGGCCGCCTCCGCCGCCGCGATCTCCTGGCGGATCTTCTCCTCGCGCTCCTTCAGGCCCTTGGCGATCTTCGGCCAGACCTTGGTGGCGAGGATCATGTAGACGAGCAGGAAGACGACGACGGCCATGATGCCCGACATCACGCCCGCGTTCGGAGCGTGGATCACGCTCGGATCGCCCTTGGCGGCGTGGGCGTCGTCCTCCGCCGCGCACACCACGGCCGGCATCAGCGTCATCCCCGCCATCGCCACCGCACGCATCAATCGTTCCATGGGTCGTCTCCCGCGCAAGGGCGGTGTGTGAACTAGCCTCGAATCCGCGTGCCGCCCCTCCGGGCGGCGCACGGGTGTTGTCGTTCCGTGCCGCGTCAGGCGATCATGCCGACGACGACCGCGAACAGCGTGGCGCCTTCGACCAGCGCGGCGCACAGGATCATGTTGGTCATGATCGGTCCCGAGGCCTCGGGCTGGCGGGCGATGGACTCGACCGCGCCCTTGCCGATCAGGCCGATGCCCAGGCCGCCGCCGAGCACGGCGATGCCCGCGCCGATCGCGGCCAGGCCCTTGCCGATCTTGCCCGTCGAGGCCGCGGCCACCTGGACCGCCGCCGAATCCTGCGCCATCGCCAGCGCAGGGCCGAACACAGCAACCGCGGCCGTCGCGATCAGAGCGTGCTTCACGATGTTCTTCATGGCTCTACCGATCCCTTTCAGATTCAGTGAACTCGTTGCGAGAATCCTTCAATGGGGCCTGTCCGGCACACGACGCCGAGACACCCCGACGATCAGACCCGTTTCCCTCAGTGCGCCGCCGCGTGCGCGTGCCCTTCTCCGTGCTCATGCCCGTGCTCGTCGTCGTGGTGGCCGTGCGGCATCAACTGGCTGATGAAGACCGTCGTCAGGAACATGAACACGAACGCCTGCAGCAGCGCGACGAAGATCTCCAGCATGTACACCGCGATCGCCCCAAGCCCGGCGACCAGCGTCACGGGAACGCCCAGCGCCCAGCCCCCCGCGAACGCCGCCGCCGGGAACCCCAGCAGCACCGCCAGCAGGATGTGCCCCGCCGTCATGTTCGCCATCAGACGAATCGCCAGCGCGGCCGGCTTGATCAGCAACGCGCCGCACAACTCGATCACCACCACCAGCAGGATGACCGGCAGGAACATCGGCTTCATCGGCACGCCGCCCGTCATGTGGGCCATGTACCCCTTCACACCCAAGCTGCGCAGCCCGCCGATGTTGAACACGATCGCCGAGATCAGCGCCATCGCCCCCGTGATCCACAGGTTCTGCGTCGCCGTACCGCCGACCCACGCCAGGTGCCGCTCCTTCAAGCCCGAGAACGTCAGGTTGTGGATGTCCAGCAGCGGCACCAGCCCGATCAGGTTGTTCACCAGGATGAAGAAGAACGCCGTCAGCAGGAAGGGCAGGTACCTGTCCGTCCGCTCGTGCAGCAGCGGCCGGATCGTCGTGTCCCGCAGGTAGGTGCAGATCACCTCGATCATGCCCGCGAACGCGTTCTTCGTCAGGTAGCGGTCGTTCCCCTCGCTCTCCGGCCCGGTGGCGATCTTGTTCGCCACGTACGGCCCGAGGATCAGCAGGATCGCCGCCGAGATGACGAGGTTCGTCATGTTCGCCGACCACAGCCACCACCCGTCCACCACCCACAGCGGATGGTCGATCACGTGCGAGATCGGGTTGTCCGCAGCCAGCGTCAGCAGTGCGCTCATGACCCGCCCTTCTCCCCGGCGCCCAGCCGCCGACCCACGCCCGCCGCCACTTTCGTCTCCGCCGCCAGCGCGCCCGCCTGCGCCGCCAGCAGCGCGGTCCAGAACGGCAACTTCTCAAGGCCCTGCGCCGAATACACCGCCCATCCCAGCCCGACCGCCGCGGCCATGCGCAGCGTCGTGCCGGCGATCACGCTCGCCGTCGCCGCCATCACGCTCCGCTCGCCCGCGATCCACGCCGGCAGAAGCCCCGCGACCGCCGCCGCGAGGCACACGATCGTCGCCAGCATCACGGCCCGCGTCGCGCCCTCTTCGCCGACGAGCATCCAGACCACGCCCGCCAGCCCCGAGCCCGCCAGCGTCCCGAGCGCAACCGCCGCGCCGAGTCTCGGCAGAGGCAGCCGCACCGTCGGTTGGGAGGCGCTCGCGGTCATGGTGGCGTCCGAAACCCCTCGGGGTTCGGCCCGGCGATTCCCATGACGCCGCAGCCAGTCCCGTAGGACGGGAAGAATAGCAGCCACCCCCCCCCCCGGCGAGCAATCGCCCCCACCGTGCACGGTCCGGGCCGGTCCCGCCCGCCGGCCGCCTTTTTGGGCGGCTTGTTCAGTTCCTTGACAGCCCGCAGCAGCCGCCACGTTCCCACGGTCAGGCCGAGCACCATCCCCACGAGCGTCAGGACCGGGGCCGTCCCGAACTTCCCGTCCAGCCACCACCCCCCCAGGGCCAGCAGCCCCACGGCCGCCACGAACTCCGTCCCCACCGTCCCCACCGCGGCGATGGGTCCGAGGGCGGAGACCGCCCGCTTCGGCCTCGGCTCGCCCGGGCGTGTCGGGTGCGGCCTGGGCCGCAACTCCTCCGGCAACTCCGGCGGCTCGCCCGGCTGTCGCGCCATCGAGCACCCCGCTCACGCGTTGGAGGTTACCTGCCGCATCGCCCACGTCCGGGCCGCGGCGACGGCCTGCTTCACCTTGCCGACCTCCGGCCCGCCGCCCTGGGCCTGGTCGGGCCTGCCCCCCCCCTTGCCGCCGACGGCCTGCGCCGCCTCGCGCACCCAGTCGCCGGCGCGGACGCCGAGTTTCACCAACTCCTCCGGTACGCCCGCGATGATCGAGACCGACGGCTTCTCACCGTCGTCCACGCTCAGCAGCATCACCGCCTTGCGCGGACAGCGGTCGCGGATCGTCTGGAGCGCGGCCTGCAACGCCTGACGATCGCCCCCGACGTCCAGCGTCGCCACCACGATCGGGTCCGGCGAGACGCCCGCCGACTCGGCGATCTGCCGGGCCAGGTGCGCCGCCTCGGCCGCCTTCGCCCTCGACTCCTCCTTTGCGGCGGACTTCAGCCGCTCCTGCAACGCGGCGAGAGCGGCGCGGAGTTCAGCCTTGCGCGCAGCGGGCATCGTCAACTCGTCGATCTCCGCCGCGATCTCCGCCGCCTCCGCCCGGAGGTTCGTCGCCGGCAGCGACGCCGCGGCCGTGATTCGGGCCGCCATCGCGTCCGCCGCCGCGTGCGCCGCCAGCGCGGCCGCGCCCGTGACCGCCTCGATCCGGCGCACACCCTTCGCAATCCCGGTCTCGGAGACCAGTGCAAACTCCTTCGCCTCGCCCGTGCTCGCCAGGTGCGTCCCGCCGCAGAACTCGACCGAGTACTCCGCCCAGCGCGGATCGTCCGGCTTCGCGAGCAGGTCGCTGATGGGGACGCCGATGGAGACGACGCGCACCGGGTCCGGGTACGCCTCGCCGAAGACGGCCCGCAGCCCGGTGATCCCCCGCGCGACGAACTGCGGCGCCAGGTCCGCGTGCACGGGCAGGTCGCGCCCGATCAACTCGCGCACGATCCGCTCCGACTCGCCCAGATGCTCCGGCGAGACCGGCCCGTTGTTGGCGAAGTCGAACCGCAGGCGATCCGGCGCGACGAGCGACCCCTTCTGGTCCACGTGCGTGCCGACGGTGCGCCGCAGGGCGAGGTTCAGCAGGTGCGTCGCGGTGTGGTTCGCGGCGGTCGGCGCGCGACGCGAGTGGTCCACGTGCAGGTGCACGTCGTCGCCCACGCGGATCTCGCCCCGCACGACGCGCCCGACGTGCACGACGTAGCCGCCGAACGAGCGCACGTCCTCGACGCGGAACTCGCCGCCGTGCGGCAGCCCGCCGCTCGCCTCCCTCGTCACGAGCATCCGCCCGTGGTCTGCGACCTGCCCGCCGGACTCGGCGTAGAAGTTCGTCCGGTCGAGGATGACGCCGACGCGTGTGTGCCCGTCCGACGCTGTCGCGTTCTCGTCGAAGTTCGCCCCGTTCCAGACCGCCCGCACGGTGGCGCGCACGTCGCGCCCGTGGTGCTTGTCCGAGTCGTCCGTCGGC
>JAHCJE010000148.1 GCA_026128865.1 Phycisphaeraceae bacterium | reverse complement strand
CTCGCCGAGGCCCAGCAGGACCGGGCCGAACTCGCCGCCGCCGTCGCACACGCCGTCGCCGTCGCCGACGAGGTGAACGCCCCCATCGAGCAGCACCTCAGCGAACGCCTCACCTTCCGCATCCGCACCGTCGCGGCGTGGAGCGGGTGGGCGATCGCCGCCGGACTCGTGCTCGCCGCGTTCATCGGCCCCGGGCAGGCACGCCGCGACACGAACCCGCAGAACGCGAGCCTCGTCCCCGGACTCGTCCGCATCAACTCCCCGCAGGACGCCCTCGACGCCTACTACAACCGGGGCCAGGCCGACGGCACCGTCCTCGGCGAACTCCCCGAGCGCATCGTTCTGCAAACAACTCCGTTCGAGAACGGCGTCGAAGTCATCTACGTCCGCCAGATCGTCGAACGCCTCCGCGCGGACGACTTCTACCGGCTCGGGTACGACGAGGCCGGCCGCCCCGTTCCCGTCCGCTTCGAGCCGACCCCGCGCCCCACCCGCGCCGACTGACCGCGACGGACTTTCCAGCGTTGCGCATCTCCGCTTTCGACACCACACCATCGGGCCTCGCCCGCACACGACGGAGGACACCACCATGACCGACACGCGAAGGATCGTCATCGGCGCCGCCGCCTGCCTCGCCGCCCTCGCCGGCACAGCGTTTGCGCAGACCCGCGCGGCCGAGCAGGAAGGCCGCATCCGCTTCGAGGGCCAGGCGACCACCGACTCGACAAAGCCCCGTCAACACGTCTTCGTCCGTCAGGTGAATCCCGGCGGCGACCTGCAGGTCGAGGTAAGGGACGGCCGGACCACCGCACTGCTCAACGGTCAACCTGTTCCTGAGGATCGCGTCCGCTACGACAAGGACTCGGGCGTCCTGCAGGTCTTCGACGAGCACGGCAACGTCGTGATGTCTTGCACGCTCGGCGACGCCCGGGCCTTCGCGATCGCTGGTGATGGCGCGATCATGAACCTTGTTCCGCAGATCAATATCCCCAAGGGCGATGCCTTTCTCCTCAACCCGGACGGCACGGTCTTGAGTATGCGGCTTCAGCCCGAGCAGATCGCTTCGCCCCCCCCCGTCATGGTCGGCATCACCATGGCCGAGCCGGGCGAGTCCATCCGCGAGCACTTCAACCTCGCCGAGGGCGAGGGCATCCTCATCGCAACCGTGATGGACGGCACCCCCGCCGCCCGGGCCGGCCTCAAGCCCCACGATGTCATCATCCTCATCGACGGCCAGAAGCCCGCCACACAGGACCGCCTGCGCGAACTCCTCCGCTCACGCAAGCCCGGCGACACACTCAACCTCACCGTCCTCCAGTCCGGCCAGAAGAAGGAAGTCGCTGTCGTGCTCGCCCCCTACGACGCCGCCCGCCTCGGCGCGAGCGTCATGACCGTTCCCGCGACGCCCGCCGTTCCCCGTGCGCCGTTCGCTCCCGGCGCGTGGTTCGAGCACTTCGGCGATGCCGACCAGGTCCGCGAGTTGGCCCTGAAACTCCGCGGACACCTCGGCGAACTCGGCGCGGAGTTCACCCCGGAGATCAGGCGCGAAGTCGAGGAACTCGTCAAGCGGCTCACCGACGAGGGCGGCCAACTCCGGCGCAGGCTCAACGAAGAAGAGTTCTTCCGGTGGGATCAGCGCGTCGCCCCCCCCGCGCAGGGCGGCCGATTCTTCGTCCAGCCGACGCAACCCGCGGCCCCCTCCGCCGCCCCCGACCCCGCGATGCAGGACCGCATGGCACGCCTCGAGGACCGCCTCGACCGCCTCGAGCGCAGCATCGACCGCCTCGTCAACGCACTCGAACGCGACCGCGAACACAACCGCTGATGCACCGTCGAAGGCCCGCATGAGGGGCGCCCCCCTGCCCCGCCCGGGCCGACGACACCGCGACACGGCCGATCGGGCTAACCCCCGACGGCCGTTTTCGTCCTCCCCCTCCTCCCCCTCCGATTTGGCCCTTTGGCAATTTGGCCCTTTGCTCGACTGCTACCCTCCCCTACCCAGCCTCCGGAGCCTCCCCATGCCCGACCCTCTCGCCGGCACGCCCCACCCCGCCAACCAGCCGCCGCGCAACCCCGAGGACGCCCTCGCCGAGGTCCGCGACGCATTCGACCGCCTCAAGACCGAAATCCGCAAGGTCATCGTCGGCCAGGACGAAGTCGTCGAGCAGGCCCTCATGGCCATCTTCTGCCGAGGGCACGCCGTCGTCGTCGGCGTCCCCGGCCTCGCCAAGACCCTCCTCATCTCCACCATCGCCCGCACGCTCTCGCTCGGCTTCAGTCGCATCCAGTTCACCCCCGACCTCATGCCCTCCGACATCACCGGCACCGAGGTCATCGAGGAGGACAAGGCCACCGGCGCGCGCGAACTCCGCTTCGTCAAAGGCCCCGTCTTCGCCAACGTCATCCTCGCCGACGAGATCAACCGCACGCCCCCGAAGACCCAGGCCGCACTCCTCGAAGCCATGCAGGAACGCCAGGTCACCATCGGCGGCGTGCAGCACCCGCTCCCCGAGCCGTTCTTCGTCCTCGCCACCCAGAACCCCATCGAGCAGGAGGGCACCTACCCCCTCCCCGAGGCCCAACTCGACCGCTTCATGTTCCAGATCCTCATCGACTACCCCGGCGCGGACGAGGAGTTCGAGATCGTCCGCCGCTCCGCCCACAAGGGCGAGGTCGCCGTGGACGCCGTCCTGAACAACGACGAGATTCGGCGCGTGCAGGACCTCGTCCGCCGCACCCCCGTCGCCGACCACGTCATCCGCTACGCCCTGCGTCTGGTGCGCGCCACCCGCGTCAACGAGCCGATGGACGGCGGCCTGCCGCGCCCGGAAATGGTCGCCGAGTACGTCGCCTGGGGCGCAGGCCCCCGCGCCAGCGAGTACCTCGTCCTCGCCGCCAAGGCCAAGGCCATCCTCTCAGGCTCCACCCACGCCACCCCCGACCACGTCCGCTCCATCGCCCGCCCCGTCCTCCGCCACCGCATCCTCACCAACTTCAACGCCGAGGCGGACCAGGTGACGACAGACGCCATCATCGACAGCCTCCTGGACGCGATCCCGGTGGAGGGAGCCTCGGCGGAGGAGCGAAGGCAGATGGATCGGGTGATGCGGTAGGAATCGAAGCGCAGCGCCGTGAATGACAGCCATCGTGTGTGGTTCGAAGAAAGCAAGCCCCGTCTTGTTCGTGACGACACGAGGCAGTGTTGACGGTTGAAGAGGGAGTTGAAGGCCGGTATCAGATATAGTGGTGTGATGGCGCACGTCGAAGAGCAACGCCCTTCCGCGATTACAATCACACCGAGGATCGGTGAGGGCCTCATAGAGTCTGTGGCTTGCCTTCAGGATCGGCACCAGAAAGCCTCGTCCCGGCACGGCCGCAAGGAAATCGGCCAGTTCTTCACACCGGCACCCGTGGCCAGGTTCATGGCGTCGCTGCCGACCGAACTGCCCCGCACGATTCGCCTCCTGGATCCAGGGGCCGGGGCGGGGATGCTCGCCGTTGCGGTCTGTGAGCGAGTCGCCCACATGACACCGCCCCGCCACATGGACATCCACGCCTACGAGACAGATGAGTCGCTGCTCGACACTCTCCGCGACGCGCTCTCGGCCTCCCGGGACCACCTCGCCGTCTGCGGCCATACGATGGACTTCACCATCCACCCCAACGATTTCATCCTCCGGGGGCCGCACCTGCACGACAGCGACGACCTGTTCGGGCTGGTCAGCGAGTCCGACTTCGACGTGGTAGTAATGAATCCCCCGTACTTGAAGATTGGCAAGGACTCCGACTACGCACGGGCGATGGCGAGGATTGTGCACGGTCAGCCGAACCTCTACGCGTTTTTCATGTCGCTGGGGGCGAGCGCCCTCAAGCCGGGCGGGCAGTTCGTGGCCATCACGCCCCGGAGCTTCGCTAACGGACCGTACTTTCGTACGTTCCGGCAGTGGTTCCTGTCGCACATGTCGATCCAAAGGCTGCACCTCTTCCACTCACGTCGCGACGCCTTCTCGGAGGCGGGCGTTCTCCAAGAGAACATCATCACCCATGCAGTCCGATGCGACAACACCGATCGCAATCAGGACATCACCATTTCATACAGCGAGGGCCGCGACGTTCCCCCACAACCGCGGACTTTGATGCTGCCCGCGTCGTTCATAGTGGACAACACCGGCGGGGACGCAATTATCCGCATCCCGGCGTCGGAGATGGATGCCGCGGCCGTGCGCGCCGTCGAGTCGTGGCCCGACAGGTTCAGGTCCATCGGGCTGCGCGTGTCCACCGGACCGGTGGTCGCCTTCAGGGCGAGAGAGTTCATTCAACAAGGCAAACCAACGAACGGAGAGATACCCCTCCTCTGCGTCCAGAACGTACACCCGTTCAGGACCGTCTGGCCCGCGAAGTCGGAGCGGAAGACCTTCTCCTTCCGCGTCTCGTCCGAGTCAGAGAGGCTGCTGATTCCCTCATGCAACTATGTGCTCATACGCCGGTTTTCGGCCAAGGAGGAGACACACCGGCTCACCGCCAGCCCGGTTTATGCGGACGCGTTTGGGTCGCCGCAGGTGGCGATCGAGAACCACCTGAACTACGTCTATCACGCCGAGCGCCCCCTGACCCGTGCGGAGACGATGGGTATCGCGGCCGTCCTGAACTCTCGGCTGCTCGACACCTACTTCCGGGCGATCAGCGGCAACACGCAGGTCAACGCCGCGGAGATTCGCGCCATGCCGTTCCCCAGTCTTGCGGCGCTCACGAGGATCGGAGAACTTCTCTCGGAGCGGAGCACGGACGATCGGCGGGTCGTGGATCGCGTCGTGTTGGACACCCTGCGAATCAATGGCCCCATCCGCGAGTTCTTCCTCTCAGAGGATGCCGATGTCCAAGGTCAATGAGGCCGCACGCATTCTGGAGGCCTTGGGTCTACCGAAGGCCCAAACGAATGAGCGCTCCGCGCTGACGCTGCTTGCCCTGGCGGGCGTGAAGCCGCGGACTGCGTGGACGAAGGCAGCACAACCGCTCCTGCGAACGGTCGACATCATGGAGTTCATGCGAAGAGTCTACCGCAAGGACTACGCGCCAAACTCCCGCGAGACGATCCGACGCTCCACGCTTCACCAGTTCATCGAGGCCCGCATCGTCGATCTCAACCCCGACGAACCTGACCGACCGACAAACAGCGGAAACAACCGCTACGCGCTCACAGACGCCGCGCTCCGAGTGCTTCGCGCGCATGGCTCGCCCCAATTCGATCGGGCGGTGTCGGCGTTCATCTCGGAGCAGGGACGGCTCCAGGACCTTTACCGGCGCCGGCGGTCGATGACGATGGTCTCGGTGACGCTCCCCAGTGGCAAGGAGATCGCTCTTTCTCCCGGCCGCCACAACAACCTCCAGAGGGCGGTCATCGAACAGTTCGGGCCGCGCTTCGCGCCCGGCGCACGGCTCCTCTACCTTGGCGACACCGCGAGGAAGCACGTGGTCTTTGAAGAGCGCCTTCTCCGCCGCTTCGGGATAGCAATCACCGAGCACGACAAACTTCCCGATGTCGTCCTGCATCACGTGCGTAGCAACTGGGTCTACTTCATCGAGGCGGTTGTCTCACACGGCCCCGTGAACCCGATTCGCAAGGCGATGTTCGAGGGAATGCTCGCGAAGAGCAAGGCCGAGCCAATCTTCGTCTCGGCCTTCACCGACCGCAACGCATTTCGCAGGTGGCTGCCGGACATCGCCTGGGAGACGGAGGTCTGGATCGCCTCTGATCCAGATCACCTGATTCACTTCAACGGACACAAGTTTCTTGGCCCCCACTCAGATGCTCAAACGTGATTGGCGGGGTGGTGTCAGTGTCTCCACTCGCGGTACCTTGGATTAGCGGCGTTGAGGCGTAGCGCGTCCCCACTTCCATGTCCTCATCCTCTACGCGCGTCTACCACCCCCGTGCGCAAACCCGCGGCCATGCGCCCGTTCCCCCTTGACCCCCCGTTCCCATCCCGTATCCTACCCACCAGACCAAACAAACACCACCCAAGTCCGCCGCCACGCCCATCCCGGCCCCTCCTTCGCTTCTCTCCCCCGCCGAGGAATCGCTCCTGGAGGCCCTCGCCCGCCCCGGCACCGACCTCGCCTCCCTCGCGGCCGCCCACAGCCTCTCCCTCTCGGCCCTGGCCCGCTGGCTCGGCCTGCCCCACGTCCGCCGAGCCTTCGACGCCCTCCGCGAGATCGCCGACCTCGAGCGTCGCCGCTGGCAGGAGCAGCAGACCCGCGACGCGATCGAGACGCTCAACGAAGTGATGAAGTCCTCGGACGCCCCCGTCGAGCGCCGCCGCGCCGCCAGCGCGATCCTCCGCGCCTTCACCACCACGCTCCTCCCCCGCCGCGCGCATCAGCCCCGCTCCTCCTCATCGTCTCCCACCTCTCCGTTCCCGCCGCTCGCGCCAGCCTTCTCTCCCTTCCCCGCCCGCGCCCCGCGGGAGGGGACCGAGGGAAGGGCTACCACATCTCCCCCCTCTCCCCCTCCTCCCCCTCAAGACTCAGGACTCACCCCTCAAGACTCTGCTCAGGACTCAAGACCCACCCCTCAAGACTCTACTCAGGACTCCTCCTCTCCCGACTCCACCGCCGACCACGCCCTCGCCCTCCTCCGCGAAGCCAACCCCCCCGACGCCCGCGCCGCCATCGTCGCCCTCGACCCGCTCCTCGACGACGACCCCATCAC
Source organism: Phycisphaeraceae bacterium (assembly GCA_026128865.1). GTDB lineage: Bacteria > Planctomycetota > Phycisphaerae > Phycisphaerales > UBA1924 > CAADGN01. Next base: position 345 of record JAHCJE010000148.1, on the reverse strand, counting down.
CCCCGCCCAGGCCCGCACCACCATCGACGGCCTGCTCACCCTCATCGCCGCCCTCCCCAACGCCGAGATCTCCTCCGAACCCGCCACGCTCGCCAGCGACCCTCATGCTCCGCCCCGAGAACGCCACCGGCGGCGTCGGCGTCGTCCGCCGGACCGACCTGCTGGTCGCCTTCCACCGCGCACCGGAGAAGGAGGCCGAACTGCGGACGCTCATCCGGGCACGCGACGACGCCCGGGCCGCCGGCGACGAGCGGGCCGTCGCGGCCTACGAGTCCTACGGCGAGACGATGCAGGACATCGCCCACCGCCAACTCGCCGGCACCGAGCCGCTCTACACACTCATCC
>JAHCJE010000147.1 GCA_026128865.1 Phycisphaeraceae bacterium | reverse complement strand
TCGCTCCCCGAGATCAACACCACCAACGTGCTCGGCGCGTTCTTCGACCGCGCGAACCGCACAGGACGGGACCGCGACGAACCGCCCGGGTGATGCTGATTCCATGAAGTTCGTGCGCCCCGAGTACTCCGCAACCGGACAAGCCCTGCAAGGGCGTGCCAACCCGTCGTGCGCGCCGCCCCCGTTCGCCCGCCGCGATGCGGCTCGCAACGCACAATGCACCGCACCAGGGGCGTTGCCCCTGGCTCCGGCTATGGCACGCCTTCGGCGTTGCAGGCCGAACTCCGATCCGGAGACATCCTTGTGCCGCCTATGCCCCGCCTTTCCGTGCGGCTTCTCCTCTGCCTCCGGCAACAACGCACAACCGCATTCCGCGATCAGCACGAAGGCGCGCCGCGCGTTCTATCCGCCACGCACCAGCTCCGCGATGCGACGCCCCACATCGCCGATCGGCACGCGGTCCGCCCACTGCTCGCCCGTGCGCAGGTCCTTCACCGTCGCCTCCGTCGCGCTCTCGACGATCACGGCGAACCGCGCCCCGATCTGCGCCGCCTCCTTCAGCAACTTCCCGACGTTCTTCGTCGCCTTGTACGAGTGGCGGACGTGGAGCGAGTCTTGAGTCCTGAGTCCTGAGTCCTGAGGCGCGCGGGAGCCGCGGCGCAGGGAGGCCACCAGCGGCCGCACCTGTTTCTCCGCCCCCTCATCCCCGTTGCTCAGCACGAACACGTCCGGCGTCTGCCCCACCAGCCCCATCAACTCCGCATCGCTCGGCATCAGCCCCTTGTCCTGCAGCAGGTTCGCCAGCACCACGTCCCCCATCGCGAACCCGACCGCAGGCGTCGGAGGCCCGCCGAAGAGTTTGACGAGGTTGTCATACCGACCACCACCGGCGACGGCCCGCTCCCCCTCAGCGATCGCTTCGAACACGTTGCTTGTGTAATACGCAAGTCCGCGAACAACCATACTGTCGTACTCGCACCAATGTGCGAATCCCGATTGCCGAATGCACTCAGACAAACCTCCTGATTGGTGGTAGTCCGCATAAACCTCTCCAGCTTGTGCCAGGCTGACTCCAAATATGTTTGCGATGTCAGACACAGTCGCGTCCAACGGCACCACGGCGCGATCCACGGGATGGCAATACTTGACGAACTCATCGGGAAGTGCAAGCTCGACAGCGCGGCGTTCGAACTCATCTGGCGTGATCTTCAGCCGATCGTCCAAGAGCCGCAGCAGGGAGGGTGAGAGGTCGTCTGGGCCGTATAGGTGTGGCGGAGCACCGTATCGTGCGCACGCTGCCAGAACCGCACGGCGGGAGCCAATCTTAATTCTGATGTCTGCGGGACTCATGCCAAATGATGCAAACGATGCCGCGAGTACGGAAATGACCTCGGCGTCGTATTCATTCAGATTGGACCCTGCCTCACCTCCAAGCAGGTCCACGTTCCACTGCAGAAACTCCCGCAGCCGCCCCCGCTGCGGCCGCTCCGCCCTGAAAAACGGCCCGATCTGGAACCACTTGCACGGCTTGGGCAGCCCCGCCGCCCGTGCCGCGTACATCCGCGCCAGCGTCGGCGTGAACTCCGGGCGCATCGCGTACGGCGCCCGCCCCGTCGCCTTCACCCGCTCCACTTCATCGGGGCTTTTCCCCGAGTACGCCTGGAACAACTCGCCGAGGATGCCCTCCCCGCTCTTGACCGCGTAGAGGTCCGACTCCTCGAACGTCGGCCCGTCCACCTCCTCGAACCCGTGGCGCACGGCGACCTCGCGCCACCGCTCGGTGATCCACCGCCGCCGCGCCGCCTCGGCCGGATAGAGGTCGCGCGTCCCGCGCGGCCCCTGCATCGCCCGCCCGATCTCCTTCGTGCCGCTCATGGCCCGAAGCCTAGCCACAGCCCGCGGCGCGCGCAAAGAACCGGCCGCCCACGCAGAGCGGCCGGTCAAGGTCACGATTCATCCGCAAGGCCGCGGATCAGGGATCAGCGCCGACGCCGCATCGCCACCAGCCCGCCGAGGCCAAGCAGCGCAAGCGATCCGGGTGCGGGCACCACCACCAGGCCCACCGCGCCGCCGAGGTACGGCCCGATGTTCACGATTGAACTCCAAGCCCCGGTCCCCTTGCTGAACCGGCCGAAGTGGAAGGTGTCGTCGCTCTCGTCGTGGAGCGCGGCGTACAGCGTCCCCTTGAAATGGTCAAGGTCATTGTTGTTGTACTTCACGCCCGTCGCGCCGATCTCCGTCTCTCCGCCGCCGAGCGAGACCTCCCAGATCTTGTCCGAGTCAGGGTCGGTCACGTAGAAAACGTCCTTGCTCGCGTTGTACGCCAGACCGCCCGCGCCCGCGTCGAACACCGGGATGTTCGTGAAATAGTTGTTCACCGTGTTGAAGTCGCTGTCGAACTCGATCAACTGGATCACGCCGGTCGGCGCGGACGTCCGAACCCCGTAGATCTTCCCGTTCGCGAACGCGATGTCGGAGAACGTCTGGTCCGCTTCCGCGATCTTGACCAGCGTCGGCGTCCCGCTGAACGCGTTGTCCACCCGGTACACCACGATCGGCTGCTGTCCGCCCGTCCGGCGGTTTACCGCGATCACGTCGCCCGTGTTCGCCCCGTTCACCGCTGCACCGCCGCCGACAACCGCCATCCCGCGGATGAAGTCCGAAACCGTGAACGTGTTCGTCACGCCCGACGGCGTCCCCCGGTAAAGCACGTCGTCATCCGAAGCCAGAAACACCACCTGTCCCGTGGCAACCGTCCCGGCCGCGGCCAGCACGATTCCCGCCAATGCACGATGCATCTTCACGTGATCCCTCCCTTTCCTGGGGCTGCCGGGCGCCGAGCGGCGCCGGGGTCGTGCAACCCCCCGACCGACAAGTCTACGCCTCCCCCGCCGAGCTGTTCCCGGACTACACCACCCGATACCAACAGACAACAACTCCAACTCCTCCCGCCGCCCGCTACCATCCACCCCACGGCCAGGAGCAGCCATGCCCACACTCACCATCAACGGCGTCCAGTGCCCCTTCTCACCCGGCCAGACCATCCTCCAGGCCGCCAACGCCGCCGGCGTGGACATCCCCTTCTACTGCTACCACGACGGCCTGTCGATCGTCGCCTCCTGCCGCATCTGCCTCGGCGAGGTCTGGGCGCCAAACCCCCGCAACGAGAACCGCCTCGAACCCTTCATGGGCGGCAAACTCCTGCCCACCTGCCAGACCCCCGCCTCGGACGGCATGGTCGTCCACACCGACTCCCCCAAGGCCGTCCAGAACCAGAAGGCGGTCATGGAGTACCTCCTCATCAACCACCCCCTCGACTGCCCGGTGTGCGACCAGGCCGGCGAGTGCCTGTTGCAGGACTACTCCTTCAAGTACGGCCGCGGCGTCTCGCGCTTCCAGGAGCAGAAGGTCAAGAACCCCAAGAAGGACCTCGGGCCGCACGTCTACCTCTACGCCGACCGCTGCATCATGTGCACCCGCTGCGTCCGATTCACGCGGGAGGTCTCCGGCACCGCCGAGTTGTACGTCGACGGCCGCGGCAACAAGGAAGAGATCGACGTCTTCCCCGGCGTCGGAATCACCAACCCGCTGAGCGCGAACGTCATCGACCTCTGCCCCGTCGGCGCGCTCCTCGACAAGGATTTCCTGTTTGCACAGCGGGTGTGGTTCCTGCGATCAACCCCCTCCATCGACGGCATCACCGCCAGCGGCGACAACATCTGGATCGAGCACAACGAGGGCCGCGTCTACCGCGTCAAGCCACGCGAGAACATGGCCGTCAACAAGTGGTGGATCACCGACGAGGTCCGCTACGGCTGGAAGCACGTCCACAGCGACAGCCGACTCCGCTCCTGCCTGCGACGCCAGTACGGCGCGCTCGTCGAGGACGACTCCGAACGCTGCTACGCCGACGCCATCGACGGCCTGCGCCGCGCCGCCGAGGGCGGACGCCGCCTCGCCCTCCTCGTCAGCCCCATGCTCACCTGCGAGGACGCCTGGGCCTTGGCCACCCTCGCCCGCGAGATCGACCCGAACGCCGTCCTCGGCGTCGGCCCCGTCCCACGCCGCGGCGAGGACCAGACCTTCCCGCCCGGCCTCGCCGACGACGACCCCCGCGCCTTCACGGTCTACGCCGAGAAGGCTCCCAACGCGCGCGGCGTCCGTCGCGTCCTCGCGGCGGTGGGGGGGGAGACGCTCGACCACGACGCCTTCGTGAGGCGCATCGCCGGCGACGAGGTCGGCGCGGTCATCCTCACCGGCAACTACACCGACGGCGACTGGGCGCCGCGGGCCTTGGCCGGCGCCGCCGACAGACGACACGGCAAGTTCGTCGTCCTCATCGACACCCTCGGCGGCCCGCTCATCGACGGCGCGGACGTGGTCCTCCCCGGCTGCACCTGGGCCGAGAAGGCGGGCACCTTCGAGAACGCCCGCGGGATGCTGCAGGCCTTCGAGGCCGCCATCCCGCCCGTCGATCTCGCCCGCTCCGAGGGCCAGATCGCCTTCGACCTGCAGGGCGTGCTGCACGGCGACCCCTTGGCGTCATCCCGCCGGGTCAGGGTCGTCGTCGTTGACGAGCAGCCGGGCATGGTCCCCCAGGCCACCGAGGTCGTCCTCCCCCGCTCCCGCCTCTTCAACGCCGCCCAGGTCCGAGCCGAAATGGCGCAGGCCACCCCCGCCCTGGCCGCGTTCGCCAGCGAAGTCGCCCTCCCCGCCCCCGAGGCGGGACACGAGGCGGACATGCAGGTCGTAGAGCTGTAGTCACTACGCGGCGCGAGCAGGGCGAACAGGCCAGTTGAATGTTGGTCGCCATTCGCTGATGAGCCGTAGCTCCCAGAGCTGAACCGGCCCAACGGGCAGCGACTCGGCCTCGATGGCTCGAACACGGATCGCGTCTGTATCGGGATCCCAGAGTACAGAATCGCCGCCAAGACCTCGAACAACGCTCTCTCTTGCGAGAGTTTGTGCGCCGTCGATCAAACTTCTGAACCGGCTCAGGAACAGCGGTCGTGACGGCTCGCAGAGTACGACGATACCATCGCCTTCTGGCACCTTGGCGAACTCTGGTTCTGCGATCGTACCCAGATCAATGAATTCATCGACGATGGCGACTGGATCGAGCTCCTCGAACAGCATGCGATCCTGCTTGGAGAGATGCCGGCTCTTTCGGATCTGTAGCGCGCATAGGCGATACTCGAGGGCTGTGCCGTCATCAATCACAAGTCGCGCAAACGCCTCATACTCCTCACCCAGTTCGGGGTCGGCCAAAATATCATCCACAGACGCACCGAACCGAACAAGCATCTTGACCATTGCAGACTCAGCCGCTGGTCCGATTCGCTCGGTGAGTCTCGGATGCACATCTCTGATCGTTGCTGGCCGTAGCCGTCCACCACCTGTCGCCTTTCGGAGTCGGAGGAGGCGACGATTCACATTCGCTGAGCTCTGCTTCACACCCAGTCGTCTGCAGAGCGAGTTGAATCGTTTGGTGAGAGCCGGATCGGCGAGGAAGCGATCGACAGCGAGACCGCCGCGCAGCTCCTCAAAGGCCTTGCGGATGACTTCGTCATCAGAGTCCGAGAACTCGACCGGAGGCAACACCTCAGGCCTCGCGGCGAGGACGTCCACGGTCGTCTGAAGCGTACCGAAGCCGCCAAACCGTGGCTTTGCCCCCGGGATCATGAGCCCGCCCAGGCTGCGACTGATCCGCCATGGGTTGAGGGGCTTGGGATGGTTTACGCGATGAGCCATCTGTACTCGTTGATCACCAAGAGGACGCATTCCTGATTCGTTTGATCCTTCATCCGACGAATGAACTGTAGCAGCGCCGCCAAGTTCCTCTCGTTCTCCACGTCCTGCCGCTCTGCATACGATTCAATCAGGATGGGTCGGTCCCATAGGTCATCCCCGGTCTCCGACCGGTACACGCCGCGAAACGCTTGGAACGCGGTGCCTCCGCCGAACAGCCTGGAGAAGACCCGCAACGCCTCCTCGGCCCAGAGGTCTTGGCCGTGAATGGGTTGATTGCGCCGATCGTGGCTTGGTACGGCCATGATCACGAGGTCGTGCTTCGCGCCGGCATTCAGCGTCGCCACCAGCTGCTTCGGTGTCACACTGTCGGCCATGCGCGTTGACCTCCCGCAGGGTCCGCTCAAAGTCCTCAGGCGGCAGCCCGCGCGTTAGTAGATGATAACCAGTTGGGCGTGATGCATCACCGGCGAAACGCGCTGGAAGGGCGTTCCACTCCCGCCCCTTCAACTCCCGTCCCGCCGCCTTCTTGTTCACCCCTCCCCACTGCTTGAAGAAGAACGGCACCTCCCGCGCCTCGCACTGCCGCTTGATCTCCATCACCCACGACCCTGCCATCGGCCGCGCACCCGGCCCCGACTCGCCTCCGACGATCACCCAGTGAATCCCCGCCAGGGGCAACCGCTTCAAAGGGCCGAGCAGCGGCTCGCACGAGAGGAACCGCACCCTTGCCGGGATGCGCTTCAGCAGCCGGATTCGCTCGTAGTACCTGCTCGTCTCGACGCTCGTCCCCATCCACACGTTCGCCGGCCAAGGCAGCGTCGCCGCGAGTTCCAGCGCACGCTCCGGCCGCTTCGTCAGCACCTGGAACGTGTGCTGCGGGCACTCCTCCATCACGCGGAAGACCCGACGCACGAACTCCGGCGGCACCCCCTCGTGGAACAGGTCGCTCATCGAGTTGACGAAGATGATCCGACCCAGCCTCCACGACCGCGGCAGGTCCAGCGCACCCTCATCAAGGTTCACGCGTCCCGAGAACACAGGCCGTCCGTCGCGCGCCCGCTTCGCTGTGCCCGCGTACTTCTCGCCCGTCCCGTTCGGCATCCGCTCCAGCCGCAATGCCATCCGGGCCGCGTAGCAGTTGAGACACCCCGGCGAGACCGGCGTACACCCCGCCACAGGGTTCCACGTCGCCTGCGTCCACTCGATCCTCGACCCCTGCGCCATGGATCGCTCCTTCATGCCCAAACACTAACCGAACGATCGCCGCCGCTCAACGGCACCGCTCGCCCCCCCGGCTAGCATCGCCCATCCGCAACCACGGTGCCACCGGCATCCTGTCTGCGTGC
>JAHCJE010000146.1 GCA_026128865.1 Phycisphaeraceae bacterium | reverse complement strand
GGCCGGAGTTTGAGCGGCAGTGCCGCGCCGGCGAAGCAGCGATGTTCCGGCGGGCGCGGGCTCTGGCCCGGGCGTTCGGCGCCGGCCTGGTCGTGGGCATGCTGATCGGCGGGCCGGTGATCCTCGTCGCGATGTGGCTCCTCAGCGAGCTGCTCTGATGGGACGCCGCGGGCCGCCGAAGAAACCCGCCGCCATCCATCAGCGGCAGGGCACGTATCGCGAGGATCGGCATGGGGGCGGACTCGTCGCCGGGTCGATCCCCGCCAGGCCGGACGGGATGACGCGCGAGGCGATCGCCGAGTGGGACCGGCTCGCGCCGCACCTGGCGGCCGCGGGCCTGCTGTCCGATCGGTTCCTGCAGGTGTTCGCGGCGTACTGCCAGACGACGGCCGACTACTGGGCCTTCCGGCGGCAGGTCGCCGAACAGGGGGCCACGATCTGGACGGAGAAGGGGAACCTGATCCAGCACCCGGCGGTGGGAATGGCGGGGAAATGCCTCGATCGAAAACTGAAGCTCGAGCGCGAGCTGGGGCTGACGCCCGCGGCCGCGACCGGGCTCAACCTCGGCGGTCCCGAAAAGACCGACGATCCCCTGGACCAGCTCCTGGCGGCGCGGTCCCAGGCGGCTACGCCGACCGGGTCAGCCGATACCTCGACGGAGTCGCCCGCGGACGAATCGTCACTGGCCGCCTGCATCGACTTGCGGTCGAGCGGCACCTCGCCGACCTCCGGCACGCCGGAAAACGCGGGTTCTACTTCGACGCCTCGAAAGCGATCGAGGCCGCCACGTTCATCGAAACCTGCTGCCGGCACTCGAAAGGCCAGCAGTTCGCGGGGGAGCCGGTCCGGCTGACCGACTGCCAGCTGTTCATCGTGTGGTGCGTGTTCGGCTGGCGACGGGCCTCGAACCGCATGCGGCGGTTCCAGAAGGTCTACCTATCCATGGCGCGGAAGTGGGGCAAATCGACATTCGCCGCGGCGGTGGCGCTGCTGCTGATGGTGTTCGACAACCCGTTCGAGCCCGGGGCCGAGATCTACGCCGTCGCCACCAAGGAGCAGCAGGCCCGGGTCGTCCACTCCGAGGCGAAGCGGATGGTCGCCCAGTCACAGACGCTGAAGCGGAAGCTGAAGGTCCTCGACAAGTCGATCGACTACCCCGCGGCCAACTCCTCGTTCCTGGTGATCGGCGGCGACGGCTACAGCAGCGACGGCCAGAACCTGCACGGCGCCATCATCGACGAGCTGCATGCCTGGCGGGGCCAGCACCGCGACCTGCTGGAGAAGCTGACGACGGCCGGCGGCGCCCGGCTGCAGCCCCTGTGGATCACGATCACGACGGCCGGCGACGACAAGTCGCAGATCTGGATGGAGGAGGAGGCCTACGCGGTCAAGACGGTGGAGAGCGTGCTCACTGGCCAGGTGATCGACGATCAGCAGTTCGCGCTGATCTGCACGATCGACGCCGACGATGACCCGTTCGACGAGAACGTATGGATCAAGGCCAACCCGCACATCGGCGAAACGGTCACCATGGACTACGCGCGGGGGATGGCCACGGAAGCCCGGGGCAAGCCGGCCGCGATGAGCAAGTTTCTGCGGTACGTCTGCAACCGGAAGACGGCCAGCAGCGAGCGGGCCATCACGCCCGAGCTGTGGGCCGGCGGCGGCCAGGAGCCGGAACCGATCGAGGGCCGGACGGGCTATGGCGCGTTCGACCTGGGGCGGACGAACGACTGGGCCGCGCGGGTCGCGGTGTTTCCCCGCAGCGACGATCCGGACGCCGTCCTGGACGTCGCCGTGAAGTGCTGGACCTGCGAGGGCACGAGCCTGCCACTGCACAGGGAACCTTACGCCTCGTTCGTCCGGGACGGGACACTCGTGGTGTGTGACGGCGGCGAGATCGACTTCGGCGAGATCGAGGACGATACGGTCGACTTCGCGAACCGCTGTTTCGTGCGGAGCTGGGCATTCGACCCGACATTCGCCGGCCCCTTCGCCCAGCGGCTGGAGCGCCTGTACGGGATGGAGATCTTCGCGTTCACGCAGTCGGCCCGCTTCTACACCGCGCCGCTCCGCGAGCTGCTGAAGATGCTGGCCCAGCGGCGCATCGCCCACGGCAACGACGCCTGCCTGGCCTGGCAGGCCCAGAATCTCACGATCCGGCGGAATCCCAAGGATGAGTGGATGCCGGAGAAGCTCGGCGGCGACCTCAAGATCGACGGCATGGTCGCCCTGCTGATGGCGTTGAGCGAGTACCTCTATCACGGAGCCCAGAAATGCTCGAACGACTCGGCAGTGATGCTGCTGTGACCTCTCTGTCCGGTCTCGGCGGCGACGGCGACGGGAACCGGTTCGAGAATCCGGACATCGACCTGAATGACCCCCAGCAGTGGGCGCTGCTGGGAGCCGGCGGCATCACTGACGCCGGCGAACGCGTCAGCCCACAGAAGGCGCTGGGCTACGCGCCGCTATGGCGTGCCATGAATCTCGTCAGCGGGGACATCGCGCGGATGCCGCTGATCCGCTATGCGCGGCAGGCGTCTGGCGGCAAGGAGCCGGACCGCCGCGGAGCCTCATTCCGGATCCTGCGCCGCCAGGCGAACAAGTACGTCCGGGCCTCGCACCTGAAGCGTGTGCTGACATTTCACGCGATGTACCGGGGCAACGGTTTCGCCTACATCCAACGGCGGCAGAATGGCGATCCGGTCGGTCTGATTCCGCTCGATCCCTGCGTCACAGCCCTGCTGGCGGTCGACGACGAGCTCTGGTACCTGACGCAGGCGGCGGGCCAGGACGTGCGGCTGCCGGCGGCCGACGTGTTTCACATCCGCGGCCTGGGTCACGATGGCCTGTGGGGCATCGACGTCTATGCCTTGATGCGCGAGTCGCTGGGGCTGCCCCTGGCGGCGCGGAAGTTCTCGGCGGGCTTCTTCGGCAGCGGATCGAACCAATCGGGCGTGCTGATGGTGCCGGACCACTTCAGCGACGAGAAGATCAAGAACACGCTCGCGATGTGGAAAGCGACGGCCCAGGGGCTGAGCAAGTCTCACCAGGTGGCCTTGCTCAAGGAGAACGTGAAGTTCGTGCCGACGTCGGCCAAGCCGCGGGAATCGATGCTGACCGAGCAGCTCGAGCACGAGATCCGGATGGTCAGTGCGATCACGGGAGTTCCGCCCCACAAGCTCGGGGACAGCTCGCGGACGTCGTACAACTCGCTGGAAATGGAGAACCAGAGCTACCTCGACGACGCGCTGGAGCCCTGGTGCAGCGAATGGGAGGAGGAGGCGGACGCCAAGCTGCTTTCGGACGCCGAGCGGGAGAACGAGACGCACCTGCACGAATTCAACCGGTCGGCCCGGCTGCGGAGCGACTCGAAGACGCGGGCGGAGGTTTACAACATCTACCGCTCAATGGGCGTCTTCAACGCCAACGATGTGCGACGGCGGGAGAACCTGCCGACGCTCGGTCCCGAGGGGGACGTGTACTACGTCCCCTCGAACTGGACGGCCGTCGGCAAGATTGCCGAGTCCAAGGCCCAGGCGGCCCTGCGGCGACAGGTCGCGCAGATCGTCGACCGCAAGCTGGAGATCGAGCAGGCGAAGGTCGCCCAGGCGGCCGGGCGGGAGAAGGACCTGTCCGCCTGGTGCGAGGGGTTCTATCGCGAGCACGCCACACATCTGATCGAGGCGCTCCGGCTGCCGGTGCGGGCCTGGAGCGAGCTGACCGGCCAGCGGGTCCGCCTGAAGAGCGCGGTCGCCGCCTGGCTCACCGAACACGCGGCCGCCGTGGCCGCGGCGGACGACGCGGCCTCCGTGGCGCAAGGATGGTCCTCGCGCTCGCTGCTGCAGGCTCTCATGCCCACGAGGAAACGATGCCCAAAATCCTGAACGCGGATGCCGCGGAGATCCTGATCTACGGAGTGATCGGGGACGGCTACTACTACGGCGAAGTGAGCGCTAAGGGGGTCCGCGAGGCCCTGGACGCTCTTGGCAGCCGGGACGTGACGGTCCGGATCCATTCGCCTGGCGGAAGCGTCGATGAGGCGATGGCGATCTACACGCTGCTCAGCGAGCGGAACGTCCACGTGACGATCGACGGCGCCGCGTACAGCTCCGCCTCGTTCATCGCGATGGCCGGGAAGACGATCCGGATGAGCGGCTCGGCCATGATGATGGTCCACGAGCCCTGGACGGTCGCCGTCGGCGACGCGAAAGCGTTCCGGAAGATGGCCGACGTCCTGGACACGTTCAACGAGGTCCTCGTCAAAACCTACGCCGACCGCACGGGCCGCACGCCTGAAGAGATTTCCGACCTGCTTGCGGCGGAAACCTGGCTGAAGCCCGAAAAGGCGCTCGAGCTGGGGTTCGTCGATGAGGTCATCGAGAATCGCAAAGTGGAAAACCACTACGACTTGTCGCGATTCAAGAACGCCCCGAAGGACTGGCCGAAGGACGCCGCCACGCCGCGGCTGGACGCCGCGAAACGGCGGCAGGCGGCCCTGCAGGTCTGAGGCGGGCCGCACCTTTCGGGGTAGGGCAACACGAGCGAGTGCGGCGCGTACGGCGCCGGAGCTCGCCTCTGGTGAACCCGGGCCCAATAGGCGGCGCAGGAACACCGACCAGTACTCACTGTTCGGCGCTCCGCGCCGCCTTCTTCATTTGGCACACGATCCATGACCCGAATCGAGCAGCTCCGCGCCCAGCGCAAGGCGTTGATTGAGAACGCCCGCAAGATCCTCGACGGCGCCGAAAAGGCCGGCCGCGAAATGACGGCCGAGGAGGATGCCGAGTTCGGCCGGATGCACGACGAAGCCGACGGGCTCTGGACTCAGATCGAGACCGAGGAGAAGAAGCTGCAGGCCCGGGCCGTGATGGCCCAGCGGCAGCAGCAGGCCGAGGCCTCGCTGGAAGCGCTCCGCGATCCGACGAATCCGCTGAACCGGCTGCCCGGATCCGCCGCGCCCGCCGACGGCGGTCAGCAGGGCGCCGCGTCCGACGAGGACCGCGTGCTCGCCGTCCAGGGCTGGTTCCTGGCGAACAGCGCCCGGGGCGGCGTTTCCGATCGGCATCGCGACGCGGCCGACCGCTGCGGCATCTCGCTCGAGCGCGGCAGCGAGCTCGTGCTGAATCTGCACTCGAACTATCCGACGCTCCGCAACCACCTGCAGAACGCTCTCCGGAGCAACGTTCCGGCCTCCGGCGGCGCCCTGCGGCTCGGCGAAATGCTGGGACCGCTGGAACAGGCGATGCTGACCTACGGACCGATGCTGGCGGTCTCCGACGTCCTGCGGACGACGCACGGCAACCCGCTCCCCTGGCCGACCGCCAACGACACGACGAACACCGGCCGGCAGATCGGCGAATCGAAGCCCGTCGCGTCGAAGGATCCCACGTTCGGCGCCCGGGTCTGGAACGCCTACAAGTTCACCAGCGACGAGGTGCTGGTGCCGTTCGAGCTGATCCGCGACACCCCGCTCAACCTGGTACAGATCCTGGGCGCGATGCTCGGCGAGCGGCTGGGGCGGATCATCAACACCAAGGCCACCACGGGGCATGGCGCCGCGACGATGTTCGGCATCGTCCCGCGCTCCGTCCTCGGCAAGGCCGCGGTCGGCGCGTCCGCGATCGCCGCCGACGAGCTGATCGACCTGCAGGACTCCGTGCCGGTCGCCTACCGACCGGGCGCGGCGTTCATGATGCGGGACTCCACACGGTCCGCGATCCGCAAGCTGAAGGATCTCGAGAACCGCTACCTGTGGGAGCAGTCCCTGCAGCTGGGCGTGCCCGACAAGCTGGTGAGCTGGAACCTGCACATCAACGACGACATGGCGACGATCGCCACTGGCCAGCGGACCGTGCTGGCCGGCAACTTCTCGTACTACAAGCTCCGGCAGGTGAACACCATCCGGATCTACCGGCTGACCGAGCGGCACCGCGAGAACGACCAGGACGCGTTCCTGGCGTTCACCGAAGCGGACGGCGACCTGCTCGACCCGGGGACGGGGCCGATTCGGCACCTGGTCCAGGCCTGATTCTACCGGCCGGGGCGAGGGCTCGTGCCCAATCCTCCCCTCCATCGCCCCGGCCTTCTGATTTCGCGCGCAATCGCGCGTTCCGCGGTCCTCACACTCACCGGAGTTCCCGCCCATGCGGCGCGTCAAACTGCTCACCGGCCTCGCCGGCGACGGATTCAGTTTCGCCCCCGGCCAGATCGTCGAGATGGACGAGCAGGAAGCCGAGGCCTACATCGCCGCCGGTTACGCCGTCGATCCGGCCGAGGCCACGGCCTCTGTGCCCCGGCTGCCCGGCTCGCGGCGACCCGCGCCCCAGGCGGCCGCCCCGGAGGCCTCCGGCGACGACGCTCCGCCGGCCGACTCGAAGCCCGCTCCGAAGCCGCGCGCGGCCCGCAAGTAACACCGCTCTCGCCGCGGCCGACCGTCGCGTGTTCCCTCACTGACCCGATTCCGAGGCTCGTCTCATGATCCATTCCCAGGTCCTGCTGTCGCTCGTCAGCGCGCAGCGCTGCCTGAACGCCGTGGCGGCCGGCACGACCGTCCAGAACGGCACCGGCGTCAACCTCGCGGGGTTCGACGGCGTGCTGTTCGTCCTGGGCGTCGGGGCGCTGACCGCCAATCAGGTCACCGCCCTGAAGGCCCAGCAGTCGAGCGACAACGCCTCCGCAGACGCATACGACGACCTGGAAGGCACGCTCGTCGGACCGCTCCTGGACGCCGACGGCAACAAGCTGCTGATCCTGGACGTGTACCGACCCGAGAAGCAGTGGGTCCGCCCGGTCGTGAATCGCGCCACCGCCAACGCGGTGATCGATTTCGTGCTGGCCATCCCCTACTGCTCCCGCGGCGTCCCGACGAGCTACGGCTCGACCGTGGCCGCGACGAAGGCCGTCGTCACGCCCGCCGAAGGCACGGCGTAACGCTCCGATCACCCCTGATCCCTGGCCCCTGAACCCCGGGTCCCTCCGATGCGGCAGCTTCTGGCACACGCCGAGGCCTACGAGGTCCTCGAACCGCCGGAGGCCCCGCTGCTCACCATCGACGAGCTGCAGGCCCAGCTGCGGATCGACGTGGTGGACGAGGCCCCGCTGCTGGAGTCCTACATCGCGGCCGCGACCGAGCTGCTCGAGCGCGACACGAAGCGGCTCCTGCGGCCCTGCACCCTGAGGCTCCATCTGGACCGGTTCCCGTGCGGCGGGGCGATCGAGCTCCGGCGGG
>JAHCJE010000145.1 GCA_026128865.1 Phycisphaeraceae bacterium | reverse complement strand
GTCGGTGCCCGGCCGAAGGGTGCGGCCCCGAAGGCCGAGTTGTGCGATGTCGCCGTTTGGCATAGCCTGTGGCCTCTCCGCCCGTCGCGAGCATGGGTGCGCGCGGGGACCGTTCCGGCGCGAGCCGGGGGGCATGGGCGGAGCGCCAGACTCGACCGACCCGCACGGCTCGGTGAGCGTTGCGGGGAGTCGCCGGCCGGCGTGCAGGAGCGTCGGCCCGCGTGTGGAACGGTCCCGGACCACTGTTTGAGTGATCAGGAGTCGCCATGAAGGGCTCTCGTCGAAACCGCCGGTCGATCCGTTCGCTGCTGGGTTCCGTGGGCGCGACGCGCCGGCGCGAGGTGCGCGTGCGTGAGCATGAGTTTGAGCGGCTCGAGGACCGCAGGCTGCTGTTCACACTCACCATCACGCCCGACTTGGTGAACCCGGCGACTGGCATCGGCCAGATCTCGGCGCACTTCGCGTATCACAAGCCCTACATCGCGACGGACATCACGATCGATGCTCCGGACGATCCCGACACGATCGACGAGGACTTCAACGACGAGGCAGTCGGCGGCATTCCGCTGAACTTTACGTTTCTCGAGTCGGAGGTCCGCGTCATCCACAACTTTGTCCCGACGACCAACTTCCGCATCACACAGATGCCTGGAGGGGGTGAGACGGACCTTGGGATCCGCGTGGTCGCGGTGTCCGGCCAGTTCTGGCAGTTTGACCTGCCGAACGTGGGCATTTTCGATACGTTCTCCGTGGACATCGTCGATCCGGACGGTTTCGGTCTCATCCCCTCTCAGTTCAGGCTGCTCGCTACCTACTACCTGCCGGACGGCTCGGAAGCGACCGACGTTTTCCAGGGCGGTACGCTCCTGAATCTCATTCAGAACCCGAACCAGATCGAGCGTGCGAACGGCATCGGGCGGCTCGTGCTGAACAACAACCTCGCCGGGCAGGACGTGAACTTCTCTCGCGTCCGCGTCGAGACCGTGGGTTCGGGGAACATGTTCCTCGACAACATGGAGTTCGTGCTGCCGTCCAGCGCGCTGGCGGAACTGGTCAACGGGCGCGTCATCGGCGCTACGGCCGTGCTCACCGGCCCGGTAGGCGCATCCGTCTCGATCTTCGATCTGTACGACCGCGCGATGGTGCGGACCCTCCGTCTCGGCATCCCGCAGGGCAGCCAGTTCGCGCTCTCGGACCCGGATGCGGACGGCGTGCCCAACCGGAACGACGGCATCGGACGCATCGTGTTCAGCAACACCGATTCGCGCACCTCGTTCTCGCTCTTCGGCGGCAACGTCACGGCAACGGATCAGCCAACGCCCGGCGCGGACCTCTTCGAAGGCGGCTTCGAGTACTTCATCAATGACGACATCGTCGGTCTGTACGACGATTTCGGGTCCAACCCGACGCCGTTCAACTACACGTTCTACTTCGATACCGGCGGCCAGTTGAACTCGGCCGGCCTGCCTCCCGGCCCCGGGTCGGTGATCGTCGGTTCGCCTTTCGTCCGCAGCAACGCGAGCGCGGCTGCGTACAACCCGCTCGGGGCCGCTGCGCCGAACATCGTCACCACCGGCTTCAGTCGGCCGGACCAGGGCCTCTTCGTCCTGAACGGGAACTCGATCGGTGCGGTGAACATCCACGGCATCCTGCACGGCTCGTCGCAGTTCACCGGTGCGGTCGAGCGGCTCTCCGTCGGATACCTCGTCGGCTCGATCAACGTCGCGGGCGATCTCGGCGCGCTCACTTCAGGCACCGATACCGCGATGTGGGCCGCCGATCCGGGCTACACGCCTCCTTTCGCGCTCAACAACTTCTACAGGACGAACGGCGAGCTGGTGGTCGGGCGCACCGTGGGCGAGATCGCCATCGCTGGGCGCTCGGTCATGGACGTCACCATCGTCGGTGATCTGAACGACCCCGTGAACAGGCCGCCGCACGAGATTCTCCACTACGTCGAGCGCGAGCACACCTTCGGGATCGACCGCGACACGGACGCGATCTTCAACATGCGAGCCATGGCGAATGCCTACCTGCTCGCGGACTCCACGAACCCCTTCGCGGGCCTTCAGACGCAGGCCGCCGTCTTCGGCGACAGCACCTACCGCAACGATTCCATCATGTCGGCCGAGTGGATCGGCTCGATCGGGACCGCGGTGCAGGTCTTCGGTCGGATCGGCTTCGGCGACGTCTTCAACATCGACGACTCCGTGGACGTCTTCGCCTTCGCGACCGACGGCAGGAACCCCATCGTCCTGCAGGTGGACGTCGAGAACGCCTTCCTGCCCTTCCGCATCGTGGACGAGCAGGGCCGAACCTTCGTGGCCTCGCGTGCCACGCGCAGTTTCGAGGAGTCACAGTTCCTCCGCTTCGATCCGCCCGCGCCGGGGGTGTATTACCTCGTCGTTTCGGGCGTCGGCGTGGGCGTGGCCACCGACGGCGACGCCACGACCGGCATCCCCTACTCGGCCACGCTCACCGGCCTCACGCCTACCACGCTCGGCGCGTACCGGGTCGGGGGGGGGAACGGCAACACCGGCACGAACCCCAACACACTCTCGAACACGGTCACCGTTCTCAACGGCAACGTCGGCTCCATCCGCGTCGGCACCGGCTACTTCTCCAGCGCGGGCGGCGACGTCGAATCAACCGCGACCTTCCACCCGCGCGGCGTCGACGACGACAACCCCCTCTCGCACAACCTCGCGAGCGGCACCTTCAGCGTGCAGGGGACCCTCTTCGACATCACCGCCGGTCGTGACGTCCGGGGCTCCGCCGTCGCCCCCGTCAACTTCATCATCGGCGGGGACCTCGGCCGCTTCCATACCGGGCTGAACCCCGTCTTTGGCGCGGCGAACGACGGACTGCTCGGCGACGTCATCTGGACCGAGCTCCGCATCGGCGGCCGCATCTCCACCCTCGACTTCCGCGGCGCGGTCGGCATCGACCAGATCGACGAAGACAACCGCGGCAACTTCCCGCTCGGCGCCAACGTCATTACGGGCACCACCGGCGGCGACGGCAGCATCGGCATGATCCGAGTCGGATCACACGTTCTCGGCGGGACGCTCCTGCTCACGACCTCGCCGGGTTCGACCATCGGCGGCCTGTTCGTCAGCCAGGACATCGCCTTCGACCCCAACGCAGCGGAGATCGGCGTCTACCTCGGCGACAGCCGGGGCGTCGTCGCCACCACAGGCTCCGCCGCTGATGTGCGATTCGTAGATTTCCCGCGCATCGACCTCGGGAACACGCTCAACTCGCGTCTCGAGATCGTCGGCGGCCAACCCCTCGAGCTCGTCGATGACGGCGGTGGCCGGGTCCGGATCGAAGTCCTCGGCGCGCCGCAGGGCACCGTCGTCGGGCTTGTGCGCTTCCTCCCCATCGACAACTCGCAGGGCGTCGCCATTGCGCAGATCGACCAGGTCGATCTCAGCGGCGGCCGGCAGCTCCTCATCACCTCCTCGGGCGAGCAGGGCGGCGGCGGTGATGCTCTCGCGCCTATCTCCATCGGTCGCATCAACATCATCGGCGCGGACGGGGCGGCCGCCATCGGCATCCGCGGCACCGTCGAAGTCGACGTCTGGCGCATCGTTCAGTCCGGCGGTTCGGCGCTCACCGCCATTACCAACGAGACCCCCCGCGGCGACATCGTCGCCATCGACGTCATTGGGGTGAACAACGTCGACATCCGCACCGGAAGCCTCGGCAGAACACAACTCCCCTCGTGGGGGCCGAAGCAGATCGGCCCGTTCCTCGGCATCCAGGGCGGCAAGAACACCGCCGTCGGTGGGCCGATCGGGATCGACCCGGTCAACGTCGACGACGACTGGAACGGCACGCTCTACCGGCCCGTCGGAGACACCGTCAACGATATCGGCACCGCGTACCTCGACGACATCGGCGGCCCGCACCGCGGCTACCTCAACGGCATGATCGCACGCACGGGCGACGTGCAGCAGGTCAACGTTGGCGGCGCGATCGGCGACGTCATCCTGCAGGACGGCAACGCCACGCTCTTCACCGTTCGTCCCAACTTCGATCGGAGCGTTCCGGCCGGCGAGTTCGAGGGGCTGATCGGGACGATTTACGCCGCGATCGTCAGCGACGTCAGCGTGGGCATGGGCATCCGCAACGACAGGAACTCGCCCCTCGCGACCGCGGGGATCTTCGCGGACGACGAGATTCGTCTGGTGACCGCGGAGAGCCTCATCCACCCGGGAGCGTTCATCTCCGCTCCGATCATCGCGAGCAACGCCGTTCCGAACACCATTGGTCCGGGCAACCAGCTCGACGCCGACGGCGTGGGCACCATCCGCCTGCGCGGCGCCAGCATGATCGACGCGCACGTGGGGGCGGAACTCCTCGACGGATTCTGGACCTGCCTCTACTACGTCGATCCGGTCGTCATCACCGGCAACATCGCTCTCATCGACGGCCTGGACGGCAACGTCTTCCGCTCGATGGTGCGCGCGGACACGATCCTGGACGTCCGGCTGCAGAACGGGTTCTTCGACGCCTCGACCCTCGACGCGTGGACGCGCATCTTCCGCGTCGCCGCCGCCGGCTATCGTAACAGCACCATCACGGGCACCAGCCTCGAGTTCAGCCCGACCGAGATTCTCAGCGGCGGGGACATCGATCGGATTTCGATCCAGGGCGCTGGCGGGGACTTCAGCGACGTCCGCATCGACGCCCTTGGCAGGATCGTGACCGAGATTTCCGGCCGAAACTTCACCCGCGTGGACATCGACGTCAACGGGCGCATCCCGACGATCCGCGCCACCGGCGTTATTGCCGCCAGCAGCATCACGGCGGGCCAGATCGACAATCTGACCGCCCGCTCTCTCCGTACCAGCGAGGTTCTGGTCTCCGGCCCGCTGACGCGCATTTCGGTGGACGACGAGATCTACAACACCGCGGTCGCGGTCACCGGTCCTCAGGGCCAACTCGACAACATCACGGCGCGCACGCTCTTCAGCGGCAGCGTTTCCTCCTCCGGCCCCGTCGGGACCATCCGAGTCAACGAGGGCGATCTCGCGATTCACCTCGTGACAGACACCTCGCGCGGCACGGTGGGCACGCTCTCCGCCGCCCGCGACCTGCGCATCACGACCGACGTCCGGCGCAGCATCAACACCCTCACCGCGGGCCGACACATCGGCGACCGGAACAATCCCGGGATGATCGTCGTTCGTGGCGCGTTGCCAACCGTCACCGCGGGCGGCCAGTTGTACGCCGACGTCCGCTCAGGCGAGACCATCGGCACCGTCACCATCGGCGCGGTTCCGAACCGGCCCGGGGATAACCTGCTCGGACGAGGCTCCGTCTACGCTGCCGGTCGCATCGGCACGGTCAATGTCGTCGGCGATTTCGCCGGCAACGTGGTGAGCTACTCCGGCGGCATCGGCGCGGTGAACATCCACGGCGGGTCGTTCCTCCCGACGGCCAGCGTCATTGCGCACGACGGCCACGTCGACTCCGTCGTCGTCAGCGCCGGCAACTTCTACGGCCGCGTCCACGCGGACTGGATCGTCTTCTCCGTCCAGGTGCTCGGCACCCAGGACGGAGTCTTCGGCGACATGGGCATCAACCCCGCACGCTCCGCCGCCACGCCATATGACGCTTCCCGCAACCAGCTGCCGCCCGGCCTCGTGCAGGGCACCGCGGTGCAAGGCCCGAGCATCACCGCCGGCTGGAACGTCGGCAACGTCTTCGTCGATCGCGGCTCGGTCTTCGAGGCGATGATCAAGGCGGACTATGCCATCGGCTTCGTGACCATCGCGGGCGACCTGCGCAACGATGATCTCACCGCCGGCACAGGCTCGGTCATCGCTGCCGGCGATTCGATCCACACCGTCAACGTCGGCGGCAGCGTCATGGACGCGCTCATCATCGCCGGCGTGCGAGACTTCGGGCAGGACGGGCGTCCGGGCGGCAGGGGCATCGCCAACCGTGATACGACACAGTCCGGGTTCGTGAACGTGGTCAACATCGGCGGCGCGATGGTCCGGTCGAAGGTCGTTGCCGGTGTCTGGCACGGCCCGGACGGCGTCTACGGCACCAACGACGACCGCAACGAGCCGGGCGTCTCCTACGTCAACGAGATCAACGTTCTGGGTGACGTTTCTGAGTCCATGGTCATCACGGAGGGCGTTGCGCCCGGCGCAACCGCCGGCGGCCGCCTCGGTGTTTTCGGTCCCGCGCTGCCCATCAACCATCCCAATGCTGCGCTCGGTCTGGTCGGGACTCCCGTGCCGTCAGGCGGCTCGCTCGACTTCGCCACGTCGTCGAACAGCGGCACGATCTTCTTCTCTGGCCCAGGCAGCGTCTCCTTCGACGCGGCCAACGACCGTGTCATCCTCTCCGGCACGACCGAGGCTTCGGACGTTGTCATCACCTCGACCAGCGGCGTGCTCACCAACTTCGACGTCGTTTCGACCAACTTCTCCTCGATCGGGCTGCTGCGCATCGCGGCGACCCTCCTCGGCGATTCCGACGTGTACGTCGATCAGTACGCGATGCGGATCGAGCTTTCCGACAACGAGGGCTCCGGCGACGTGACCGTCGGCCAGCACCTTGACACGCTTGTGACCGGCAACTACCGGGGCGGGACCATCTCTGCCAAGAACGCCGCCTTCATCACCGTCTTCGGCGAGTTCGGCGACGCCGACCCCGACGTTCGCGGCGAGGCGCGCATCGACATCTTCTCGACGGGTTTCCTCACCTTTGGCGGGATCATGCGCGGCCACGTCAACGTGGACCGAATCGCCTCGTCCATCACCCTCAACTCCGCCATGCAGAGCGCGGTCATCCGTTCCGGTTCGTCGATCGGCTCGTTCACGGCCCCGTCCGTCAGTCGCTCTTTCATTGCCTCGCGCAACTTCCTCGACAGCGTCAGCGTCGCGGGGAACTTCGTCGAGTCAACGGTCATGGCTGGCGGCGACCTCGGCAGCGACGCCGAGATCGGCGGCACGGGCCACGCCGCCG
Source organism: Phycisphaeraceae bacterium (assembly GCA_026128865.1). Lineage (GTDB taxonomy): Bacteria > Planctomycetota > Phycisphaerae > Phycisphaerales > UBA1924 > CAADGN01. The sequence continues at coordinate 306 of JAHCJE010000145.1, read as the reverse complement.
ATTTTCCCACGACGGGCTTCCTCGGCCCGGTCTCGATCGGCGGGAACATGGTCCGTTCCAACGTCGTCGCGGGCTACGTTCGTGGCGCTGACGGTTACTTCGGCACGAGCGACGATCTCCTCGCCAGTGGCCGATCCGTTCTCGCGCGCGTCACCGTCGGTGGTTCCATCAGCGGGTCCAACCGCAACTCCGAGTCCTATCGCGTCGCCTCCACGGGCGATCTCGGGCCCGTCACCGCGGGCGGTTCGGCGGCAGGCAACATCGACAACTTCCGCATCACGACGGTTCGCCACCCGCCGCTGCCGA
>JAHCJE010000144.1 GCA_026128865.1 Phycisphaeraceae bacterium | reverse complement strand
CCCGAGATTCCCTCGGGGCCGGGTGGAACCGCCACCCTCAAATTTCAGCACTCAGCGGGACGACGCCCGCTGGAGCTGCGCATTCCGGTCGACTTGAGCACCGAGTCCGGCGCGACCTGATCAACCGTTCCGGAGGATCTGAGCGCTGGCGGCCGTCATCGCCGGCACACGTGCCAGCGGCTTCTTGATCGGAGCGAAGCGACGGGTGGATGTTCTCATTCTCAGGTCTGTTCCGTGCCGAGTCCCTTCTTCTTCCTCATCGAGCCCCCGCGCAGCGTGACGACGTGCGCGTTGTGGATAACTCGATCGCAGATTGCGTCGGCGATCGTGGGATCTGCGAGTGACTCGTGCCAACTTTTCGTGGGCACCTGAGTCGTGATCACGGTCGACGCGCGGTCGTAGCGGTCCTCGAGGACCTCGAGGAGGTCGCGACGCTCATGCTCCTTCAGCGGCGCGATAAGCAGGTCGTCGAGCACCAGGACGTCAGCTCGCGCAATCTTCTGGAGCATCGTCGAGTACGAGCCGTCTCCGCGAGCGATTGCGAGGTCGTGAAGCAGTCGCGGAGCTCGCGTGCAGAGCGCTCGAAGCCCCGAGCGGCAGGCCGCCTGGGCGAGCGCCGTCCCGAGGAAGGTCTTGCCGGTGCCCGTCGCTCCGACGATGATCACGTTCTGCTTCGATCGGACCCACTGGCACGTCGCGAGCGAGCGCACGACGGCCTTGTCGAGCCCGCGCGCCGCCTCGCACGTCACTTCTTCGACGCTCGCTGCGTTCGCCGGAAGGCGTGCCTCCTTCAGCCGGCGCGCAAGCCGCCGGTTGTCGCGATGGGTATGTTCTCGGTCGACCATCATGCCGAGGACCTCTTGCGTGGTGAGCTGATGGTCGGGCGGTGATGTCGCGAGCTCGCGCGCCGCTGTCGCCATCGCGACCAGTTTGAGTTCGAGCAGCTTTTGAATCGTCTCTTCATGGATCACGGTTCCTCCTTCTTCAGTGCATGCGTGTCGACGAGGGCGGCCTCGTCGTCGTGTCGTAGTAGTCGCCACCGCGCACGTTCTCGTGCGTCGGGCCGCGGCTCTCTCCGCTGGCCCGGTCGTCGATCGTCAGGCGGTCGAGCCCGCGCTTGAGGATCATCTCCACGCTCTTGCGCGACGGACTGCCGATCTCGATCGCTCGCGCACACGCCGCCTCCATGCGGTCGCGTCCGTAGCGCTTCGCGTTGCGGATCAACGCGAGGGAAGCTCGGTAGCCCTGCTCGGGATGCGGCCGGCTCGAGAGGATCTCCTCCACCAGCTTTGCGGTGTTCGGCCCGATGCTGCCGGCCCAGCCGATCACGCGCGACGGCGGCCAATCGCCGTAGTCGCGGTGCGACTTCGGCCGGTGCGCCCCCTCGGTGACGGCCGTTCCTTTCGGCCGATAGCTCCGGACGTGCGACGCCACGCGCCGACGATCGTGAAGGACCTCGATCGTCGAAGTCGTCGCTCGGATCTCGACGGCTCGGCGGACGAGCGTATGAGGCACGCTGTAGAGCCTGCCCTCGTACTCGACGTGGTAGTCGATGTTGACCTTCGCGTTGGTCCAGTGCGCCACCTCATACGGCAGCAGGGGGAGCGGCCTCATCGCGGGACGATCGATCGCTTCGAAGGCCGACCGTCGGCATCCTTCGAGCTTCGCGAAACGGCGTTCGTTGAGCTCCTCAAGCAGCTCCGCGATCGCTTCGTTCAGCTCGCCGAGGGAGAAGAAGGTCCGATTTCGTAGTCGAGCCACGATCCAGCGCTGTGCGATCTGCACGCCCACCTCGACCTTCGCCTTGTCGCGAGGCTTCTTCGGTCGCGCCGGGATCACAGCGATGCCGTAGTGCTTCGCGAGCTCGGCGTAGGACGTGTTGAGGTCGGGATCGTGGCGCGCCGGGACGCTAACCGCGCTGCGAAGCTGGTCCGGGACGAGGACGGCCGGGACGCAGCCAAAGTAGGCGAAGCCTCGGACGTGGGAGCTGAGGAAGTCAGGCAGCGTCTGCGTCTTCGTCGCCTCCGCATACGTGAAGTTGCTCGCGCCGAGCACCATCACGAAGAGCTCCACCTCCGTCAGTTCGCCGGTCGCACGATCGGCGATCCGGAGCTTCACGCCGGAGTAGTCGACGAACGCCTTCTCGCCGGCGCGATGCTCCTGGCGCATAACGAGCGGGAGCTTCTGGCGCCACGCGCGGTACAAGTCGCAGAACTGGCTGTACTGGTAGGGTCGCGGGCGATCGCCTTTCCCGATCACCGCGTCGCGATACTCCGTCCAGAGGAGCTGCAGCGTCACGCCCGGGCGTCGCATCTCGCGTGCGACCCACTCGAAGTCGACTGCCGCTCGGGCGACCGGCTCGTTCCTCCCAACCGCGGTGAAGAGCCGTGCCTCGACCTCGCTGTCGCTCAGGGCCTCGGCCTCCGCCCACGTCAGGCCTCGGCGGCGCGCCCGATTGAGGTAGTCGCACACCGAACCTCCCGAGATCCCGATCGCCGCCGAGATCTCTCGCTGACTTCGCTTGCACTCAAACCGCAGTCGAAGAACTTCTCGAATCTTCCGCATCGGATGGCGCTCCATGGAGCCCTCCGTCCGCCCCTGGGACGACCAGAGCGCTCGTCATGACCATCCACGCCGTCGCCCACCGACCACGCAGCGAGACCAGCTCGCGGCGCACCTCTGGGCTACCCGACCCCGGTGCTCAGGTGCGCCGGAATCCGTGCTCAGGTGTGCCGGAACGCGTGCTCAAGTGTGCCGGAATGAGCGCTCAGGTCCGGCCGGAATCGGTGCTCAAGTCCCGCCGGAACGGGTGCTCAAGTCGGTCCGGAAAACGCAACGAGCGCGGGCACCATCGCATCACGATCGATCCTGCCGCCGACAACGTTCACTCCATCGCTGCCTACGAGAAGGTCGGCTTCAAGCGGGTCGGTGTCATGCGCCGCTACGAGCGCGGCGCGGACGGCACGTACCACGACGGGATGCTGATGGACCTCCTCCCCGAGGATTTGATCGACGTGCAGTAGGGCAGTGAGGCGACACTCGGCTGTCCCTGTCCCCCCTGAACCCCAGCCTGGTGCAGCGCGGAGCTTGCCGGGGCGGGATAGTGTATTACACTTGTATCGGCGCGCTATGTCTGGGACCCGACGAAGGCTCGCACGAACCGGAAGAAGCACGGCATCTCCTTCCAGGAGGCGGTCACGTCCTTCGCGGACCCGCTCGGCATCATCGTCGAGGACGGCGTCCATCCCGAGAGGGCGATCCTCATCGGCGTGTCCTGGAAGGAGCGCATTCTCCTCACGGTCTTCATCGCGAAGAGCGGCGACGAGATCAGGCTGATCAGCGCACGGCTGGCGACGCGTGCGGAACGGAGGAGCGATGAAGAAGGCGACCAAGAAGACGAAGCGAGCGCCCAAGCATCCCGAGCCCTCGAAGGCGTCGCTGAAGGAGATGCCGGAGGTGGACTTCGAAAAGGCGCGCGTACGCCGCAATCCCTACGCGGCTCGCATCGCGAAGGAGAGCATAACGGTTCAGGTCGGTCGTGGTCGTCCTCGCAAGCTTTCCGAGGTCGGCGGCACTTCGCCTCGTTCGGTTCGTTTTCCCGATGAGGTGTGGGCGATGCTCGAACGGGAGGCGAAGAAGAAGGGCATCACGCTGCACGCGGCGCTTCGTGAGGCGATCCTCTCCTGGCTGAAGCAGGTGGCGTGACGTGTGCGCCGTACCGCCGTCGAAGCCCATGAAGCGAGTCCCTGAACTCACCCGAGCCGATTTCGCGCGCGCCCTGCGGCGGAGCCAGCGCGAGCGCATCATGCGCGGCGAACTTCAGCCGGGTGACGTGGCGGCGCGGCGTCGCTTCATCGGGCTGACACAGGCGCAGTTCGCCAAGGCGCTCGGGATCAGCGTCCACACGCTTTGGAACTGGGAACAGGACCGGCGGATGCCTGAGGGACCGGCGCTCGCCCTTCTGCGAATCGCCGCTCGTCATCCGTGGGTCGTGGGAGAGAACGTGCGGAGCGCAGCATAGGGATTCGTGAGGATGTCGTCGGGACTCCCATGAGATGTGGGATGCGGATGGCAACGAACGTCCCTGACTCGGGAACCAAGAACTGCGCCGATTGTCTCGCACGGGCATGACTTTCGACCCGATCGCGCTCGCGAACGAAGTGCCCGACGCAGCAACGTTCGACCGAGCCGTGCTCGCCGCCTTCGAACGTAGCGTCGGGTTCGACGCGGCATTTTTCGCCATCAGGGGCGAGCCCCCCACCACCGTCAACGTCGACGCCAAGAAGCTGGAGGCCGCGATTGCGCGCGTCGACTACGCCGACGAGATCGCGCCCATGAAGGCAACGGCGCTCGCGAGGAGAGGGGTCGCAGTCGACACGCAGGTGCTCGGTGAGCAACGTGTTCGCGCTCTCCAGTACCATCGCCACTTCGCGGCGCCGATCGGCGGTCGTCATTCGCTCCTCGCGTTGCTGACGGTGCGTGGCGTTCCCACGGGCTCTCTCATGCTCGGTCGCTGCGGCTCCACGTTCTCTGGCGAACACCTCGCGCTCGTCGAGGGACTTCTCCCGCGCCTCGCCATCGCGAGGGCGTCGTTTCGGCTACCCTGGTGGGGCGGTCCACTCCCAACGCCGCGCTCCTCGGCAACCACACGACTCGCCGGATGGCTTCGCGGAGAGCGCGTCCTCGAGCACCTCGCCGACAAGAGCCCCGAAATCGTGGTGCGAGACCGCGCGGGGTATCGCGAGATGGTCGCCTCCGACGGTCGAGGAGAACTCGTATGGTCTCGTGCTGCCCTCGACGAGCCCGAGCGCTCCGGTTGGTTCTACATCGACCTCCTTCATCTCGCGGCGGTCCGCGCCCCAAGCCAGCGTCGTATTCTCTTCATCGGCAGCGGCGGCGGCGTGAGTGTCCGCCAGTTCGCACGGGTCTATTCGGGGGCGAGGCTCGACGTCGTGGACCCCGATGAACGCGTCATCGTCCTCGCACGTCGTTGGTTCGGACTCGACTCGGTACCGAACCTCACGGTCACGGTCGATGACGGAGCTGGGTTCCTGCGTCGCGCGCCGAACGAGACATGGGACGCGATCATCGTCGATGCCTACGACGGCTCGGAGCTTGCTGCGCCACTCGCGAGTCGCACGTTCTTCGCCGATGTTCGCCGCGCCCTGCGTCCTGGCGGCGGTCTGGCGTTCAACGTGATCGGTTCGCTTGGCGGCAGCAGTGAAGTCCAGCAGATTGAACGCGCGGCGCGTGCTGAACGCCTCGACGTGCGGCTCGTGCCCGTGCTCGACCCCGGTGAGGCGTATTCGCCGACGTCCGTTCGCAACATCGTGCTTCTCGGGCGCCGATGAACGGATCGGCTTCGGGACCTGTTCGGCGCGAAGTAGGCAGTGGGGTGCGTGTCGAACGCACGCTACTCTCGAAGTGAACCACGAGCCGCGCTCGGGGTACTCAACGGCAATGAGTACCCCGATGCATACCCCGAAAGGGGATCGTGAGGGACGTTCGAGTAACACCCAGGATTGTCGAAGGCGGCTACGGGTAGTTCGTTCAGCCTCGACGTCTCCGACGTGCACGACCTCGCGTCCCAGCTTGCGCACGAGCCGACGGCCACATCGGAGATCATGCACTTCCGGGAACCGTCGGACGTCGCCTGGGCAGCCCCACACCTCCTGGCGAGCATCATTCGTCGTGCGTCTCCGACTCACCCTCGGCTTGGGCGGGAACGCGCCGAGCAGATCCTCTCTGAAATACCGAATGCACCGTCTTTAGAATCGCTGGAACAGAAGAGCTGGGTACGGTTCGTCCTTTGGACGCGCGGAGATCTCTTCCGGGATCGCGTTCGTGCTTCGTCGTGACGACGATGACGTGCTCTCCCCGGACGAGCGAGCCGCGCTGAAGGCACTCTACCCACAAGGTCCGCCGTTTTGGATTCCGCGCTCCGTCTTCGATCCGATCCACGCCTCCCATCGCACCGCTCACCCGGCTCCCCCCAAGGTCGACGAGCTCGTGCGCGACGGCGACGGGTTCGTCGCACCGTCTGCTCTCAACGGCGAGGATGGCTTCCTCTTACCACTCCATCGCTCCACCGAAGGCGGCGTCCTCTTCTTGCCGGAATTCGAGCGTGGCGGCGAGCTGATGGCTACGCGGCCGCGCGCTTCGCGTCAACGACCGCGGCCTGAGCGGCAGCTCGTGACCATCGCGATCGACGACGCGCGGGCGACGGAGCGCGACGCGGCGACCGCCGAGCGCGAGCTCCCCACGCGTCGAGCCGGCGCGCGTCGCGCGTCGCGAGGCATCGTGCTTGGAGCGTTCGCCGCAGAGCTTCGTGCGCTCCGCTTCGAGCATCGCGGCGACGGCCTGCATCCCGAGCTGGTGGACGAGAGCGAGGAGGTCTCCGCGGACCAGCGCGGCGAGCGGGATGAGCAGCTGCGCCCACAACGATACTGGTTTTGAGCCGGTTCCTTGGCAGGCTTCTTCATGGCGGTTCCTTTCGGGTCAAAGCACCCCGAGATTCCCTCGGGGCCGGGTAGAACCACCTCCCTCGAATTTCAGCAGTCAGCGGGACGCCGCCTTTGGGGTCGGCGTCTTCTTGGCCTTCGTCGAAGGCGGCTCTTTGAACTCGAGCCCCTTCGCAGCCAGCGCGTCGGCGAGGATGGCGATCGCCTTGGGGCCAACACCGTGGATCGCTAGCAGCTCCTTCTTCGAGTGGGCGGCCACGCGCCGGAGGCTCGTGACGTCATGGACGGAGAGCGCGCGAGCGGCGGTCTTACCGATCGCGTCCGGGAGATCACCGATTGGACGTACGTCGGGTGTGGCCATCCTGTGTCCTTTCTTTGCGAGGCATCGTCGAGCGAGCGTCGAACAGAGACTCACGAATCTGCGCAGCGACCAGCTCCGGTGCCGCCCAGAACGCGCCATGACCTTGGCCAGGCAGAGTCAGCACCGTGTCTTGGCAAGGCTGGCAGCCCCGTGTGGTTCCTCGGCGACGTTGCTGATCACGATGATCGCCGGTCCGATGCCGGTCTTCCCGTAGGCGATCGTGTGGTGCCGTCTGCGGAGGTGATGGTCTCCGTCATCGTGTCTCCTTGGAGTCGGTTCTACGCGTCCGATGGGATGGCCTTCGGGTCCATCCACATGGCCTCCCACACGTGTCCGTCCGGGTCGGCGAGGTTGCGGTTGTACATGAACCCGAGGTCTTGGACCGGGTTGATGTCTGCCGTTCCGCCGTTGGCTGCAGCGGCCGCGTTCATGGCGTCGACCGCTGCGCGGTCGTCAAGAGAGAGGGCGAGCATCACCTCGCTCGACGTCGGCGGCGGAATGTCGCGAGACGTGAACGTCCGCCATTTGTCGTGGGTGAGCAGCATCACGGAGATGGCCTCGCTCCACACCATGCACGCGGCCGTGTCGTCGGTGA
>JAHCJE010000143.1 GCA_026128865.1 Phycisphaeraceae bacterium | reverse complement strand
CCAGCCGAGCGTCTGCGCGGCGCGGTACGCCGGCAGGCCGCGCGCGGCGAACCAGGCCCGCAGCGTCTCGGGCGTGTGGTCGAAGATGTGGTCCGGGGGGGGGCGCACGCCGCGTCAACCCCCCCCGCCCGCGGAGACCGTCAGCGGGACCGCGCCGTACAGCTCCGCGGTGACGACGGGCCTGCCCACGCGGACGCGACGGTCGGCGTCGGGCAGCCCCCGCTCACGCATGATCCGGCGCAGGTTGCCGGGGAGCGCGAACTCGACGTCCTCGTCGAAGACGTCCCGCGTCTCGACGGTCGCGCCGTAGCGCTCGACGAGCGCGCGGCAGACCCCGGCGACGAGATCCTCCGGCGCGGACGCGCCCGCCGTGACGAGCACCGTCATCCCCGCCGCGCCGGCGAACCACGCGCCGTCCAGGCCGGAGGCGTCGTCGATCAGGCGCGCCGACGCGCCGGCGTTCCCGGCGATCTCGGTGAGCCGCACGGAGTTCGAGGAGTTGCGGCTGCCGACCACCAGCACGAGGTCGCACTCCGGCGCGAGCATCCGCACCGCCCGCTGACGGTTGGTCGTCGCGTAGCAGATGTCCTCGCTCGGCGGGGCCTTGATGTTCGGGAACGCCCGCCTGAGCGCGTCGATGATCACGGCGGCGTCGTCCGTCGAGAGCGTGGTCTGCGTGAGATAGACGAGACGGTCGGGGTCGCGGACGGTCAGGTGCGGGATGTCCCCCGGCGTCTCGACGACCTGCGTGGCGTCGGGCGCCTCCCCCGTGGTCCCGATCACCTCCTGGTGGTTGCGGTGGCCGATCAGCAGGATCTGGTAGCCCTGCCGGGCGTACCGGACGGCCTCCGAGTGGACCTTCGTCACCAGCGGGCACGTGGCGTCGATGGCGTGCAGGCCGCGCTCCGCGGCGCGCAGACGGACGGCGGGCGGGAGGCCGTGCGCGGAGAAGACCAGGATCGAGCCGGGGGGGGGGACGTCCACCGACTCGACGAACACGACGCCGCGGCCCCGGAACCGGCCGACCACGTGGCGGTTGTGCACGATCTCGTGATAGACATAGACCGTCTCGCCGGGGAAGAGGTCGAGGACGCGGTCCACGACGTCGATGGCCATGCGCACGCCGGCGCAGAACCCGCGGGGATTGACGAGCAGGAGACGCATCGCAAGAAGGATAGAGGGGGTCCGGACGCGCCACGAGGAGAGCGCAGCGCAGGCCCCGGGGGAACGACTCGAGGGTAGGGCCGCAGCGGCGCTCGCGCCACCCCTCGATCGGGGGAGCAGCACGGGCCTCACGCCGGCCGCGGCTCGTTGACGCCCGCCCGGCTGCACGCCGACCGTCCATGAAGACCGCGCGAACCGCCCGCGGCGGACGGCCGCGGACCCGGCCGCCGGTATGCTGCCGCTCCGCGGCCGGACCGGCGGTGGGTTGCGGAGGCTCGTGTCGTCCGCACGGGTCGCGGGCGATGGGGGCACGGTGCCGATGAGGCGACCGACGCGCAAGCAGATCGTGCTGTTCGCGACCGCGGCGGCGTCGGTCGCGTGCGCGGTGATCGCGGTCTCGCACGGCGACAGGCTCGAGCTGCGCACGAGCGTGTTCATGGTGGACGTGTCCACGGGCGAGTTGTTCAGGTTCCCGATCACGGGGAGCCGCGGCGTGGGAGTTCCAAACTTCAATCCTGAGACCAACGCGCTGAGCCTGCTCCCGGTCCGGAGAGACGAAGGCGGGCAGTGGAGAGTGGTCACGCGGGCGTTGTCATTCCTCGACGATCTTGAGGTCGAGGCGTGCGCGGTGCAGGACCGTTCGACGGGGCTGGTCCGGGTCCGGAGCGATCGAGCGAGAACGGTGCGGGTTCGCTGACGACGAACGGCGGGTTTCCGTGGGAGAAAGAGAGAAAGAAAGAGGAGGATTCCGATGACGGCGAAGGGCAATCTCGGCGATCGGAGGGTGGGAGCTCGCACGGGTCGGGGATTCACGCTGAACGAACTGCTGGTTGTGATCGCGATCGTCGCGCTGTTGCTGGGGCTGCTGCTGCCGGGACTTGGCGCAGCGCTCGCGGCGGCCCGCGAGGTCGTTTGCGCGTCAACGCTCCGAGGGCTGGCGCAGGGGCAGCAGTTCTACATGGCCGACTGGAGGGACTTCTACGCCGGTCCGAACACATCCGGCGCTCTCTACCAGGCGATCGGCGAGCAGGGGGAAGTGATGGCGGATCGCCTGCTGTTCGAGACGACCTCGTCCACGCCGACGACGGTGTTCGACTGGATCAGCCCGACGATCGGCGAGTCGTACCACCTCGCGGCGAACCGTGCTCGTCGGACGGGACAGATCTTCAACCAGCTGGGGTGCGCCGGGGCGAGACGGTACAACAACACGGTCTTCGAGTGGCACAGGACCGAGGACGGCGAACAGTTCAAGGATCTCGTGGAACGGCAGGGGGTGCGTCAGATCAGCTACCTGTCCCCTGACGCGTTTCACCTGAAGCCGAACGAGACCATCGCCGACCGACAGAGGTACGTCGCCCCGGGCATCAGGCCGGTGAAGTTGAAGTGGGACCGGTTCCTCGCCCCGTTCCGCACTCCGGATACGTTCAACCCCCGCCTTGATCTCGTGGGGACGCAAGTCGCGAACAAGATCATGATCGCCGACGGCACACGGTACTATGAGGAGGGCGAGCTGGACTTCGATCCGAGTCCGAATCCGGTTTTTTTCAGTTCGTTCCTTTCTGCAAGTCCGATCTTCGACCGGGACACGTCGTACGGGCGGCGTCACCACGGCAGCCCCGAGAACCTGCTGCTCTCGTACAGGCACCCGAGGAAGCGGATCAACGCGGCGTACTTCGACGGGCACGTCGGCGGGATGTCGCAGGTCGAGTCATGGAGCGACCCGACGCCGTGGGCACCGACGCGGACAATCTTCCGTCATCAGAGCGCCACGCCCGAAGCGCAAGCGGCATACGAGGACGGGTACAGAATCCCGTAACAGATCGTGCGAACGAGACCTAGAACTCCGGCTGACGGGTGGCTGCTCGGAGGGGCGACGGACAGCGTCGTGACCATGCTTTGAACCAGAACGGTCTTCAACGGGAGCGAGCGATGTCGTCTGAGGCTGCTATGGCGTGGCTGGTGGCTCACGAGCAAGAGTCGGTTTCCAGGTTGATGGACTGGCTGCGGATTCCGAGTGTCTCGACTCAGCCGAAGCACAAGGGGGACTGCGAGCGGGCGGCGGCGTGGGCGGCGGATCGGCTGCGGGAGTGCGGGCTGCGCGTCGAGGTGCTGCCGACGGGGGAGCCGGCCGGTTCGGGGCATCCGGTGGTGCTGGCGAAAGCGCCGGGGGCGTCGTGGTACCGTGGGCCGCACGTGCTGTTCTACGGGCACTACGACGTGCAGCCGCCGGAGCCGCTGGAGTTGTGGGAGAGTCCGCCGTTCGAGCCGGTCATCCGCCCCGCGTCGGGCGAGGTCGGCGAGCGCATCGTGGCCCGCGGCGCGGTGGATGACAAGGGCCAGGTGATGGCGTTTCTGGAGGCTCTGCGGGCGTGGAGCGAGATAGCAAGTAGCAAACCGGCAAATGGCACATCCGGAGAAGGCGTGGCCGCGGGGGTGCGGGTGACGGTGCTCCTCGAGGGGGAGGAGGAGTCTGGGTCGGTGAACCTGGAGCGGTTCGTCGAGAGGCACGCGGAGCGGCTGGGGAAGTGCGACGTGTGCGTCATCAGCGACACGGGGATGCTCGGTCGCGGGCGGCCGGCGATCACCTACGGCGTGCGCGGGCTGACGTACACGGAAGTCGTGCTGCACGGGCCGAATCAGGACCTGCACTCGGGGCTGTGGGGCGGGCGCTGCCCGAACCCGATCAACGAGTTGGTGAAGGTGCTGGCCGGGCTGTGGGACGAGGATCGGCGCGTGACGATCCCCGGCTTCTACGACGACGTGCGCCCGCTCACGCCGGAGGAGCGCGAGGGGTGGCGCCGGCTCGGGTTCGACGCGGCGGATGCGCTGCGGAAGATCGGCCTGCCGCCGGAGGCGGACGTTGGCGAGGCCGGGTTCACGGCGATGGAACGCGAGTGGGCGCGCCCGACGTGCGACATCAACGGGATCGTGGGCGGGTACACGGGCGAGGGGGCGAAGACGGTCATCGCGTCGCACGCGAGGGCGAAGGTGAGTTTCCGGCTGGTCGCGGACCAGGACCCGGCGAAGATCACGGCGGCGTTCTTCGCGTGGCTGCGCGAGCGCACGCCGCCGGGGTGCCGGTGGGAGTTCATCGAGCACGGCGGGGGGTTCCCGGCGACGGTGCAGACGGACTCGCCCACGCTGCGTGCGGCCCGGCGTGCGCTGGAGCGTGCGGCCGGTCGCGCCCCGGACCTCATCAAGTCCGGCGGGTCGATCCCGGTAGCGGGGTTGCTGAAGCAGCGGCTTGGGCTGGACACGGTGTTCATGGGGTTCGGGCTGGACGACGACCGGGTTCATTCGCCGAACGAGAAGTTCGAGTTGGAGTGCTTCCGGCTGGGAGCGCGGGCGCACGTTGCGCTGTTGGATGAGTTGGCGCGGATGGGAGAGGGCGGGTAGGCCGCGGCAGGGAGACGGGCACGGGCACGGGCGCGACGGCTGTGCCACCGGTTGGGCCGGGTTCAGGCGGCGGCGCGCGTGGCGGTGGCCGGCTCGTCGTCGAGAATGAAGACGTCTCCCGGCTCGTCGTCGTCCACGATCGTGATCGAGGCGTTGAGGTGGTCCTCGGCGCGGCGTTTGAGTTCGGCGACGCGCTTGCGGAGGGTGATTTCGGCCCGGGTATCGCGGACCTGCCCGGCGATCGCGCTGAGCACCGCGAGCACGCACAGCCCGATGATCAGGGCGATGAGGATCAGGCTCTCGGAGGGGATGGCGGCCACGAATGGGGAATCGGCCGCAACCGCGGGAGGCTTGAGCCTATTAGAATCCTGACGATGCCGGATTCCCTCCTGAACCTGGTCCGGGCGGTCGCGTGGTCGCTGGCCCTGCTGCTCGCGGTCGGCCCGGCGGCTGCCCAGCGCGACCTGCTCGCGCCGGGCGGAGCGGATACTGCCCCGGCCTTGCCGGTGGGGGAGGTGCAGGTCGATCTGGCCCGCTTCGGCTTCTCCGGAGCGGCTCGTCCTGGCGAGTGGACGGGCATCCGGCTGCGGGTGATGGACCGGGCGGAGCGGCAGCGAGATGTTTTGATCCGCGTGTCGGTGCCTGACCCTGACGGCGACGTGCTGCAATACCGGGTTGCGATGACGACGAACCCGGGGCTGTCGCAGCCGATTTGGGTGTACCTGCGTCTGCCGGGTCGGTTTGACTCCGCGGACCTGCTGAACGTGACGGTGTTCGAGGCGGAGGAAGGCGGCGACGGGGTGGTGCGTGAGGGGCGCGTGATCGGGCAGACTCGCGTGCGTCCGCCGCGGCTGCTGGAGGCGACAGAGTCTGTGGCGGCGGTGATCGGGGATCGCTCGCACGGACTTGGGCAGTACGGGACGCGGTACCAGAACTCGTCGTATGCGCCGCTGGGGCACGAACTGCTCGACGCGCGGACGGGCAACACGCCTGACGACGTGCCGGATCGGTGGCTCGGGCTGGCGCCGGTGGAGGCGGTGGTGTGGACGCGCGGCTCGCCGAGCGATCTGACGATCGAGCAGGTGCGTGCGCTGCGGGAGTGGGTGGAGCGTGGTGGGCACCTGATCGTGTGCCTGCCGCCGGTGGGGCAGGACTGGATCACGATCGCCAACCGGGAGTTGGCGGAGATGATGCCTGCGGTGAGCATCTCGCGGCGCACGGGGGTGGACCTCGGCGCGTATTCGACGCTGCTGACCTCGCGCACGGATGCGGTGCTGCCGCAGAGCGGGACGGTGCACTCGCTCTCGCCGCGTGCGGACGCGGACCCGGGGCAGGCGATGCGCATCCTGAACGGGCCGGATGGTGAGTGCGTGGTGGCGCGCCGGCTGGTGGGGGCTGGAGCGGTAACGCTGATCGGGATCGACCTCGGGCATCCGGGGCTGATGCAGGCGGGCTTGCCGGAGGCGGCGGTGTTCTGGCACCGTGTGCTGGGCCGGCGCGGGCAGGTGATGTCGCAAGATGAGCTGGGCCAGTTGGAGAAGCGGACGAATCGGCCGCTCGGGTATCGCACACCGGTGGACTACGACCAGGACCTGCCGTCATCGATCGCGAAGTCGGGGCGTGCGGTGGCGGGCGTGTTCCTGGGGTTCGTGGTGTTCGCGGTGTACTGGATCGCGGCCGGGCCGGGCGGGTTCGGGCTGCTGAAGCGGCGTCAGGCCGTGAAGCACGCGTGGGTGGCGTTTTTGGCGACGAGCCTGGTGTTCACAGGGCTGGCGTGGGGGGGGGCGCTGCTGCTTCGTCCGAAGCGGCTGGAGGCTACGCACCTGACGTTTCTCGACCATGTCTACGGCGAGCGCAGGCAGCGCACGCGGACGTGGATGAGCCTGTTGATTCCGAGTTACGGCGAGGCGACGGTGGCAGTGGGCGATGAGCCTGCAGCCGTCGGGGGGCCGCGCGTGCATCACGCGATCGCGCCGTGGGATCAGCCGCGCACGCTGGGCACTTCGGGCCGAGGCGGGTTCCCTGACGCTCGCGGGTACACGGTGGATGGCCGCTCGCCGAACTCGCTGACGTTCCCGACGCGGGCGACGGTGAAGCAACTGGTGGCGGACTGGTCGGGCGGCATGGCGTGGCGGTCGATCCGGCCCATCGTTGATGCGACGGGCAATCCCGACACGGCGATCCGGTTTCGACGCGGCGACATCGGCAACCACCTGCTTGAAGGTGTGCTGACGCACGAACTGCCGGGCGGGCTGGAGAACGTGGTGATCGTGGTGGTGCGTCGTCAGCAGCCGATGGGGGCGCCGCCGAGCGATCAGTTGATCTGTGCGGCGTACGCGTTCAAGCGGACGGGTGTGTGGCAGCCGGGCGAGCCGCTGAACCTGGAACTGGCGACGGTGCTCTCCGGGACGGACGTGCTGGCGCAGAACTACCTGGGCGACCTGACGCGGATGTCGTCGAGCGTACCGGGGAGTTTCGGTGAACAGACTGCGGACCCGCGGCGTGCGCCTGATCGTCTGGCTGCGCTCGCGCTGTTCAGCCACCTCGCGCCGCCCAGTTTCAGCGGCGGGGTGACGGACACGTCCGCGCCGGTGCTAGCGCGGCGGGCGGGGGCGCAGCGGTGGGACCTTGGGCGGTGGTTCACGCAGCCGTGCGTGATCGTGATCGGGCACCTGAAGGCGTCGGGGAAGGACGCGTGCCCGACGCCGATACGGGTGGCGATCGGCGGGCAGGAGCGGGCGGTCCATTTCGACGGGACGACGGTAGTCCGCTGGATCTATCCTCTGCCCGACGATCCGCCGGCGGTGGTGCGGCCGGCGCGCGGCGATGCGCCCGCCACGGGCGGCGTGGAAGACGGCGGCTGATCGGCGAGGGAGTTCCTGCGTGCGGATGATCGAGACGATCAACCTGA
>JAHCJE010000142.1 GCA_026128865.1 Phycisphaeraceae bacterium | reverse complement strand
CGCGGGCTCGGCATGACGGATCGCCAGCTGCTCTGGCGGGTGGAGCTGCCGCTCGCGGCGGGCGTCATCCTGGCCGGCGTGCGGCTCGCGACCGTCACCGGCATCGGGCTCGCCACCATCGCCGCCGCCATCGGTGCCGGCGGGCTCGGCGTCTTCATCTTTCGCGGCGTCGCCATGGTCGACAACGCGACCATCCTCACCGGCGCGCTGCCCGCCGCCGGGCTCGCCGTGCTGGCCGACGTCGGCCTCGGCGCGCTCGAGCGGCGCCTGGACCCGGGACGATGACGCGGCGGCTGGCGCTGCTCATGTGCTGCGCGCTGTGGGGCGTCGCCTGCGGACCTGCGGGACCGGCAGCGATCGTCGTGGGCTCCAAGAACTTCACCGAGCAGCGCGTGCTCGGCGAGATCGTCGCCCAGACGCTCGAGGCGGCCGGGCTGCCGGTGACGCGACGGCTCGACCTCGGCGGCACGCTGGTCTGCGACCAGGCGCTGCGCCGCGGCGACCTCGACCTCTACGTCGAGTACACCGGCACCGCGCTCACGGCCGTGCTGCGCGACCCGCCCGACACCGATCCGGCCCGCGTCCTCGCCCGCCTGCGCGCGGCCTACGCGGCGGCGGGGCTCGAATGGACGGCGCCGCTCGGCTTCGACAATACCTTCGCGCTCGTCGTGCGACCCGAGGCGACGGCGCGCACCCTCTCCGCCGCGGTCGCCCCGGCGCGCGGCTGGCAGGCGGCGTTCGGCTACGAGTTCCAGGCGCGGCCCGACGGCTACCCGCGCCTGCGCGAGATCTACGGCCTCGAGTTCGCCGCCATCCGCACCATGGATCTCGGGCTCCTCTACCGCGCCCTGCTCGACCGCCAGGTCGATCTCGTCGTCGGCAGCGCGACCGACGGGCTCATCGCCGCCCACGACCTCGTGATCCTCGCCGACGACCGCCACGCGTTCCCGCCCTACGAGGCCGTGCCGGTCGTGCGCCGCGACGCCCTCGAGCGGCATCCGGGCCTCGCCGCCGCGCTCGCGAGCCTGGGCGGCCGGCTCGACGCCGCGACCATGCGACGCATGAACCTGGCGGTCGACGGCGCACGGCGCAGCCCGGCCGAGGTCGCTGCCGAGTGGATCCGCACGGGCCGGTCGTGAACAGGTCCTGAATCGCTACCGGCCGGGGGGGGGGGTGTGGGGCACCCCCCCCCCCCCCCGCGCCCCGCCCCCGCCCCCCCCGGCGGGCGCCGTGTCGTTGTCGTCGCGGAAGAGTCCGTACTCGTTGAGGGTGCAGCCCTTTTTGAGGGCGAGTTCGCGGAGCCGGACGTTGTGTTCTTTGGAGCCTGTGAAGTACATGATGGCCGCGCCCCAGGCGGCGGGATCGACGGCGCGGAGGTCGGCCTGGAGTGCGACGCCGCCGGACTCCTTGCCGTGTTGTCCTTCGAGGGTCCATCGTCCGAGGTCGTGGGCGGCGCGGAGTCGGACGGAACTTTTGGTGCCGCCGCTGGCGAGGACCTGGACGACGCCGGGGATGGTGGTGAAGGCGTGGTGCGCGGCGTCGGGGTCTGTGGTGGCGACGAGGATGTCGATGTCGCCGATGGTCTCCTTGCCGCGGCGGAGTGAACCTGCGAAGGCGGCGTCGTTGACGCCGGGGACGGCGCGCATGCGTTCGACGATCTCTTCGGCGATGGGGAGTGCGATGCCGAGTGGGGTGCGCTGCTCGGTCTGGCCGGCGAACTCGATTGATTTTTTGACGTTTTCGACGGTCTTGGCGCCCATGCGGGGGAGGTTGAGGATGGAGCCGTCGTCGATGATGCGCTTGAGGGAGGGGAGGTCGGTGACGCCGGCCTCTTTCCAGAGCATGGCGACGGTCTTGGGTCCGAGGCCCGGGATTCGGAGGAGGTCGAGGAGTCCGGGCGGGACTTTGGCGCGGAGTTCCTCGTGCTCGGTGATGCGGCCGGTGTTGACGAACTCGATGATCTTGTCGGCGGTTTTGGCGCCGATGCCCTCGATGGCGAGGAGTGCATCGCGGTCGTTGGCGAGTGAGGCGAGGTCGGTGGTGAGGTCGGCGATGACTCGTGCGGCCTTGGCGTTCGCGGCGACACGGAAGCGGTCTTCGCCGAGGAGTTCAAGGATTTCGGCGATCTGTTCGAGCCGATCCGCGATCTGTGCGTTGACGCTCATGTCGGGGTTATTCCGGCTTGCGGAGCAGGGCGCGCCACTGGCCGCGTGCGCGCGGGTGGCTGTGGCCGTCCCAGACCTCTCCCCAAACGAGTTCCAAACCGGCGCCTTCGAGAACGGCCCGTGCCTTGACATCATGCATGGCGTGTGGGTGGAGTTCGTCGGGCCGGTCGAGGACATCGACGAGAATCCAGGCGAGGCCGCCGGGGACGAGGAGGCGTGCCATCTCGGCGGCGACGCGGGGGGGGGAGACGACGTGGTCGAGGCAGTTCTCGGCGATGACGAGGTCGGCGACGGCGTCGGGGAGGGGGACGTTCTCGCCGGGGGCGGCGAGGAAGGCGACGCGCTCGGCTTCGGGCGGGACGAGGCCCTCGGCGAAGTAGCCGTCGGCGAGGGGATCGACGGCGACGGCCCTTCGCCAGCGCGCGGCGGCGAGTGCGGGGTAGGGTCCGGAGCCGATCTCGACGGCGGTGCGCTGTGCGCACCACTCGGCCATGCGGCCGGTGATCGGCTCGCCCGGGGCGAAGTCGCCGGCGAGGGCGAGGCGGTCGGCGAGTTCGTAGAGGCGAGTGCGCTGCCAGCGGGCGAAGGTCTCGCGGAAGTCGCCGGGGAAATCGGGGTCCGCGCCTCGGGCGACGGTGGCCCAGTATGTGAGTTCCTGGCGGAGGCGGTGTGTGGCTTCGTGATCGGTCTCGCGGTCGGGGGTGATGGCGTGGCCGTCGAGGCCGCCGCGCCAGACGGCGGTGGCCGATCGTCGAGGGGCGTTGTCGAGGAGGCGGTCGAGTCGCTGTTCGATGGGCCACGCGGCGGGTCGTACGGCCCGTGCGAGGAGGCGTCGGAGGGCTTCGCGGGTGGCGTTGGGCACGGTGCGTCTCCTGGCCTGGGATACGGAGGCAGAGGCCCCGGCCCCGCGGGGACTCTACGCTTGGAGGTGCCCGCGTTGTCGCGGTTTTGTCGTTGGCGTGCGTGGTTGTGCCGATAGCGCGTGATTCGCCCGCGATCGTGGTGAGCCGCGAGGGGACACTCCGGCTGATGAGGAAGGACGGAGCCGACGTGCAATCGAACGAGGTCAGGCATCTGCATCCGACGTCGGACCCGGCGGCCCGGGTGGTCCATACGTTCGACCGGGAGATGCTGATCCTAAAGCGTCGGCTGGTGCGCGAGGCGCGGTACGCGATCGCGATGCTGGAGCGGTCGCTTGACGCGTTGTGGCGCCTGGACGCGGAGGCAGCGATGGAGGTCCGGCTGCGCGACGACCGCGTGGACGAGGAAGAGGTCGCGATCGAACAGGACTGCTACCGGCTGCTCGCGCTCAAGCAGCCCGTCGCGAGGGACTTCCGGATCATCGCGTTCATCCTGAAGGTGAACGCGGACGTCGAGCGTGTTGCGGACCACGCGTCGTCGATCGCGAAGATCGCGAAGAAGATGCGGCGTGATCCGCCGCCGCGCTGGCCGCAGTCGCTGCGGGAGATGGGGGAGCGCGTGCCGCTGATGTGCTACCAGTTGCTGCGTGCGGTGATGAGTGAGGACGCGGCGTCGGCGCGCGCGGTTGTGGAGATGGACGAGACGATCGACCAGTTGAACCGGCAGTTGTTCGGCGAGACGGTGGAGATGATGCGGCGAGACCCGGAGGCGTGCGCGGACGGGCTGCTGATCTCGCGGGCGGGGCGGGAACTCGAGCGCGTGGGCGACCTGATGACGAACATCGCGGAGGACGTGGTGTTCCTGGCGACGGGTGAGATCATCCGTCACCAGCGTCGGCGCGAGGCCGCGGCGCGGGCCGCGAAGACGCCGCCGCGCGCGTGACCCGATGCCGTGGCGCGTAGAGCCTGCCTCGGAATCCGAGATTCACCACAAAGGCACAGAGGGCACAGAGAGGGATCGGTTATTGTCCCGTCTTTGTGATCTCGGTGCCACTGTGGCAGAAGTGGTGTTTGGGGGATGCGGGATAGGCTCTACACTTCTCGTGGATTGACGGGGTTCATATACAGGGGTGCACCATGCGCGTGGCAACGGCACTTGTTGCGGTGATCGTCGGCGTCTGCGCGGGGGGCGGCGTTGTGCAGGCTCAGGAGTGGCGTCCGGTGGAAGGCGGGCTGAAGACGCGGTGGGCGGCGGAGGTCTCGCCTGAGAGCGTGCTGCGCGAGTATCCGCGGCCGACGATGTCGCGGCAGAACTGGCTGAACCTCAACGGGCTGTGGCAATGGGCGGAGGCCCCGGCGGACGGGGATGCGCCGGCGGAGTTTGCTGGGACGATCCTGGTGCCGTTCCCGATTGAGAGCGCGCTCTCCGGTGTGGGGCGGTCGGTGGAGCACCTGTGGTATCGGCGTTCGTTCGTCGTGCCGCGCGAGTGGCGGGAAGGGCGCGTGCTGCTGCACTTCGGGGCGGTGGACTGGCACGCGCGGGTGTGGGTGAACGGCACGTTTGTCGGCGAGCACGTCGGCGGGTACGACGGGTTCTCGTTCGACATCACGGATGCGCTCGCGGGCGGGGACGAGCAGACGGTGACGGTGAGCGTGTGGGACCCGACGGACGGGCACTGGCAGCCGCGGGGCAAGCAGGTGCGCGAGCCGCACGGCATCTGGTACACGCCGACGACGGGCATCTGGCAGACGGTGTGGGTCGAGCCTGTGCCGAGCGCGTACGTGCGGCGGCTGCACGTGACGCCGGACTTCGACACCCGGACGGTGCGGGTGCGGGCCGAGGCGGACTCGGCGCGGGGGCACACGGTGCGGGCGAAGGTGTCGATCGGGAGCAGGGCGGTCGCGGAGGCGACGGGCGCGCCTGGCGAGGACCTGACGCTTGATCTTGCGTCGGACTTCCGGGCGTGGTCGCCGGACCGGCCGCGGCTGTACGACCTGGTGGTCGAGTTGCTCGACGGCGAGCGGGTGGTGGATCGGGTGGCGTCGTACTGCGGCGTGCGGAAGGTCGAGGTGCGACCCGACGCGGAGGGTGTGGAGCGCATCCACCTGAACGGCGAGCCGATTTTCGTGTTCGGGCCTCTGGACCAGGGGTTCTGGCCGGACGGGTTGTACACCGCGCCGACGGACACCGCGCTGATGTACGACCTGATCGTGACAAAGCGGCTGGGGTTCAACGCGGTGCGCAAGCACGTGAAGGTGGAGCCGGAGCGGTGGTACTGGATGTGCGACGTGCTGGGGCTGCTGGTGCTGCAGGACATGCCGAGCGGGGATGCTTATGTGGGGCCGGGGCGGGGGGAGATCGCGCGGACGCCGGAGTCGGCGGCGCAGTTCGAGCGGGAGTTGCGGGCGCTGGTCGAGGGTCGCGCGCACCATCCGAGCGTCGTGTGCTGGGTGCCGTTCAACGAGGGTTGGGGGCAGTACGACACGGTGCGGATAGCGAACTGGGTGAAGGAACTGGACCCGACGCGGCTGGTGATCTGCGCGAGCGGTTGGAACGACTACCCGGCGGGCGACCTGATCGACTGGCACGCCTATCCGGGGCCGGCTTCGCCGAGGCCGGGGGGGGGGCGGGCGGCGTTCCTGGGCGAGTACGGCGGGCTTGGGCTGCCGCTGGCCGGGCACACGTGGCAGGAGGAGAAGAACTGGGGGTACCGGAGTTACACGGATCGGGATGCGCTGACGGAGGCGTATCTCGCGCTCGCGGACGACCTGCGGCTGCTGATCGGCGATCCGGGCTTGTCGGGGGCGATCTACACGCAGACGACGGACGTGGAGGTCGAGGTGAACGGGCTGATGACCTACGACCGGGAGGTCATCAAGATGGACGAGGCGAAGTTGCTCGGGGCGCACCTGCGGCTGCATGCGCCGCCGCCGCGTGTGCGGGAGGTTGCGCAGACGTCGCGTGACGGGGCGGTCGAGTGGGCGTACACGTTCGAGCGTCCGGCGGAGGGGTGGGAGCGGCCGGGGTTCGACGATTCGTCGTGGCGGCGCGGGCCGGGCGGGTTCGGGCGCGAGGGGACGCCCGGGGCGGTGGTGCGCACGGCGTGGCACACGGGGGAGGTGTGGATCCGGCGGGAGTTCATCCTGCCGCGGATTCTGCTGCAGGATCCGCGGCTGCTGGTGCACCACGACGAGGACGCGGAGGTGTACATCAACGGGGCGCTCGCGGCGGAACTGACGGGGTACACGACGGGGTACGTGGTGCGGCGGATGAGCGACGCGGCGCGGGAGTCGCTGATCTCGGGGCCGGTGACGATCGCGGTGCACTGCCGGCAGACGACGGGTGGGCAGTATGTGGACGTGGGGATCGTGGATGTTGTGGAGGGGGGGGGAGTGAAGGGGGGGGTGAGGGGGGGGAACGCGGAGTTCGCGGAGAGGAACGCGGAGGGCGCGGAGGGGGATCGGAGATAGGCCGACAAGAGCGGGCGGGGGGTGGCGCCGCGCCCGCTGTCAGGCCGAGAGCCGGCGGGCCTACCACATCGCCGTGAGGACGACGGCGTCGAGGCCGAAGAAGGCCCGCGTGCCGAGGGCCTGCGGGTTGGCGCCGACGACCTCGACGCGGAGCGTGAGCGTGCCGTCGCGCGGCGTGTGCCAGCCGGGGAGTTCGATGGGGCCGGTCGGCTCGCAGAGGCCTGCGCGGCCGGAGAAGAGGTCGATCGGCTCGCCGGCGGGCGTGCCGTTCACGCTGACGCGGACGGTGCCGTAGTCCCAACTGCGCGTGGCGTGGAGCGTGACCTTGCGGGCGCGCTCGTCGGGGACGGGGATCTCGAGCTCGACGAAGTCGCCGGTTGCGCGGCCCTGGACCCAGAGGTGGGCGTTGCCGCTCCAGCGGTCGCGGCCGAAGCCGGTCATGTCCTGCTTGACGATGGAGAGGCCGGGCGCGCCGGCGAGGATGCGGAGGCTCTCGGCCTCGAGCGCACCGGGGATCGTGAACGGGGGGGGGAGCGGCGGCGGATCGATGACGCCGCGTCTGACCTCGGCCTCGCCGGGATTGACGTTCGTGCTCGCGCTGGGGCGGGCGTAGAAGTGGGTCGTGGCGGCGTAGCCGACCTCGCACTCCTTCCAGTGCCAGACCTCCATGTCGAACTTCAGCGAGCGGTTGAAGGGGATGCCGTCGAGCAGGCGGACGCGTGAGACGGTGGTGTGGCCGTAGTTGCCGGGGCCGTCGCAGCGGGGCTGGGCGTGGAAGGGGCCGGTGAAGAGTTCCGGCGAGCACCAGGCGTAGCCGTAGTAGTCCTCGGTGCCGGTGCCGAAGTGCGACGGGAACGCCTCGCCGTCGACGTAGATCTTCTCGTCGCCCTCGCCCCACCAGTCGGGGACGGGGTTGACGACGGCGAGCGTGTCGCCGACGTAGACGCCGCGGCCGGTGATCTCGGCGTAGTTCCAGTCGCGCATGGGCCGTGTGGGGATGGGGTGCTCCTGGCGCCAGGCGGTGTGGAAGTGCATGGAGCGTTCGTCCCACTCGCGGCCGCGGGCGCGGACGAGGACGGCGAGCGTGATGCGCTGCGTGCCGAGGTTGGTGATGGAGAGGCGTGCGGCTCG
>JAHCJE010000141.1 GCA_026128865.1 Phycisphaeraceae bacterium | reverse complement strand
CCGTGCCGTACGCCTCGCGCATCCGCGGGTTGACGAACCGCCAGCCGATGGTGGTGTCGTGCAGTTCCGCCTCGCGTGCGAAGGGCGACGCGGCCTTGGCGAGGACGAACGGCGCGCGCGACATGCTCTCGACGCCGCCCGCGATCGTCAGGTCAGCCTCGGCGCAGGCGATCGCGCGAGCGCAGGCTACGACGGCCTCCATCCCCGACCCGCAGAGCCGGTTCACAGTGACGCCGGGGACGCTCGGGGGCAGGCCGGCCAGCAGGAGCGCCATGCGAGCCACGTTGCGGTTGTCCTCGCCCGCCTGGTTGGCGCACCCGAGCGCCACGTCATCGACGGCCGCCCAGTCGACGCCGGCATTGCGGCGCATGAGCGCATCGATCGGGATCGCGGCCAGGTCGTCCGCCCGCACGCCGGAGAGCGCGCCGCCGTAGCGCCCGATGGGCGTGCGGACCGCGTCGCACAGGAAGGCCGATCGCATCGCTCAGCCCCCCCGCGCCGCGGCGTGCGGCGCGTCGAGCAGCGGGGCGACGGCTCGCAGCGCGGGGCGCAGCGCCCCGCACAGCGCATCGATCTCGCGCTCAGTCATCGGCGTCGAGAGCGTGCCGGTGCAGGTGCCGATGAGCATAATGCCGTCGCGGAAGAGCGCGTTCACCAGCGCAGCGGCGGCCTCCGCCTCGCGGGGCGAGGGGTACGCCGCCCGGTAGTCGCCGGGCGGCTCGGGCTTCATGTGGACGCGGAACATCGAGCCGTCGCCCGTAACGCACGCGGGCACGCCGACCTCGGCGATGAGGGCGGCGATGCGCTCGCGGGCGAGGTCGCCGAGACGATTGAGCCGCGCGACCTCGGCGCGATCGAAGAGGCGCATCGCCGTCAGCCCGGCCGTCATCGACACGGGGTTCGCGGAGAAGGTGCCCGAGTGCGGGAAGAGCACCGGCGAGCGCAGCGGGTTGAGCACCTCCATCACCTCGCGCCGGCCGGCGATCGCCCCGATCGGGAACCCCCCCCCGATGATCTTCCCCAGCGCGGTCAGGTCCGTGCGAAAAGCGTACCGCTCCTGCGCCCCGCCGTAGCCGCACCGGAAGGTGATGACCTCGTCGAAGACGAGCAGCGCGCCGTTGGCCCGCGTCCAGCGGTGGAGCGCGCCGACGAACGCCTCCGTCGCCGGCGAAAGCCCGACGCGGTGCGGCATCGGGTCCAGCAGCACGCACGCGACCCGCTCCGCGTGCCGGTCCAGCAGCGCGACGGCGCGCTCCGCGTCGTTGAACGGCAGCACGACAACCTCGGCGAGCGCGGACGCGGGCGTGCCCGCGCACACCGGCACGCTCGCGGGGCGGTCGGCCTCACCCCAGTCCGCCGGCGTCGCGGTCTGGCTGACCTCGGCGTAGTCGTACAGCCCGTGGTACGCCCCCTCGACCTTGGCGATCATCGGCCGGCCCGTGAACGCGCGGGCGGCCTTGATGCAGCACATGATCGCCTCGGTCCCCGAGTTCACGAACCGGACCATCTCGAAGGCCTCGGATCGACCGACCATGTGCTCGGCGAACTCGATCTCGACCTCGGTCGCCAGCGTGAAGGCCGTGCCGCGCCGCACCTGGTCCTCGACCGCGCGCACGATCGCGGGGTGCGCGTGCCCGTGGATGAGCGACGCCATGTTGTTGGCGAAGTCCAGCCGCCGGACGCCGTCGATGTCCGTCACACGGCACCCCTCGCCGAACGCGGCGTAGACCGGGTGCGGGCGGCGCAGCACCGCGTTGCGGCTCACGCCCCCCGGCAGCACGCGAACCGCCCGCCGGTACAGCGACTCGCTCCGCGACGGCTCGCTCATGGTCCCTCCTCCCGCCCGTCGCGCCCGTCGATGAGCGGCGCGCCGGTGCAGGCCCGCACGGCCTCGATGTCCACACCCGGCGCGAGCCGGCGCACCACCAGCCCCCGCGCGGCGACGTCCACGACCGCGAGGTTCGTGTACACGCGGCTCACGACGCCCACGCCCGTGAGCGGGAGCGTGCACCGCTCGACCAGTTTCGGCTCGCCGCGGCGCGTCGTGTGCTCCATCAGCACGAGCACGCGCCCCACGCCCGCGACGAGGTCCATCGCGCCGCCGACGGCCGGGATCGCGTCCGGCTCGCCGGTGGACCAGTTCGCCAGGTCGCCCGTCGCGGAGACCTGCATCGCCCCGAGCACGCAGACGCCGATGTGCCCCCCCCGGATCATGGCGAAACTGTCGGCGTGGTGGAAGTACGCCGCGCCGGGCAGGGCGGTGACCGGCTTCTTGCCGGCGTTGATGAGGTCGGCGTCCTCGTCGCCGGGCGTGGGGGGCGGCCCGACGCCGAGCAGCCCGTTCTCGGTGTGAAAGACCAGTTCTCGCCCGGGGGGCACGTGCTGCGCCACCAGTTCAGGGATGCCGATCCCGAGGTTGACGCACGTGCCGTCCAGAATGTCCAGCGCGGCGAGCGCGGCCATCTCCTCGCGGCTCCAACCGGTGTGCGCGCTCACGGGTAGCGCCTCCCCTCGCGCACCAGCGCGGACTCGTCGGCCGGATCGCGGACCTCGACGACGCGCTGCACGAAGACGCCCGGCGTCACCACGACCTCGGGGTCGATCTCGCCAGGCTCGACCACCCGGCGCGCCTGCACGATGGCGACGCGCGAGGCCATGCACATGATCGGGCCGAAGTTCCGGGCGGTCTTGCGGTAGACGAGGTTGCCGTAGCGGTCGGCACGCTCCGCCCTGACCAGCGCGAAGTCGGCCGTCAGCGCGTGCTCGAGCACGCACTCGCGACCGGCGAAGGACCGGCGCTCCTTGCCCTCGCCCAGCGGCGTGCCGACGCTCACGGGCGTGTAGAACGCCGGGACGCCCGCGCCCCCCGCGCGGATGCGCTCGGCGAGCGTCCCCTGCGGCACGAGGTCCAGCGCGACCCGCCCGGCCCGGTACATCGAGGCGAAGACCTCCGAGTCCGCGCTGCGGGGGAACGAGCAGACGACACGCTCGACGCGCCCCGCCTCGATCAGGGCCGCCAGCCCGACGCGCCCGCACCCGGCGTTGTTGCTGATGACCGTCAGCCCGCGCGCGCCGTGGTCGATCAGCGCGTGGATGAGTTCGACCGGGCTGCCCGCGCTGCCGAAACCGCCGATCATCACCGTCGCCCCGTCGTGGACGCAGGCGACGGCCTCGTGCGCCGAACTGCAGCGCTTGTCGATCATTCCAGGACCTTCAGCGGCGTGCGCCGTTCGAGCGTCGCCTCCAGCGCCCGTTCGATCTCGCGCAACTCGTCCTCGAAGAAGAACGCGCCGCCGTCCAGCGGGACGAGGCGGTCCACCCGCGTTTCCTTCTCGTCGTACACCGCGAGGAAGACGCGGTCCATCCAGGCCATGTTGCGGGCCTCGTTGAACTTCAGGGCGAGCGCGCGCCGCCCCCCCACCGTCGCCTCGCCCAGCAGCGAGAGTTTGCCCGCCGAGGTCGTCATGGTGATGTAACGCGAGGGACGGTTGAGCGAACTGAGCGAGCGAAAGACGAGGTTCGAGATCTTCTCGATGTCCGCGAGCGGCGCGGCGAAATAGTGGTGCTCGCCGGTCGCCCGGGCGCAGTACATCGAATGGAAGCGGACCAGCAGCGTGCCGAGCACGTTCGCCAGGTCGATCCAGTTCCGCGCGGATCGCTCGACGTCCGTCGTGCCGTCCGGGCGCGTGAACAGGCTGATGTGGTTCATGATCGGGCTTTGGCTGCGCACCACCACGCCGTGGGCCTGGAGACGCCGGATCGCGGCGATCGTGCTCGGGTTCAGGAGCTCACGCGGCGTCGAGAAGTGCGCCATCCACGACAACTGCAGGCCGCTCTCGTGCATCTCGTCGAAGAGGCCCAGGGTCCGCTCGTAGCGGCGCGTCAGCAGCATCTCGGGCTGGTAGGTCAGCGCGCGCGAGGCCAGCCGCACCGTCCGCACGTGCAGCAACGACGGGTCCTCCAAGAACGGCGCCACGTACTGGCGCAGCCGCTCGGAGGGGATGTATCCCGCGTCCCCGCCCGTGATGAGCAGGTCCGTCACCTCCGTGTGCCGGCGCAGGTACTCGTGGACCTGCGCGATGTCCTCCTGGATGAACATGTCGTCGTCGCGGCGCAACTGCGCGTGCCTGAAGCAGTAGGTGCAGAAGGCGAAGCACGTCTGCGTCGTCTTGTCGAAGACCAACTGGCACTGCGGGTATTTGTGCTGGCTCCCCTCGACGATGTCGATCCCGCCGCCGTCGCGCTCGACCCACGGCTTGTTGAGCAACTGGTGCCCGTCGTGCGGGTTCGTCTCCTCCTTGTACGCCTCGGCCACCCGCGACCGCGCCGCCGCGTCCGGCGCGGCCTCGTAGCGCGCGACCACCTCCGGGCGCATCATCCCCGGCTGCGGGAACATCAGGTGGTACATCGAGTCCGTCTCGTACGCGCCCCAGTTGATCGTGTTCAACGCGTGGCTCGTCGCCTTGAACCGGTACACCTCGACGAACAACTCGCGCTCGACCATCGCCCCGAGCCGGATGCCGTGCTCCTCCAGGATCGCCACGACCTTCCGGAACCCGCCCAGCCCCTCGTACTCGCGACGCCCCGGGAAGAGAAACGGCTCACGCTCCATCAGCCCGCTGTGCTCGGGGTAGGTCCGGTGCAGGCGGCTCAGCAGCCCGAGCGGCAGCAGCCCCTCGGACTCGACGATCGACCGCGTCTCCTCGGGGTACCCGTACCGATCGAGCAAGGCCTCCACGTCCGACCGGGTCATAGCGGGCGGCACCACGCGGGGCGTCGTCCCCGGCCCGACGGACGAAGCAGAAACGGTCACGGCATGGCTCCAAAAGGGGGATGAACTGCCACAACGGTATATTCGGATATGTTATTCCTAAAATACACCCCGGCAAGGCACCCCGCCCATCCCGCTTACGGCTCCGCATCAGTCCCGCCACCCCCAACCCGATAACACTCCGATCACCGCGTCGGGTTTCCGCTGTCCACTGTCCACTGTTCCGTTGTATCCTCTCCCCGTGGCCCAGCGACGGCACCACTACGAGACAGCCTTCGAGCGGCTGCTGCGCGACCGGCGCATCCCGTATGTCGCGGTGGACGAGGCCCGCAAGGCGCTCCTGCCCGACGGCGCGCCGCTGCGGCTGGCCTCGGGCGAAGGCCCCGAGCGCTCGCTCAAGTCCTTCGATTTCGTCCTGTACGGCGAAGGGTCGAACCTGCTTGCCGAGGTGAAGGGCAGGCGGTACGTCTCGCGCCGCGCGCGACCCGGACCCGGCCGGCTCGAATCGTGGGTGAACGCCGAGGACGTGGACTCGCTGCTGACCTGGCAGCGTCTGTTCGGTCCCGGGTTCGCGGCGGGGTTCGTCTTCGTTTACTGGTGCGTCGAGCAACCCCCGGACGGACTCTTCGAGGACGTCTTGGAGCACCGCGGGCGGTGGTACGCGCTGCGCGCCGCCATGGTCGAGGATTATGCCCGCCTGATGCGCGTCCGCAGTCGGCGTTGGGGCACCGTCCATGTTGATGGAGCGTCCTTCGACGGCATCTGCCGACCGCTCGCATCGGGAGCCGGTCCATGGCCTCCGCCCATGGCCCCCGCCCTTGAGCCGCTGAGCGTCGTCGCCTGAGTCCCGGCTTTACTCGCGTGGGGGCTCCCGGTAGGATGCCCCCGTGAAGCAGTTCGCCCTGATCGTTGTTCTCGCGGTGTGCGTCGTGGCGGTATCGGCCGCATTCGGCCAACCGGGCGGGCCTCAGCCGCCGACGCCCACCAAGGCTGACACCCCGCCCGTGGTGATGAACTACATTTGCCTGCTCGTCATCGTGGCGATGGCGATCGGGGCGAACCTGATCCCGAGCAAACGCGGGCACCAGGACTGATCGCTCCGAAGGGCTTGGAGGGACACACCCGATGCGCCGGAACACGCGGGGCACGCTGATCGCCGTCAACGTGGGGCTGGCCGCCCTGCTGCTGATGCTCACGCTCGCGCCGGACGGCGCGATCGGGCAGCCCGCCCAACGCGCACGCGGCGAGTACACCGTCGTCGGCGGCAAGATCCGCGGCGGGCCGGGCAACGCCATCTGGGTCGTCGATTCCGCGAACCAGGAACTCGTCGCGCTCCGCTGGAACGATGCACGCAACCAACTCGAAGGCATCGACTACCGCGACCTGAACGCCGACGCCAGGGAGCAGCCGGGACGATGAGCACCAACCAGACACGCGACCAGGGGATCGAGGCATCGATGGATCAACGGACTGCCACCCCGCCCCTTCGGCCTTCCGCCTCCGGCCTCCCACCTCAGGACTCAGGTCTCAGGCCTCAGGACTCCTCCCCCTTCACCCGCTGGCTCCAGGCGAGCGCGCTCGTCCTGCTCGGCCTTGTGATCGCCAGGGCCGCGCCGCTCCTCGGCGGTGAGGCCCGGGCCGACATGGTCGCGCGCAGCGGGTCGTACATCGCAATGACGACCGACGGCGGGAACGAGGAAGTCCTCGTCGTCATCGACGAGCGGGCCGAGACCCTCTCCATCTACAAGGTCGTGAACCAGCAGAGCGTCCAACTCTTCCAGCGCGCCGACCTGCGCGAGATCTTCACCGCCGCCCGGGCCAAGCGCCACGGCCGCGGCTGACTCCGGGCCCCGCGCCGAGGCGGGGCGACGCACCAGAACCGTCCGCGCCCGCCGGGCGCGCGGGCGGGCCGAACCCTCGCCCGGCGACAACCCGCCCTTCGAACGCGACCGGCACAACGTGCGCCGGCGCGCCCTTGTGCGTTCGCCCGTCCGGCCCGGAGGTGTCATGTCCATCCTGCCCCTGCCGCAGTTCGAGGAGGACCTCCGCGCCTGGGAGGAGGACCGCAAGGCGTACGAACGCCTGAACACGCCCAAGAGCATCGTCGTCCGCTTCGGCGTGATGAAACTCGTCGGCGAGTTCCCCTACGACGGCGACGCCAAGCCCGGCTGCGGGAGCAAACTGGTCGTCCGCACCCACCGCGGCGTCGAACTCGGCGAGATGCTCACCAGCACCTGCCCCAACTCGGGTTGCTCCAAGAGCGTGTCCCGGAAGGACATGCTCGACTACATCGAGAACTCGGGCGGTCGCGACTACCCGTTCTTCGATCAGGGGCGGGTGCTGCGGGTCGCCACGCGGGAGGACCTCGACCGCCAGGCCGCGATCGAGCAGCGAGCCAACGAACTCCGCGTCGAGGCCCGGGCCGAAGCGGAGCGGGTGAACCTCGCCATGAAGATCGTGCAGGTCGAGCCGATCCTGGGCGGGGAGCGGATCACGGTCTACGGCATGTCGGAGGAGCGTGTCGATTTCCGGGAGTTTGTCCACCGCGTGTCGGACCGCTGGCGCACCCGCGTGGAAGTGAGGCAGGTCGGGGCGCGCGACGAGGCCCGGCTGGTCGCCGACTACGAGCGCTGCGGGCAGTACTGCTGCTGCAAGAACTTCCTGAAGGTGCTCAAGCCGATCTCGATGCGCTCGGCCAAGACGCAGAAGGCAACGCTCGAGCCGCTCAAGATATCCGGACGGTGCGGGCGGCTCATGTGCTGCCTCCGCTACGAGGACGAGACCTACGAAGACCTGAAGAAGCGCCTCCCGCACCGCAAGAGCAAGGTCGGCACGCCCGAGGGCGACGGCATCGTCATCGACTCGCAGATCCTGACGCAACTGGTGCTGGTGCGACTGGACGCGGACGGGCGCGACATCGCCGTCCCGGTTGAGGAACTCGTGCCCGTGGGCACGCCCGCGACGCGCGAGCCGTC
>JAHCJE010000140.1 GCA_026128865.1 Phycisphaeraceae bacterium | reverse complement strand
GCAGACGCCCGACTTCCTCGTCCCCAGGCTGCCCCGTCGACAGGAACCCGATGAATCGGTCCATGCCCTCGCCGGCGATCAGGTCCGCCAGCCACACCCTCACGATCGCCCCTTCCATCGCGATCGCACGCCGCGTGAAGAACGGATCGTCCCCGATTAGCCGCTCGAACGCCGCCACCAGCGCGGCCTTCCCCTCCTCGCCCACCTTCCCCTCACCAAGCAGCCGCTCCACGCTCTGGTTGCCCAGCGCAGCGAT
Source organism: Phycisphaeraceae bacterium (assembly GCA_026128865.1). GTDB lineage: Bacteria > Planctomycetota > Phycisphaerae > Phycisphaerales > UBA1924 > CAADGN01. The sequence goes on along the minus strand of JAHCJE010000140.1, from coordinate 7,499 downwards.
GGCCGCCCCGACCAGGCTGCTGATCAGCGTCCCATCGTCCGCAACGTGCCGCGCGATCCCGTACAGCCCGGCCACCCGCGCGGCCGCCGCATCCGCCTCGCCCGCCTCCGCCAGTCTCGCCGCATCGCTCGCGATCAGCCGCGCCGCCATCCGCATCTTCCCAAGGTGCGGCAGCAGCAACTCGAACCCGTGGTCGAAGTCCAGCCCGAAGTCGCACTCCTCCATCGCAGCCGCGCGGCAGAACGTGCCGATCGCGCCCTGCAACTCCTCCAACTTCTTCACCGCCGCCTCGCGCGTCATCCCCGACTCGTCGCCGTCGATCATCGCCGCCTTGATGTCCCCGTCGTTGAAACTCGGCAGCGCGAGCAACCCGCGGTAATAGACCAGCGCAGCGTTCGTCGGCCCCGCCGCACGCAGGTCGTCCATCGTCCGGATCGTCGCCAGCGGGTCCGTCGGCGGCCCGCCCGCCCCGGCCCCCGCGCACACCCCAGCCAGCGCCACCACCACCGCCGCCGCCATCCTCGTGCAACTCTTCATGGTGTCCTCCGTCCGTCCCCCGTTCGGGTCGTGGTACAGTGCTCGTCGCCCGTCGCTCGGGCGTCACCCAGCAGGACACCGCGAACCGCCCGCCGTGTCACCATTCGCCACCGATCGGCCCCAGATTCCTCATTTCGCCGCCGCGAGAGCCTCCCGATGCCTCAGCCGCGCTTCATCCCGCTCGAACGCCACGACCCCGGCCGCCCCGCCGAGGAGGCCGCGCGGACCTTCTACGACATCGTCCGCCGCCGCCGCACGGTGCGCCGGTTCTCCGATCGCCCCGTCTCCCGCGACACCGTCGAGTGGATCGTCCGCGCCGCCGGCACAGCCCCGAGCGGCGCGAACAAGCAGCCCTGGCGCTTCGTCGCCGTCGCCGACCCCGCGATCAAGCGCGAAATCCGTCTCGCCGCCGAGGCCGAGGAGCGAGAGTTCTACCAACGCCGCGCCAACGAGGAGTGGCTCCGCGACCTCCACCCCTTCGGCACCGACGAGCACAAGGACTTCCTCGAAGTCGCCCCCTGGCTCATCGTCGTCTTCAAACTCGCGCGCACAGACGAAGGCGGCCAGACCTACTACGTCAACGAGAGCGTCGGCATCGCCGTCGGCCTCCTCCTCGCCGCCGCCCACCACGCCGGCCTCGCCACCCTCACACACACGCCCAGCCCCATGGGCTTCCTCACCCGCATCCTCAACCGCCCCGACCACGAACGCCCCTTCCTCCTCATCCCCCTCGGCTACCCCGCCGACGACTGCACCGTCCCCGACATCCAACGCAAGCCCATCAAGGACATCCTCGTCTGGGCGTAACGCGAGACCGACGGGTACCCCGCTACTCCGTGGCGGCTCCGTCTCTACCACTTCTTCCTCTCTCGACATCTCCACGACTCTCGACGACCAACCCGCACATCCGAATCAACGAATACACTCCTCGCCATGCCCCTTGCGCGCCCTCAACCCCTCGCACCTGATGCCGCCAGCCGACTCGCCGCCGAACTCCGCATCGTCGGCGTTCTTCTCTTCACCCTCTTCACGTCGCTCAGCGCGCAAGTCGCCGTTCCCATGCCCCCCTTCGGCGTCCCCCAGACCCTTCAGACCCTCGCCGTCGTCCTCGCCGCGCTCTGCCTCGGCCCGCGCCTCGGCGTCGCCAGCATGGTCCTCTACTTCATCATGGGCGCGGTCGGAGCGGGCGTCTTCGCCGACGGCACCGCGGGAATCCGCGTCATCCTCGGCCAGACCGGCGGCTACCTCCTCGGCTTCATCGCATGTCAACCCGTCATCACCGCCATCGCCCGGCGCACGCGCAGCCCGCTCGCCCTCAACCTCGCCCTCGCCTCGCTCGCAGGCCACGCCGTCATCTTCGCTCTCGGCGTCCCCTGGCTCTACGCCGTCCGCAACACCGACCCAGCCACCGCCGTCACCATCCGCGAAGCCCTCTTCGGCGGCTTCGTCGTCTTCATCCCCGGAACAATCATCAAGACCGCCCTCGCCGTCCTCATCGGCCTCTACATCGTCCCACGCAAACCGCGCTGACCACCACCCCCCCCTCTGCGCCCTCCGCGCCTCCGCGTGAGCCTAAAACCCGCTCTTCGTCTTGTAGATCACCTTCCCGTCCCGGAACATGATCGTCACCGTCCGCCCGTCTTCCTTCCACAAATACTCCGCCCGGCTGTCCTGCTGCGACCGCGACATCAGCCCCGACGAGTCGATCCCCACGCCCGCCGCGGCCTGCTTCTCACCGTCACCCAGGATCGAGAACACCTCGTCGATCGTCATCCCGTCCCCGATCGACTCGTAGTTGTCCTCCGTCAGCCGCTGCTCGCACCCCGTCAGCAGCAGCGAGCACGCCACCGCAAACGCCGCCAGTCCCCGTGAAACTCGCATGGCAGGTCTCCTTTCGGGCCAGCATACCACAACCCGGACGAGAACCTATCCCCCATCCTCGGAATACAACTTCACCACAGAGGCACAGAGGTCACAGAGTCGGGAAAGAAAGCGGTTCTGCTCTGTGCTCTCTGTGCCTCTGTGGTGAATCTCGGGTTCCGGGGTAGGCACTACTGCGCATCGCGAATCAGCCTCGCTCGGAGCACGACCACGGTCTCTGTCGGCACGTTTCTGAACTCCTCTGACACCTCGCCCGTCGGAATCGCCGCGATCGCGTCCACCGCGTCCATCCCGTCCACCACGCGCCCGAACACCGCGTACCCCGCGTTCCCGCTCACCTCGCGCGCGATGTCCAGCCGCGCGTTGTCCGCGAGGTTGATGTACCACTGCCGAGTCGCCGAGTCCGGCTCCGTCTCGCGCGCCATCCCGATCGTCCCCCGCCCGTTGGTCAGCCCGTTCCCCCACTCGTTCACGATCGGCGCGTGCGACGGCAGTTCCGCCAGGTCCGCCGTGTGCCCGCCCCCCTGGACCACGAACCCCGCCACCACCCGATGAAAGATCGTCCCGTCGTACGCCCGCTCGTCCACGTACCGCAGGAAGTTCGCCGTCGAGACCGGCGCCCGCTCCCCGTCCAGTTCCAGCACGATCCTCCCCTTCGTCGTATCGAGCACAACGCGCGTCACCCCCCCCGCGCCGCCGCCCTTCCCGCCCGACGCGCACCCCAGCGCACACGCCGCGACCACCACCGCCGCCGCCATCACGATCGACCGCATGGTGCACACTCCTTGTTGCTGCCCCCGCCGCGCGATGATACCTTGAACCCGCGCAACCCGAACCGCCCATGCCCCACGACGCCAACACCCTCGCCATCCTCGGCTACGGCCGCTTCGGCGCGGCCCTCGCCGACCTCGCCGAGTCCGCCGGCCTTCGTCCCCTCGCCCTCGACACCACCACACCCATCCCCGCCGCCCGCCGCGCCGACTCCCTCGCCGACCTCGCGCAGCGCGCCGAAACCATCCTCCTCGCCGTCCCCGTCCCCGCGATCCCCGCCGCTCTGCACGCCCTCGCCCCGCACCTCACACCGGCGCACCTCATCCTCGACGCAGGCAGCGTCAAACTCGCCCCCATCGCCGCCATGCGCGCCTCGCTCGGCGCCCGCATCCCCTGGATCGGCACCCACCCCCTCTTCGGCCCCGTCAGCCTCGCCCGCAACGAGCGACCACTCCGCGTCGTCGTCTGCCCCAACGAACAGCACCCGGCCGCCTGCGCGCGCGCCCGCGCCCTCTACGAACGCCTCGGCTGCGAGGTCATCGAGCAGGACGCCGACGCCCACGACCGCCTCATGGCCGAAACCCACGTCCTCGCATTCTTCATCGCCAAGGGCCTCATCGACACCCGCGCCGGCGAGAACGCGGCCTTCGTCCCCCCCTCCTTCCACGCCATGCGCGCCGCCGTCGACGCCGTCCGCGCCGACGCCGGCCACCTCTTCTCCGTCATCCAGCGCGACAACCCGCACGCCCACGCCGCACGACGCGCCCTCCTCGACGCCCTCGAACGCATCCACCGCTCCCTCGAAGGCCCAACCCCCCTCGACATCCCCCCCCCGTAACCAACTCCCCTCGCCGCGCCTCCGCGTGAGATGTCTGGAGGCTGTCCCGCAACCTCGGAGAACCGATCTCACCACAGTGGCACAGAGAGCGCCAAGGCAGGAATCCATGGCTCTTTTCTCGGCGCCCTCTGTGCCTCTGTGGTGAATCAGGGGTTTGGGGATAGGTTCTACTTCCCCCGCATCGGCAGCGACGGGTCCCCGAACAGCATGAACTTCATCCCCTGAAAGAACACGCTCGCCGGGTACCAACTCTCCGTCGGCACGATCGTCGCCAGCCCCTCCCGCTCGTAGTAGAACGCCACCGCGTGCGCCCAGCAGTCCCCCAGCCGCGCCCCCTTGACCGTCATCAGCCCATCCACGAACCCGTCGATCAGCGTCAGCCCGCACGGCTGGCTCCCCGTGTTGCACCCGATGTACGCCACCGCCCCCCCCTCGTCCGCGCGCACGAACCGCTCCCCCAAACCCGTCATGTTGAACTCGCCCCGCGCGTAGCACGCCGGCGCAGGCGGCGGCCCCGTGAACACCTGACCGTTGTTCGTACCCGCGTGCCGAACGCCCTGCGCGTCCTCGTACGCCTCGTACGGCGGCAGCGTCGCGAACCGCGCCGTCGAGCACCCGGCCGACATCATCACCGGCAGCGTCTCGGAGTTCCGCAGCCGCTCCAGGCTCCCCACGCTCAGGCAGTGCTCCCACAGGTCGTCGTTCCCGTGCCCGGCGTGCAGCACCAGACGCACCCCGCTGTTGATCAGGTCCACCACCCCCGGCTCCGTCGGCTCCGCCACGCCGTACGCCCCCCCCTCGTAGTACATCCGCTCCATGTGCCACACAGGCTCCAGCCGCGCCCGCACCGCCTCGAAGCGCGGCCGTGCATCCACCCACCCGCCCACCATCACCAGCCCCGCCCGCCCGAGCCACTCGCCCTCGCCCCGCTCGACCGCCCGCTCATGGCGCATCGTCTTGGCCGCGACCAGCCGTGCCTCCTCCGGCGTGCTCACCGGCCACCGCCCCAGCCCCACCTCCGGCCGGTAGTCCACGCCGTCGAAGTTGATGGGGTCGTCCTTGTTCGTCTCGCCGCGCACCTCGCCGAAGTAGTGCGCGTGGAACCCGTCCGTGCGCCCGTTCCAGTCCTCGAACGACCCGTCGCGCTTCGCCAGGTCCGCGTAGTACAGGTCGCTCGGGTAGAACGCGTAGTGGAACGCCGGCTCCGTCCACCGATCCAGGACCATGTACCGCACCGGCATCACGTCCGCATCGCCCACCAGCAGCACGTACCGCACCCCCCCCTCGCGCCACCGCCCGAAGAGGTACCGCTTGAGCCGCTCCGCGTCGTCCACGCCCTCCCCCGCGGCCAGCGCATCCTCGAGCGTGACCAACGTGGTCGCCAGCCGCTCACGCTTGAACTCGACAAACTCCCCCAGCGCGCCCGCCAACTCCCGCGGCGCGACCACCAGCAGCCCGTCCTCCGCCCACGCCGCCGCCCCCACGGCCGCCGCCGCCACGACTCCGAGTGCTCGCTTCATGCCCACAGCATACCGGGTGGCACAGGCGTCCCGCCTGTGCCCCTCTCTCGGACATATGCTGCGCACCATGGCCTCGGACCCAACCTCGCTTGCGTACAGACTCTTCCGCAAACTCTCCCGTACGCGCCCCGGCATGTCGGATGGTCTTGCCGTCGCGCTCGAAGCCATCCAATCCGCCCCCGGCGGCCGGGCGTGGCGAACCGTGCAGGCCGACCAGCTCGAAGCCGGGCTAGACCCCTTCATGCGTTGGCTCGCCGTATTGGTGAAGAAAGCGCCGCCTCCCGCCTCAACCGCCGCGCTCTGGTTTGAAGTGCCCGAGGTCGATCTCAACCCGGCTTACACGTCCGTGTCCGCCTACGACGTGTTCGACCGGCTCGACGAGTTCTTCGGATTCGAGGAAGGCCGAACGTGGCCCGAGGACAAGCGCGGAGTGACGCTCCCGATCGGGCTTCACCAGTTGCCGGAACTGGAGCAGGCCCTCGCGTCGGTCGGCTGGCGCGACCCGGCGATGACTACCGAGCGCAGCGAGTCCCTCACGCCCGGTGCGTTCGCGCTCACGTTCTCGTACATCACGCTGCTCGTGCTCAACGCCCTGCCGCACAGCCCGTTCGAGCCGCTGTTGCACAGGGATGGAGGGCTGGCTGTTGTGGTCGGTTGGTACAGCGGTGACGCCTTCCCTTTGGGCATGCTCTCGACTCAAGGATGGGCCACGATCAAGTAGCCAGCGAGCGCCAATCGACCTTCCTACGTCCATTCTCCTTCTACACTCCCCCCATGCCCCCCGCCCCCTTCCACGTCGTCACCGGCGCGCTCGGCTACACCGGCCGCGCCGTCACAGAACGCCTCCTCGCACGCGGCACGCGCGTCCGCACCCTCACCAACTCCCCCGACCGCCCAAACCCCTTCGGCCACTGCCTCGACGTCCACCCCCTCGCCTTCCACGATCCCGACGCCCTCGCCCGCTCCCTCGACGGCGCGGCCGTCCTCTACAACACCTACTGGGTCCGCTACAACCACCGCCTCTTCAACTTCGACACCGCCGTCGCCAACACCAAGACCCTCTTCCACGCCGCCCGCCGCGCCGGCGTCGAGCGCATCGTCCACGTCTCAATCCTCCACGCCGACAAGGCCGACGACCTCGCCTACTACCGCGGCAAGCACGAACTCGAAGACGCCCTCCGCGCACTCGGCACGCCCCACGCCATCGTCCGCCCCGGCGTCCTCTTCGGACGCGGCGACATCCTCGTCAACAACATCGCATGGGCAGTCCGCCACCTCCCCGTCGTCGGCGTCTTCGGCAAGGGCGACTACCGCCTCCGCCCACTCCACGTCGACGACATGGCCGAACTCATGCTGCTCCACGCCCACCGCGACGACACCACCACCACCGACGCCGTCGGCCCCGAGTCCTTCACATACACCGACCTCGTGCGCTCGCTCGCACGCATCCTCGGCGTCCGCCGCACCATCGTCCCCGTCCCGCCCTGGCTCGGCCTCGCCGTTGCCCACGCCCTCACCCCCGTCGTCCGCGACGTCATCATCACACGCGAAGAGATCGCCGGCCTCATGCGCGGCCTGCTCGACTCCGACGCCCCCCCCGCAGGCCCCACCCCCCTCACCGCCTGGGCCGAACAGCACCGCGACACCCTCGGCAGCCGCTACGCCAGCGAAGTCGGACGCCGCGTCAAACGCACCCTCGCCTACGAGCACGTCTGACCACCCCCTATACTGCCCACAGAACGCACGGGGCGCGGCCCCGAGTGCCTGGTGCCCGGTGCCCAGTGCCTCTTCAAGCCGCTGAGATGCACCCGTTGAACCTGATCCGGTTCGCACCGGCGGAGGGAAGCGACGACTTGGAACTCTCAACCTCCAAGCCGACACGCACACGCAACTTCCCCCCGAGTATCAACCCTAACGCCACGCGCCCAAGCGCGAGGAGCCGCACATGAGCA
>JAHCJE010000014.1 GCA_026128865.1 Phycisphaeraceae bacterium | reverse complement strand
TTGTTGATCCGCAGGTTGGGCAGGCGCGAGTCGTTCAGGTAGGCGATGTAGCGGTCGTGCTCCTCGTCGTACTCGACGATCGCGTCCGGGATGATCGGCTCGGGCTGCTCGGAGACGAGCCGGCGCGCCGGCGCGAGGCTCAGCCGGCGCAGCAACTCCAGCCCCGACTTGATCTCGTCGATCGTCAGCCCCGCGCGCTCGGCGATCCGCGGCAGGCGGTTCTGCGTCAGGTCCTCGAGGTGGTCGGCGACCAGCGTGCGCGCTACCCGCAGCGTCGCCGCGCGGTCCTCGTCCGAGTCCCACCCCTCGCCGTCCTCCATCGCGTCCAGTTGCAGCAGCAGACACTCGCGCGCGTCGCGGGCCGCGATGCCGGGCGGCTCCAGGAACAACTGCACGGCCGTCAGCGCTCGCTCCAGGTCCGCCACGCCCGCGCGCGCGCCGTCCTGTCCAGCCGGGGCGTTGGCCGCGATGGTCTCCAGCGGCGTGCGCAGGTAGCCATCGTCGTCCAGGTACCCGATGATGAGTTCGCCCGGGCGGCGCAGCGACTCCTCGACGTCGGCCAGGTGCCACTGGTTCAGCAACTGCTCCGGCAGGGAAGCCGCCCGCGCGGGGGCGGCTGCCATCGCGTCCATCTTCCCGTCGCGCTCGCCCTCGAGACGGCGCGAGGGCGTGCGCTCGGTACGGTCGCGGAGCGGCGTTGCGGAGAACTCGTTCTCGGCTGCCTCGGGGTTCGAGCGTTCGTAGCGGTCGAGGCGCTCGAATCCTTCCTCCGTCTCGCTCGCCTCGCTCGCGGTGTCTGCCCGCGTGTCCGCGCCGCTCTCGGGTCGATCCGCGCCCGGCTCGACCAGTTCCAGCGTCGCGTTCCCCGCCAGTTCCTGCTCGATGCGCTCCTCCAACTCGGTGAGCGGCATCTGCAGGATCTCCATCGACTGGATCACCCGCGGAGCCAGCTTCATCTGCTGGCCGAGTCGCATGTGCTGGGAGGTTTCGAACCGCATGAAAGTCCCGATCAGTCGTCCCCGGCCGCTCCGTCACTCCATCACTTCCGGCTTCCTCACTCTACCTTCTGCCTCCCCAGGATGGCGTCCGCGAGCACCGCCTTGTTGGCGTATTCCAGTTGCGATCCGCTCGGCAGGCCCCGCGCCAGCCGCGACACCGCCACGCTGCGCTTGTGGAGTTCTTCGGCGAGATAGAGCGCGGTCCCGTCGCCCTCGAGCGTCGGGTTCAGCCCGAGCACGACCTCGCGGATCGGCACGCCGCCGGGGTTCTTCGCCGGGTCATCGACGCGCGCCAGCAGGTCGCCCGCGGTCAGTTCCTCCGGCCCGATGCCGTCGAGCGGGCTGAGCCGCCCCATCAGCACGTGGTACAGCCCCTTGTACATCCCCGTCTGTTCGAGCGCGATGAGGTCCTTCGGCTGCTCGACCACCAGAACGGTCGAGCGGTCGCGTGTCGCGTCCGTGCAGATGGCGCACGGGTCGCCCTCGGCGAAGTTCGAGCACACGGAGCAATGCCGCACGGTGCGCTTCACGTCCGCGATCGCCCGGGCCAGCGCCATCGCGGCCGCCTCGTCGCTCTTGAGCAGGTGGAACGCCAGCCGCTCCGCCGACCGCCGCCCGATCCCCGGCAGGTCCGCCAGCCGCTCGATGAGCCGATCGACGGCCTCGGGATAGGCGCGCGACCGCGGCGCCGCGGGCACGGACCGGCCCGCGCCCGCCCCCTCCCTGGCGCCCGAGCGATTCACCATGCGCACATGGTAGGGTCTACGATCCACGCGATGGCCGAGCAACCACGCACACCCTTCTCCGCCGCCCGATTCCTCCGCAACGCCCTCGCGATCGCCCTGATCGTCGCCTGCGGTGCCCTCGTCTACCGCGAGTGGGTGCGGCCGAACCTCTTCCCCAAGAACTTCGGCGTCGTCACCGAGGGCGTCCTCTACCGCTCCGGCAAACTCACCCCGGCCGCGACGGAGAAGGTCGTCCGGGAGCACGGCATCCGCACCATCGTCGATCTCGGCGCGTTCGAGCCGGGCACGCGCGAGGAACGGCTCGCCCAGCGCACCGCTGACGCACTGGGCGTCGATCGCGTCCGCATGGACCTCGAAGGCGACGCCACCGGCAACCCGAACTTTTACGCCGAGGCCCTGCGCATCATGACCGACCCCGAGCGCCAGCCAGTGCTCGTGCAGTGCGGCGCAGGCTCTGAGCGAACAGGGTGCGCTGTTGCCATGTATCGCCATCTGGTAGAGGGCGTGTCGATGGACGACGCATACGCCGAGACCCAGCGTTACAAGCACAACCCCCGCCGCAACCCGCGCCTGCGCGAGGTCTTCGAGGCCTGGACCGAGCCGGTCGGGCGCGCGGTACATGAGGGGGTCGACGTGCCGGGAGCCGAGCCGCTGAATCCCGCTGCGGCCGGATCGCCGTGAAGGATCCACGGTCCCGCGGTGTTCGCTCTTATCCCCGCTGGCACATGCTCGCGCTCATTGGCGCGTGGGCCTTGGTTTGTCTACCGTTCCTCGGCAGCGGCGGTCTGTTCGCGACCGAAGGCCACCGAGCCATCTCAGGCTGGGAGATGCTCGACACACTCCGTGAGGAGGGGAGGGCATCCCGCGAAGCAACCTCCGCGATCCTCGTTCCGCGCCTCTTCGGCGTGCCCTACCTGCGGAAGCCGCCCGGTATCTCCTGGGCGACCGCGCTGAGCGCGGCCGCATTCGGCCAAAGCGAGTTCTCCGCCCGGCTCCCGTCCGCGCTCGCAATGCTGGGGATGACCCTGTCCGCGTGGTGGTTCGCTCGGCGATGGTTCAGCAACCGCTGGGCGCTCGCCGCAGGCATGGCGCAACTTCTTATGCCCTGGCTCTGGCCCATCGCACGCGGCGCGGAGATCGAATCGCTCAACCTCCTGGGCGCACAACTCGCCTCGCTGGCGGCGGTCGACCTGTGTCGGCGAGAGCGTGCGGGGCGTGTGTTGGTGATCGTGCTCGGTGCCTGCGGGATCACGCTCATGGGCGCGATGAAGGGGCCGGCCGGAGCGCCGGCGCTCGTCGCGGCGCTGCTCGCGGCGTGCGTCGTCGGCCGGACCTTCAGGCCGCTCGCGAACGCTCGCGTGTGGGCCATGACCGCATGCGGGTGCCTCCCGCTCGCGCTGCTCGGATGGGGAGTAGCACGAGAAGCGGCGCGCCTGCCGAATGTCGTGACACAGAGCGTGGGTGAGTTCTTGTGGTCGCTCGACCGCGTGGTCGGCGTCCTCGCGCTCGGACCGGTCGCGCTCGCGAGCATGCTGCCCTTCTCGCTCGCACTGCTCTTTCCTTGGGGTGGAGACGCTCGACGGGAGGCAGGAAGCGGGCTTCCGGAGTCCGCCGTCACCACCGCTCGGACACTCGCCTGGGCATGTGTTCTCACGCTCACTATCTTCGCTCTATCGGGCGTGAGCAATCCACGCTACGCCATGCCTGCTTCGGTCTTTGTTGCTCCGCTGGTCGCGTACGTCATGCTTGGCGCAGCCTCTGGATTCACGGTGTTGCGGGCGCGAATCGCGCGGGGGCTGATGCTCGGACATCCCGCGGCATGGGCTGCCGCGATGTTCGCCGCGTTGGTCGCCGATCTCGCCTGGTTCGAACCGGGACGCCGCGCCACTTCGGGCCGAGAGGCAGGGTTCGCACTTGCGACGTCGCTTCCCGACGGCGCGGTCGTTGTTGCCGATCATCTCGTCGAAGCACGCCCTGAGACACTCCTGTACGCCGTGCGCCGCGCTCGCGAGCAGGGCAGCCGGGTCGTTGTGCGGTGGGATCCGGGTCTCATCTCGCTCGGCGTACTTCCAGAAGGAACAATCGTGGTGCTGCGAACCGATGGTGCGAGCGATGAACTCGCCCGTGTCGAGCGGATTGGATTGGCGCCGCGCCTCGAGGCGGTCGCGTCCGGCACGGTACACAAGTTCACGTTCACCGCCTTCCGTGTCACGGACGAAGCCGCCCGGCAAGCCCGCTAGTATCCCCGCGTGGAGCGGTGGCGCGTGATCTCGGTGCGCGAGCGCGCCCGGGCGTCCTCGGGCGAGTTCAGGCCCACGATTCTCTCCAGGATTGCGGCTTTCGTCGCCATTGCGCTCGTCATCGGCGTCGGCGTGCTGCTCCTCGTGCCGGCCCTTTTCGTCGGCGCTGTCGTGTTCGCCATCTTTGCCGCCGTGAGCATGGTGCGCCGAGCGTTCGCCGCGATCTTCGTGCGCGATGGACGCCGCAACGTTCGCGTCATCGAGCGGCCCTAGCCCCGTCGGATCCACCGGGCGCGCTCATCTCACGCTCGACCAACTCTCGCAGTCGGCGCGTTACCGGCCCGGGGCTTCCGGCGCCGATCGTCTCGCGCTCCACTGCCACGACCGGCAGCACCCCCCAACTGGAGTTCGTCAGGAAGATCTCCTCCGCGCCGAGCAGATCATCGATCGTGATCATTCGTCGCTGTGCTTGGATGCCCAGTTCAGCCGCCATGTCGAGCAAGGCGGCCCGCGTGATCCCGGGCAGGACGGGGCTGGGGAGCGACGATCCTTCGTCGCCTCGGGCGTAAGGCGTGAGCAGCGCGGCATCTTTCACGACGAACACATTGGAAACGCACCCGCCCGCGAGATGGTTGGTGATCTGGAAGACGAGAGCCTCGGCTGCGCCCTTGGCCGAAGCGAGGTGCAGTTCTCGCAGCCGCCACCAGTAGTTGAGCGTCTTGTGCCCCTCGAAGGGATTGAACGGATTTGCACGGGCGTCGGCGATGACGACCCGTGTACCCCGCTCGTACATCGACTCCGGGTAGTTCGTCGCGGGCTGCGCGAGGACCATCACCGTCGGAGCGTGGGGGGGGGGTGTCGTCGTGCCTGGCGCGGGCCGGGGGGCCGTGCTCATGTCCCCCGCCGTGATGGTGAGACGGACGCGGGCACGCGGCAGCCCGCTTCGCTTCACCGTCAGCAGCACGGCATCGATCAGCGCATCGCGCCGCAGGTCGTTGCTCAGGGCCAGTTCCTTCGCCGAGACGCAGAGTCGGTCAACGTGCTCGGGCAGCCGGTGGCCCCACGCCTCGCCGCCGGTGTTGCCCGCAGTGAGCGTCTCGAACAGACCGACGGCGTGCTGCAAACCCGCGTCGAACGCAGAGACCCTGGCGTCGCCCGGCTCGACGAACGCGCCGTTCAGAAAGACGGTGGTCGGCATGGGAGGAGGGTAGCAAAGCAAGAATCGGACATCGGGCCACGGAGTCTCCCGATCAATGCCCCGCCGGGCGGCCTCCCTGGCGCGGGTCGCACGCCGCGTCCCAGCCCGTCGGCACGCGCACGATGAGTTGCGCCACGCCGATCCCCCCCGTCCGCTCGACCTCGTGCCCGCGCGCCGCCAGCGAGGCGATCAGCCCATCGCGCCCGGCCTGCGCATCCGCCGCGCCCGCGCGGCCCGCCTCGTAGAGCACGCGGTCGGGCGCCCACTGGTGGTGCAGACGCGGCGCGTCCACCGCCTCGCCCGCGTCCATGCCGTGCACCAGCGCGTTCAGCAGGCACTGCGCCGTGGCCGTGATGATCCGCGGCCCGCCCGCCGCGCCCGCCACCGCCACCACCCCCCCCTCCGCGTCCAGCACGATCGTCGGGCTCATGCTGCTCAGCGGCCGCTTGCCCGGCGCGGGCGCGTTGCGGGCCGACTGCCGCAGCCCGAAGGCGTTCGGCTCGCCCGGGCGGGACGTGAAGTCGTCCATCTCGTTGTTCAGGCAGATGCCCCACGCCTCGACCGTGATCCGCGAGCCGAACGACAGGTTGATCGTCTCCGTGCACGCCACCGCCCCGCCCCACTGGTCCACCGCGCACAGGTGGCTCGTGCCCGCGTCGTCCGGCGGCGGCGAGGGGGGGGCGTCGCCCGCCGCCTCGCGCGTGCCGTAGGCGTGCGGCGGGCGCGTGCGCTCTCGGTCGATCGCCCCCGCCCTGGAGTCCAGATACGCCGCCGAGAGCAGCCGCTCCACCGGCACGCCGACGAACGTCGGATCGCCCAGCCACTCGGCCCGGTCCGCGAAGGCGTGCTTGAACGATTCGACCAGCAGGTGCGCGAAGTCGCCCTCCGGCACGCGCGGCACACCCATCGGCCCCGCAAGCCGCTCCAATGTCAGAAGCGTCTGCGCCATCGCCAGCCCGCCCGACGACGGCGGCGGCATAGCCAGAAACCTGCGCCCCGCGAACTCGAACCCGAGTGGCGACACCTCGACCGGCGCATAGCCCAGCATGTCTTCGGGCGTGATGATGCCTCCCGCCGCCGCGACCGCACCGGGGACATCCGGCGCGTCGTAGAACGCCGCCGCCCCGCGCTCGGCGATCGCCTCCAGCAGCCGCGCCTGCGGCTCGTTGACGATTCGGTCGCCCGCCCGGACCTCGCCCTCGCGCAGCAGCGTCCGCCACAGAAACGAACTCCGCCGCTTCTCCTCGTCGCTCATGCTCCGCGCGGCCTCGCGCGCCGCGGCCGCGTACGCCCCGTCGGCCGTGAACCCGTCCCGCGCCGCCGCGATCGCCGGCGCCAGCACCGCCGCACGCTCCATCGTCCCGTACCGCTCCAGCGCGTGCAGCAGCCCCGCCACCGTCCCCGGCACCGCGACCGCCAGCCCCGTGCGCGTGCTGGCGTGCTCGTCGCCCGCTCGCACGAACATGTCGGGCGTAGCCGCGGCCGGCGCGGTCTCGCGGTAGTTGATCGCCGTCACCACCCGCCCGCGCACCGGGTCGTCCGGCAGATAAACCACCATGAACCCGCCCCCGCCCACGCCGCACGACTGCGGCCGCACCACCGAGAGCGCGAACGAGGCCGCGACTGCGGCATCCACGGCGTTCCCGCCCGCACGCAGCATCGCCGCCCCCGCCTCCGACGCGACCGGATGGTCCGCCGCAACCGCGCCGTGCGGGAACCGCGCGGCGTGCGGCTGGGCACGGCAGAGGGACGGCGCGAGTGTCAGGATAACCGCGACGACGAAGCGCACAACTCGCATGATGAGCGGATGATACAGAGGCTCGGCAGGGGTACGGAGAGTACGAACCGAAGCGAGCCGCGAACTACGGCAGTCGAATGCGAGCGGAGACCGGGAAGTGGTCCGAGGCATACCGGCCCTCGCGCTCCGTGCGGACAATCGCGGCATCGAGCACCTCGGCGTCCGCGGGCACGAAAACATGGTCGATCTTCGCCCCCCCCGTGTTCCCGAGGCGGAAGGCGTTGAACGTGCCGACCTCGGTCTCGTCGGGGTGCAGCGCGCGGAAGGAGTCTTTGAGCATCGGCATAGGCGGGACGCCCGCACGACCGGTGAGGAACAGGACCGCCGGGTTGCCCTCGCCCGCGTTGAAGTCCCCCATCACGACGACCGGGTCCGCGTGCGTGCGCGCGCCGATGCGCTCCGCGATCAGCCGCACGCTCCGCTCGCGCGACGCCTGCGACTCGTGGTCCAGGTGCACGTTGTAGACGTACACCGCCCGCCCCGTCGCCTTGTCCACCAGCCGCGCCCACGTGCAGATGCGCGTGATGCGGTTGCCCCAGTGCATCGAGCCGGGCGTCTCCGGCGTCTCCGACAGCCAGAACGTCCCCGACTCATCGACGGCGAAGCGGGCGCGGTCGTAGAGGATCGTCGCGTGCTCGCCGCGCGTGCGCCCGTCGTCGCGCCCCACGCCGACCTCCGCGTACCGCGGCAGCGCAGCGGCCAGGTGGTCCAGTTGCCCGCGCAGCGCCTCCTGCAGGCCGACCACGTCCGCGCCCGCCTCGCGGATCACCTCCGCCACGAAGTCGGCCCGATTCGCCCAGGCGTTCGCCCCGTCCGGCGCGGTGCCGTAGCGGATGTTGAACGTGAGCAGCGCGAGTTCCATCGCGGGCTGCCCCGCTGCGGCCGAAACGACGACCCCGAACGCAATCAGGATGACGAGTGCGCGAATCATGACCGGAGAGTACCTCGCCGGCACGCTGCGCGAGCCGTGGCGGGTAGAGTTGCCCGTGGCCGACCTGTTCACGCAACCGCCGCGCTTGCCGCTGATCGCCCCGTCGATCCTGTCGGCGGACTTCGCGCGGATGGGGGAGGAGTGCCGTGGCGTGCTCGCGTCGGGTGCGGACCTGCTGCACCTGGACGTGATGGACGGGCACTTCGTGCCGAACCTGACGATGGGGCCGGCGTTGTGCGCGTCGCTTCGGCGTGCGCTGCCGGGCGTGTTTCTCGACGTTCACCTGATGGTGGCGGAGCCGGAGCGGTTCGTCGGGCCGTTCGTCGATGCGGGCGCGGACCACCTGACGTACCACGTCGAGGCGATCGGGCTGGCGGCGTGCGTTCGGCTGGCGGAGCGTGTGCGCTCTCTCGGCGTGACGGTGGGCGTGGCGATCAACCCGCCGACCTCGGCTGAGGCGGTGCTGCCGGAGGTGGGGGCGTTCGACCTCGTGCTGGTGATGAGCGTGAACCCCGGCTTCAGCGGCCAGGCGTTCATCGGCGGGGTGCTGGAGAAGACGCGGGCGATCTCGGCCCGCCTGCGGCCGGAGCAGAGGCTGGAGATGGACGGTGGGATCGGACCGGGCAACGCGGCGGAGGTGCGAGGGGCCGGCTGCGACGTGCTGGTCGCCGCGTCGGCGGTGTTCGGCGTGCCGGAGGCCAAGCGCGGGTCGGTGATCGATGCAATGCGCGGCGCGCGATGAGGAACGGCGTGCGGCCGGAGTCCAATGGAAACACCGGAGCGATTGTTGGTGGTCAACCGGCGCGAGGTGCCGATGCTACACTCAGCGGCCTCGAACCCCGGACCCGGCAGTGCCGGTGCGTTGCGGGGGCGGAGCAGCGGCCGGGATATGCCGCCGGGGCACGACGCGGGCATATGGCCAAATCCACCGACATCAGGCTGTTGCTCGTCCGGACCGGTGCCACCGAATGGGAGGCCGCGGGTCGGCTGTGCGGCACCTGCGATCTGCCGCTCTCTGCGGAGGGTCGGCAGGCGGTGAAGGAATCCGTGGCCGGCGTGGAGGGGGAGGCGGTTTCGCTGGTGCTTTGCGGGCCGGATGAGGCGAGCGTCGCAACGGCGAAGGCCCTGGCGGATCGGACCGGGGCGAAGGTCCGAGAACTCGACGATCTGGCGGAGGTTGGGCTTGGCCTGTGGGAAGGGATGCTGGCGAGCGAGGTCGAGGAGAAATACCCGACTTCGTACCGCCAATGGAAGGACGACGCGGCGAGCGTGACGCCCCCGGAGGGCGAGTCGCTGGCGGAGGCCGAGGAGCGCATCATCGGGGCGTTGTCGCGCGGGCTGGCGAAGTCGAAGGGGGCGGCGGGCGTGGTGCTGCGTCCGATGGCGCACGCGCTGGTGCGCGGCACGCTGCTGAAGGTGCCGGCCTCGCGTCTGTGGGCGATGGTGGACGAAGCACCGGCGGTCGAGTGGCACTCGGCGCGCCGGGATGAACTGAAGGCGGGCGGCGAGCGTGCCCGCGCTGAGAGTTGACACGACGGCCCGCTCGTCGCACGCGCAGCGGGAAGGAAGCAGGGCCATGACACAACTGGCGAACCGCAGTTGGAGCGACGTTCGGCCGCAGCGGCGTGCGGCGATCCCCGAGGGGCTGTGGATGCGGTGCCCCGGGTGCGCGCAGATGGTCTATCGCCGGCAGATGGAGGCGAACCTGCACGTCTGCCCCGAGTGCTCGCACCACTTCCGGATCAGCGCGACGGAGCGGGTCTCGCAACTGGCGGACCCCGGCTCGTTCCAGCCGATGTTCACCGACCTCGCGCCGGGCGATCCGCTCGGGTTCCGCGACCTGAAGGCCTACTCGGAGCGGCTGCTCTCGGAGCAGGTGCGCACCGGGCAGACGGACGCGGCGCTCGCGGGCGTTGCGTTCGTGAAGGGCCGGCAGGCGATGCTGTGCTGCCTGGACCTGACGTTCATGATGGGGTCGATGGGGAGCGTGGTGGGGGAGGTCGTGACGCGGTCGATCGAGACGGCGACGGACCGGAACCTGCCGCTGGTGATCGTGAGTTGCTCGGGCGGGGCGCGGATGCAGGAGTCGGGCCTGTCGCTGATGCAGATGGCGAAGACGAGCGCTGCGCTGGCGCGGCTTGATCGGGCAGGGGGGCTGTTCATCAGCGTGCTGACGGACCCGACGACGGGCGGCGTGACGGCGTCGTTCGCGATGCTGGGGGATGTGATCCTCGCCGAACCGAACGCCCTGATCGGCTTCGCCGGCCCGCGCGTGATCCAGCAGACGATCCGCCAGGAGTTGCCGCCGGGCTTCCAGCGCAGCGAGTTCCTGCTCAAATCGGGCATCATCGACCGCGTGGTGTCGCGCCACGACCTGCGCAGCGAGATCGCCCGCATCATCGACTACGCAGGCAAGTGACGCGCCCGCGAGCGAGCCAGCCGTCGGATGGGCCGCCGGCCGCCTCCCCCCTTCGGCGGCGCACGGCGTTTGCGCTGGGGCTGCTGCACGCGGCGTTGATGGTGGCGGCGTTCGCGCCGGTGGACTTCTGGCCCGCCGCGCTGCTCGCGCCCGCGGCGCTGGTCTGGGTCGCGCTGCGGGCGGATCGTCCGGGCCGGGCGGGACTCTGGGCTGCGATGGGCGCGTCGGCCTTTTGGATGTTCGAGCAGCGGTGGATCGCGGGCGTCGCTCCGGGAGGCTTCCCGCTGCTGATCGCGTACCTCTCGTTGCAGCAGTGGGCGTTCGTGTGGGCGGTTGGGCGTGGCGCGAGGGCGTGGCCGCGGGCCGTCGGCGTGTGGGCGGCGGTGGCGTGGGTGGGGGTCGAGTTCCTGCGCGGCGAGATCGTCTGGCACGGGTACCCGTGGTACCTCGTCGGCCACCCGCTTCTCGACGCGCCCTTCGGGCCGGCGGTCGCGTCGGTCGTTGGGGCGTACGGGGCGTCGGTGATGGTGGCGATGGTGGGGTGCGCGGTCGGCGCGTGGGCGGCGGGGGTGCGCACACGCAGCGCGGAACGGCTCCCTTACGGTCGCGGCTCGTTGACGGGTCGCGGCTCGTTGACGATCGCAATCAGTGTCCTTGCGATCGCGCTGTGGAGCGGGTGCGGGCTGGCGCGCGGGCCGGAGCGGGTGGGGGAGTACCGCGTTGCCGTGGTGCAGACGAACGTGCCGCAGAGCGTGCGCGGCACATGGCCCCCGCTCCAGCGTCTGACCGACCTCGACTCGTTCATCGCCATGACCGTCGAGGCGGCCCGCGTGCGGCCGGACCTGATCGTCTGGCCCGAGACCATGTTCCCCGGCGAGACGCTCGCCGACGCGGACGCCAAGGAGGAGCGAGCGGCCCGCATCGTGTGGCGCGAGGAGCCGCGCCCGGACCCGCCGACGTGGGAGCGAATCATGTGGCGCGGGCTGGACGGCGACGAGGAACCGACCCGCGTCGACCAGGCCGTGGACGGCGGCGAGTGGCTGGTGGTGCCGTCGATGGCGGCGTACGACACGCTGCTTGTCTGGCAGCACGCCATCGGCGTGCCGATGCTGGTGGGCGCGGACGGCTTCGATGGCCTGCGCATCGAGGCCGACGCGAACGGCGTGCACCCGAGTTACCAGCGGCACTACAACAGCGCGTTCGTCCTGCACGAGGGGCGCGTCACGGCGCAGCGCTACGACAAGATGCACCTGACCCCGTTCGGCGAGGTCATGCCGTACATCTCGGCGTGGCCCTGGCTGGAGCGGACGATGCTGCGGATCGGCGTCGGGGCGTCCGGGATGAGTTTCGACCTTTCACCGGGGCGCGCGCCGGTCGTGCTGCGCGTGCCGCGGCCGGGGGGGGGCGAGGTCCGGGCGGCGACGCCGATCTGCTTCGAGGCGACGGTCGCGCGGGTCTGCCGGCGCCTGGTCTTCACGGGCGGCAAGCGGCAGGCAGACCTCATGGTGCAACTCACAAACGAGGGCTGGTTCGGCAGGGCCGACTCGGGGCGGTCGGAGCACCTGCGGCTCGCTCGGTGGCGGTGCGCCGAACTGGGCACGCCGATGGTCCGCGGCGCCAACACCGGCATCTCTGGCGCGATCGACGCCCGCGGACGACTGGTGGCGGTGCTGCCGTCGAACACCGAAGGGGTGCTCGTTGTCACGGTCGCGCTTGGGGAGGGGCGGACGGTTTACGCCCGCATCGGCGACGCGGCGGGGTGGGCGTCGCTTGCCGGGCTGGCCGCTGGGCTGGCGTGGACGGCGGTTCGGGGCCGTCGAGGCAGGAACTTCGCCAGTCCGGGGGCACGCCCGGCCGACCAATGATCCATCGGCCGGCGAACGCCCGGATCGCGACCGGCGTATTCGACCCAACGAGCCGCGACCGTGAGGGAGCGGTTGCATCGCTCGCCCCAACTCACGAGGCTCCCACCCATGAACACACGATGCACGCTCGCCATGACGCTCGCCGCCGCTCTGGCCGCGGGAGGGTGCGGTTCGTCCGCGGAGCAGGCCGAGAAGCCGGGGACACAGACTCGGACGGCTGCACGTGGCGAACGCCCCGCCGATCCGGTGCGGATTACGGCGTTGCGCGAGCGAGCGATCGCAACCCTCACCGAGTATTCGTCGGACGTCGACCCGCAGGTACGGGCGAACGTGATCGAGGCGCTGGTCGTAGCGCCCGCTCGCCTCGAACCGATCGCTGCCGCTGGGTTGCGCGATTCCAATGAAGGCGTGCGTGCGGTTGCTGCGATGGCTGTCGGGAAGGCGCGCCTGTCGCGTCTCGCCTCGGCGGTCGAGCCGCTCCTCTCGGATCCCTCGCCTCGGGTGCAGACCTCGGCGATCTTTGCGATGCGGCGTCTCGGGCGCGAGGCGGACCCGACGCCGCTGGCATCGTTCGCCCTCGGCGATCCGCGACCCTCGGTACGAGCCCACGCCGTCTGGGCGCTCGGCGAGTTGGGCGACCCGTCCGCGCTGCCGTTGCTGCGTGAGGTCGCCGCTCGGCCGATGCCTCGGGCCGGCGACGCAGAGGTGCGCCTGCTGCGCCTCCAGGTCGCGGAGGCGATGCTCAAACTCGGCGACGACGACCAACTCCACCCCCTGCACGCCGCGCTGTTCGTGTCGAGGCCCGAGCATCTGGAGACGGCGGCACTGGCAGCCCAGATCCTGGGGGAGGTCGGCAACCGCTCGTCCATCCCCGACCTGCGGAACCTCGCGGTCTATCGGGACGAGCAGGGCAACCAGATGCCGGCGGAGGTGCGTCTGGCGGCAGCGGGCGCGCTGGCGAAACTGGGCCAGACCGACGGCTCGTTCATCGCCGAGGAGTACGCCTCCAACCCCAGCCCGCTGGTGCGTGCCCAGGCGGCCGTGGTCTTCGGCGAGACGACCGGGCCGAACAACGCCGCCCGGCTGGAGGCCCTGCTCCGGGATCCGGACGAGCGGGTCCGGGTCGCCGCCGCGGCGGGGGTGCTTCGGTACGCGGAAAGGTCGGCGGGGCGGTAGAAGGGGGGCTGGAAGGCACCGCCCCAAAGGACAGGAAGGCTCCAGCCCGACAAGCGTTCTGGCAGTCCGCGATTGACACGCTACGATCGGCCCGGTATCAAACGGGACGCGCGTCCGGCCCTGGGGGGGTCGCCCTGCCGGCGGAAAGGCAGCCGCGGCGGCCCGGGACGCGAAGAGGAGCCTGGACCACCCTCCCGCCGATGCGCCCGTGAGGCGTCAAGCGGGGTCGCCGCCACGAAAGGCGGGCACACACGCCCGAGGAGCAGACCGTGCACATTCTCACCAAGGTGTTCGTCGTGTTCGCCGCCGTGCTGGCGCTGGTGCTGGCCGCGCTGACGATGACCTACAGCGTCAACGCGGACCGCGTCGAGGCGGACTATCGCAACGCGCTGGCCCGTGCCGCCGAGGCCGCCGCCGCACGCGACGCCGCGACGAGCCAGTTCTCCGAGATGCAGAACCGTCTCGCCCGGCAGGTGGACCAGCTGAGCACGGACAACGCGAACCTCCGCTCGCAGATCCGCGACCTGCTCACCGAGAACTCGCGGCTGCTCGCCGATAAGCGCAAGGCGGAAGAGGACGCGCAGTCCACGAAGAACCAGATCGGGGACTTCGTCGAGTCGATCAAGGCCCAGGCCTCGCTCATCGAGTCCTACCGCGCCGAAGTGACCGCGCTGCGCACCAGCGAACTGCGCCTCCGCCGCGAGACGCTCAGCCTCGAGGACCGGCTCAACGACCTCGAAAGCCAGCGGCAGGTCTACGAGCAGACCACCCGCGCGCTGCAGGAGCAACTGGTGGCGACGCAGCGGGCGCTGCAGTCCGCCCAGCAGGGCACGCTGACGGCGGGCGGACGGGCCGATCAGCCCTACGAGGCAACCGGCGCTCTCATCACCGGCCGTGTCACGAAGGTCCGCAAGGACCCATCCACTGGTCAGACCCTCGTCGAGCTGAACGTCGGCACCAACGACCGCGTCGCGGAAAATATGAAGCTCTACGTTGGTCGCGGGCGCGACCAGTTCGTGGCGAACCTCGTCGTCGTGACGACCGACCTGAATAACGCGGTCGCACGGGTAGACCTCCTCGCGGGCGACGCCGTCCGCGAAGGCGACCTCGTCCTCAGCCGTCTGTACTGATCGATCCTTCCCTTGCCGCGGCCTCCGGCACGTTCACTCCGGAATTTCCCATTCGGCCTTCGGACTTTCAGCCCCCAGGAGCGACCCCATGAGCCAGTTCGGGATGCAGATGCCGGGCGGACGTGCCCACCGCGGCGCCAGCCCCGACGTGTACTCCGCGCTGGCCGTGCTGGCGACGCTGGCGCTGCTCGCGGCGTGCGCGTTCGTCTACGTCCAAGGCTCGAAACTCAGCCCCAAGGGCGACGCGATCTCGATCCAGGAGCCGGGGCGGATCACGCTGCCGCAGCAGGGTCGGTAGCCGCTTGGCCCATCGACCGTGACCAAGCCGAACGAGTGAGGGAGCGGTTTCCGGGTTCCCCGGGCGACCCCCAAGCCCCAAGCCGCAAGCCCCCTGCGGACTTGACCCCCACCCCCTGCGGCGTATGTTTCCGGTGCCCCGGCCCCAAGGCCCGGACGAGCGACCCGGAGAGGCCGTTCGACCCGCCGCCCGCCAGGCCGCGTGGCGACAAGCAGACGATTGGGGCGGTAGCTCAATTGGTTAGAGTACCGGACTGTCGATCCGGTGGTTGCGGGTTCGAGTCCCGTCCGCCTCGCTTGAAACGGCCCTCTTCGTGAGGCCGTTTTCTTTTCGGCTCTATGCTTCGGCTCTATCACAGGACGTTCCAACACCCGCCGAGCGTCTTGCTGCCGAGACCTCTCACCGGTTCGGAGCGAAGCACCGGACCACTCGGGCGAGGAGCGATGGAGCCTCCATCGCGGAACCCATGGTCGCTTCGCAAACCCCATCGAACCCTTCTCGCCAAGCCCGCCGCACTTCGGTGGTGAAGCACCCCGGCGGTACGTCGCGAGCGCTTCGACGACATGCGAGCGAGTCATCGCCCGTCTTTCGTCTGCTTTGCTCACGGCGTTTGTCTTTCCACCTCCTGCGGTTCGTTGCCTCAGCGTGAAATGCCCTTTCCGTCGGCGGGGTAGCATCACGCCGCGATGCCGCGCCCGCTCGTCATCCAGACCGAGGACCTCGACCCGCAGCCCGCCGCGTGGCTCGCCGAGCGGTGCGAACTGGTGCGCTGCCCCGCCGACGATCCCCGCTTTCCGGCCTTGCTCGCGCGGGCCGAGGGGCTGATCGTGCGGACCTACACGCGCGTGGACGACGCGATGCTGACCGGCGCGCCGCGCTTGCGCGTCGTCGGACGAGCCGGCGTCGGCGTGGACAACATCGACGTGGCGGCGTGCTCGGCGCGGGGCGTCATCGTCGTCAACATGCCCGGCGCGAACACGCGGGCCGTCGTCGAGTTCGTCGCCGCCGCGATGCTCGACTCGCTCCGCCCGCGGGCGACGCTCGACCGCCCGCTCCCGCCCGACGAGTGGAACCGCCTGCGCAAGAGCCTCGAAGCCGAGCGCGAACTCGCCGGCCTCACGCTCGGCATCCTCGGCCTCGGGCGCATCGGCTCGCAGGTGGCCCGACTCGGCGCGGCCCTCGACATGCGCGTCCTCTACCACGACCTGCGCGAGATCGCCCCCCCCGACCGCCACGGCGCGCAGCCGGTCCCGCTCGACGACCTGCTCGCCGCCGCCGACGTGCTGAGCGTCCACGTCGACGCCCGCCCCTCGAACCGCGCCCTGCTCGGCCCGCCCGCCTTCGCCCGCACGAAGCCCGACGCCCTGCTCATCAACACCAGCCGCGGCTTCGTCGTCGATGCCGTCGCGTGCGCCGCCTTCCTGCGAGCCAACCCGCGTGCCGCCGCCGTGCTGGACGTGTTCGACCCCGAACCGCCCGGCTCGTCGTGCCCGCTCTGGGGCCTGCCGAACGCGCGCCTGACGCCCCACGTCGCCGGCGCAACCCGCCACGCCAAGCGCGAGATGTCCTGGGTCGTGCGCGACGTCTGGCGCGTGCTCACCGGCGAAGCGCCCGAGCACACGCTGACGCCGGATTCGCCTTCATGTTGAGTGCATGTACGAGCCCCGTGCGGAAGCACGGGGTCGAACGAGCACGCGCCCGTGCTCCCGCGCGGGGCTTGTACTCGCACGGGAGGCATCCGTCGCGCGGTTACAATCTGCGCGATGATGCGCTGGCTCCGAGAACGCTGGCTGAGGGACCTCGCGATCCATCGTGAGCGGCGGGCGAAGTGGCTGCGCGAGCGCAAGATGCTCTGTCCGCGCTGCGGCTACGACGTGACCGTGCCGACCGGGCCGCGCTGCCCGGAGTGCGGGCTGGAGCATGACCCGGCATGGCGGGAGGAGTGGCCGGCGGTGGGGTCGCGCTGGCGATACGCGTGCTCGGCGGTCTGCCTGGCAGTGTCAGGCACTGTTATCGTGGGGTTGTTCCTTGTGCTCGGCGTGTTGCTGGCCGCCGTCGTGGCAACGGCAGCAGAGGAACGTGGAGTGGTGTCCGATTCACAGGCCATGATGCTTGCGATGACCATCGTCATCGGCTCGTTGGCCTTGCCATGGATCGCCCTGATCTGTGCATACAGCCGTTTGGAACGACGCTACGTCTTCGGTCCTCGCATCCGGCTTGTCCGGCTCGCCATCACGTCAGCCATCATCTGCACGCTCACCATCGTGGCGTGGAACCTGAAGCCGTGGTTTTGACCTCCCGCCCGTGCTCCCGCTCGGGGCTTGTTGTCGTGCGGGGTCGGGTTCATCACTCCGGCACGAGTGTCGTCACGATCATCCGCTCGGGGTCGAAGGTGCGGTCGATGAGCGCGGCGAGGTCTTCGGCGGTCAGGCGTTCCGCCTCGCGCACGAGGGCGTCCGGGTCGGGGCCGAGCCAGAGGTCCCGCATGCCGAGCTGGACGGCCGTGTTGCCGAGCACGCTGTCGGTCGCGCGCTCCGGGGTCATGCCGGGCCGCGAGGCGACGGCGTCCGCGGTTCGCTTGAGTTCACCTGCTTCGAACGACCACGGGCGGGCGGCGGCCTGCTGCACGCTTCGCTGCACGAGGATCGGCGAGTCCGCCATCGAAAGCACTTCGCGAAGCCGCCGCTCCAGGGCGTCGCGGGCCTCGGCAGGGTCCGCGCCGTCGCGCAGTGTCGCCGCGAGGAAGACCGGCAGGCGGCCGACGGGCCACGCGCGATTCGAACTGTCGATCGTGCTCGCGTGGCGCAGCACCTCCGGGTGTCTGGCAAGCACTTGCACCACCTGCGGCACGAGCGCGGTCAGCACCAGCCGCTCGGCCCTCGACTCAGGCGGCTCGAACGCCAGGTACACGATCGTCGCCGGGGCGTCCCATGTCACCGTTGCGTCGCGCGGGGCGCGGGTCCAGTCGATCGGCTCGTGGACCGGCGGGCGCGCGGGCAGGTCGGCGAAGTGGCGACGCACGGCGTCCAGCGCGGCGTCGCGCTCGAACTCACCCACGATCACGAGCGTCAGGTTGCTCCGTGTGTAGAACGCACTGTGGAACGCCCGCAGATCGTCCAGCGGCGCGTCCTCCAGCCCGCCCATGACGAGGGCGCGGTCGAGGCCGTGCCGCCACGCCTGCGTCGCCGCCATGAGGGCGAACTTCCCCAGCGCGGGCGGCGTGCGAGTGGTGACGAACCGAACTTCCTCGTAGCAGCGCGGCGCCTCCTGCGCGACGATCGCCTCGTCGATCCGCAGCGAGCGCAGCCTGTCGGCCTCGACGCGCAGCACGAAGTCGAGTTCATCCGCCGGCGCGCACAGGTCGTAGTGCGTCAGGTCCGGCATGGTTTCCGCGTTGGCCACGCCGATCCCGTTGAGCCGGCGGAAGGTCTCGCCCGGCCCGTCGTTGGCCGTCGCCCCGACGCACGCGAGATGCTCGATCAGGTGTGCGGCCTGAGGGATGCCGCGGGGATCGTCGATGATCCCGACGTCGTAGACGGCCTCGACCGACACGCGCCCCGCGCCCTCGACCGGCAGCAGGATCACCACCGGCCCGCCCTCGATCGCGATGCGCTCCGGTTGTGCCGCCGCGGCCGCCAGCGTGCAGGCGAGCGCGGCGAGGGCCGCACCAACCCTGGTCCGTCGAGGAGGATGGATCGTGGTCATGATCGGTTCTCCGTTTGGTGTGTGTGTGTCAGCCCCGCCGGAGCGATTCGGCGTCGAGCCGGCGTTGCTCGGCCTGCGCGTAACGCCGCGCGACGACCGGGATCAGCGGTCCCGTCACGAACGCGAAGATCACGCCCGGCTGCAGCAGCCAGAACCAGACGTGGAACGGCTGGCCGACGATCAGCCCGACAACGCCCGCCGCGACCAGCCCCAGCCCGATCAGGGCGAAGGCCAGCATCGCGCCGAGCACCGCCCGCCGGCCGATGCCCCGCGGCGCCAGCACGCCCGCCGTCGCCCCGAGCAGGCCGATGGCCGTGCCGCCGCCCCCGCCGATGAACGCCCCGAGCATCCATGCCTTGTCCAGCGACACCCACGGTTCCATCACACGCCTCCTTTCATCCGTTCATTCCCTCGGATCCCAGTTCCTCGGGGCGGGGCCTTTCAGGCCCCGTCTTCCTCGCCTCGCGCACCGCATCCCGAATCCGCCGCGCCGTCGCCCCGGTCAGGTCTCCCCGGGCGACGAGGTCCGCCAACAGGTCCGTCACCGGGTCGGGCTTGCGGTCTTCCAGCACCATCCGCAGCCGCTCGATCACCCGGTCCACCCGCCCCCGGATCGTGGGGTAACTCACCCCGTACGCCTCAGCAACCGCCTTCAGCGACCCCGACGCCAGCACCAACTCCGCCACCAGGTCCAGGTCCTCCCGCGGCAGGCGGCAGAGTGGATGCGACTCGACCGGCTTTTCAATCTCGATATCCATTTTTCGTATTATTGAAGTTCATTGCGGTTTGTCAAGCATGATTTTCGTTTTTCGCACGCAACAACACCCGAACACAGACCCCATCCACACCCCTGAGCGCTCACGGAAGACCCCCAAAGTGCCAAGCGAAGGGTTGACCGGGGGGGGGGGGTCGCGTGGTATACTCCCTCCATGCGGCCGACCCGGACCAGCCCGGTTCGTGCATGGAGCCTCGCCGGTCGGCGCGGCTTCTCCCT
This sequence comes from Phycisphaeraceae bacterium, assembly GCA_026128865.1. Taxonomy (GTDB): domain Bacteria; phylum Planctomycetota; class Phycisphaerae; order Phycisphaerales; family UBA1924; genus CAADGN01. The sequence continues at coordinate 17,696 of JAHCJE010000014.1, read as the reverse complement.
CCCCGAACTCGTTGTCGTCCTCGGCGTGCTGACCATCCTCGTCGGCCTGCTGCTGCCGTCGGTACGACAGACCTGGCACCAGGGTCGGCTGACTTCCCTGCTCGGCGAGATCCAGCAGCAGGCGGCCCTGGTCGAGATGTACGGCAACGAGCACAACGACCTGTACCCGTTCGCGGGCTTCGACACCGTCGGCGATTGCGCACGCAAGTGGTACGAAGCGCTGGTGCGCGAGGGCATGCTCGACGATCGCGCGGCGGAGCGAGCCTCCGTCTTCCAACTCTCGCTCTGCATGGTCTACGACGCGCGTCGAATGGAACCGGGCAATACGCCCGATCGGAACGCCTGGGATGAGCCGCCGGTGCCCGTGTATCGTCGCCAGACCCGCCTGCCCGCCTCCAAGGGGATGCTCTACTGGCTCTACACCTACGAGAAGCGCAGCCCGTGGCCGCACACGTGGTGTTGCTACCCGGACAGTTCGCCCGGCCCCGTCGCCATGGCGGACGGGAGCGCGCTGATTGGCCGGTGGATGGACTTCCTGCCCGACGGCGAGTTGGTGGTCGACAACCCCAGCGGCGTCGGGTATCCCGTCATCACCACCTGGTACGGCGTCGCGGGACGCGACCGATAGGAGAACATCGGATGACGCAGCACGGTGTCAGAGCCAACTGGAAGCGGGGCACGTTCGCAATCGCGATCACAGCCATCGTCGCGACGGCGCTCACGCAGCCAGAACCGTCACCACCCCCATGTTACGAGCCCAAAGAGCCGACCGGATGCGCTGACTGTGGACGATCGCAATCATACATGTATTACTGCGAGCATGGCTGTAAGTCGGGGTCGCCCGGCAGGACTGGACCCGGCACGCTCACGCAGTTCTACTGCTACATGATCCCGTCTGGCGATCATGCCACCTGGGCGTGCAACGATCCGGTCCCGCAGGGATGGACGCTCACAGGCTGTTCTCCCAATGGCGATGGCCTGTGCTGCATCATGAAGAATGGCGCCGATCCGAACCCGACGGAGAACGTCCTGAGCACAAACGCATGTTACACCGGCGGGACGTGTGGGAACGGCGGGGGCGAGCAGTGAACCAGGAAACAGCCGCAAGGATTTTCGCATGACGGACATCTTCACGCCGCCTGGATTCGTGCGCCGTGTGAACGCGCTTGTCGCGTGTGTGGTTCTGTGCGGCGCCACGGCCGCGGCCTCGGCACAGTCCGAGGCGGAGGAGTTGCGAGCGTGGCTTCGGGAGTATCTGCCGCGCAAGGGGGCGATCCACGCCGTCTACGAAGCGGCCGAGACCGACCATGTGTCCATCTTCGGTTTCGACGCCGAGACCGGGGCGTGGTACGGGAGTTTCCTGGGCAAACTGTTCGCCAGGGATCCTGCGGGCGCGCTGTACAAGACCTCGCAGCCATACGGCCGCGTGGAGCGGTGGGAAGGTAATCCGGGCGAGGTGTCGGATACCGCGCTCGACGATCCGTTCCCCTTCGTGACACTCCGTTTCACCGCGGAGAACGCGCATCGCGCGGAGCGGATCCGGCGCGCCCGCGATGGGGGATGGGCTGTAACGTACAGTTTCCCGCTCGGCGATCGCAACCTCCTGGACTGGACGCCTCGTGGCACTTATGTCCCAGAGAACAGGGCACGGACCTACCACATCAACGGCGAGGGCCGGCTGGAGTCGATCGAATGGTCAGACTGGGACGCCGATCCAAGGATCATCATCTACGCGGACAGCGAGATGTCGTCTTTCCCAATCGCCGCGTCGTTCGGCGTGCACCAAGGCTGGCGCCTCGCGAAGGTGTCGTATGACCGTCAGCCGGGAGCGCCGGAGTTCTCCATCGAAGCCGTCACCGAACGGGCCCGCAGCGCGGGCATCCTTGAGCGCGTGACCCGCTGGTCCGTGGCTTCCGCTTCCTCTGACCCCGCGCAGGCAGCCGACCCGAGCGCGGTCGCGGCAACCGGAACCGAGTCGTCACGCCGCCCCGCCCCCCAATTTCCCGAGGCCCCGGCGCGCTCTTCCTTCGACTGGCCGCTCATCGGCGTGGGCGTGGTCTTCGTCGCCGTCGGCATCTACGCGTGGGTGCGCCGGCGATGACGGCGCGTCGGCTCGCGGGCGAAACGTGGCGGCGCCTCGCCGTCGCCGTGCTGCTCGCGCAGGCTGCCCTCTTCCTGTACACCGGTTTCGTCAAACTCCGAAGCCCGGACGAGTTCACCGCCATCCTGTCATCCCACGGCCTTGTGCCCGACACGCTGACGCCGCCGGCAGCCTGGGCGGTGATCGGTGTCGAAGTCGGCGGGGCCACCGCCGCACTCCTGTGGCTGATGGCAGGGCGAACGCCGGCGCGCGCCGCGATGGTTCTCGCCGCGCTCTTCGCCCTCTTCGGCGTCTATGCGCTCCTGCTCTGCCTCCGCCCGCCGCCCGTCCCGACGCCGTGCGGGTGCGGCGTGCTGGCGTCGTCGAACGTCGAGGACTGGACCTGGATCGCCGCTCGCAATCTCGCGTTCGCCGTGTTCACCGCGTTGCTGTGGCTGCCGCTCCGGGGCCGGCCAGCCCTTGCGCCGGCGTAGACTGCGCGCATGGTCCAACTGGGCGTCAACATCGATCACGTCGCCACCGTCCGTCAGGCTCGCTATCGCGACGTGCCGCCCGAGCAGGGCGAGCCGGACCCGGTCCGCGCCGCCCACGAGGCCGAACTCGGCGGGGCGGACGGCATCACCATGCACCTGCGCGAGGACCGCCGCCACATCCAGGACCGCGACGTCGAACTCCTCCGCCGCCTCGTCGCGGTGAAGGTGAACCTCGAGATGGCGGCGACGGACGAGATGGTGGCGATCGCCCGGCGCATCCGTCCCGACACGGCCATGCTCGTCCCAGAGGGCCGAACCGAGGTCACGACCGAGGGCGGGCTGGACGTGGCCGGGCAGGCGGCGCGCATGAAGGAGGTCGTCGCCAGCCTGCGCGACGCGGGCCTGCTCGTCTCCGCCTTCATCGATGCCGACGACCGCCAGGTGGACGCGGCTGCGGCGGTCGGGTTCGACGTCTGCGAGGTGCACACCGGCCCGTACGCGCACGCCTTCGCGGAGTCCGGGGGCGACTTCCGGCGCGGCGCGCTCCGCGCCGAGCTCGAGCGCGTGGCGCACGCCGGCGCGCGCATCCGCCACGCCGGGATGCGCTTCAACGCCGGCCATGCGCTCAACTACGTGAACGTCGGCCCGATCGCCGCGCTGCCGGGCCTCGAGGAACTGCACATCGGGCACGCGATCGTGAGCCGTGGGGTCTTTGTGGGCTTGCGGGAGGCGGTGCGCGAGATGAAGGCGGTGATAGCGCTTCATGCGCCCCGATCAGGGTGAACGGGTTGGTGCGGTCGTGCGGCTGTCGGTTGCAAGTCCTTGCGGCGCAACGGAAAGCGACAGCGTCTGGCGAAGCGTGAAGAATGCGCTACGACGGTGCGGCTGCGCGGCTTAGAATCGTCCGCTATGCCGCGAACCCCCAGCGCCGCCGGGAAAGCCCAGGGGCGATCGTCCGGACAGTCCGCCTCGCCTGTAAAAGCCCGAATCCGCCGACCGAAGCGGTTCGCGAGCTATCAGACCGCGCTCAAGTACCTCAACGACAGCGTGAACATCGAGCGCCTGCGTCCCGCTAACGTGGAACGCGGCGTCTTCCGCGTGGACCGCATGCGTGCCATGATGGACGCCCTGGGCAACCCCGAGCGCGACGTGCGCTGCGTCCACGTCGCCGGCAGCAAGGGCAAAGGCTCGACCGCCGAGATGCTCGCCTCGAGCCTGGCCTCGTGCGGCTACACCACCGGCGTCTACACCAGCCCGCACCTCACCGACGTCCGCGAACGCATCCGCATCAACAACCAGTGGATCGACGAGGACGAGTTCACCGCGGCGCTCGGGGCGGCGGCGGCGGCGGCCGAGGCCGTCGAGGCACGACACGGGCAGGCCACCTACTTCGAACTCCTCACCGCCCTCGCCCTCCGCTTCTTCGCCGAGCGCGCCGTGGACGCCGCCGTCCTCGAGGTCGGCCTGGGCGGCCGCCTCGACTCCACCAACGTCGTCACCCCCGAGGTCTGCATCCTCACCGCCATCCAACTCGAGCACACGCAACTGCTCGGCTCGACTCTCGCCGAGATCGCCCGCGAGAAGGCCGGCATCATGAAGCCCGGCGTCACCGCCATCACCTTCCCCCAGTGCGACGAGGTGATGGGCGTCTTCCGCGAGGAGGCGGAGCGTGTCGGCGCCCCGCTGCGCGTCCTCGGCAAGGAGATCGACTTCTCCTACCGCTTCGAGGCCACGCCCGAACTCGGCCCGCACGCCCGCGTCTGCCTCGCCTCACCGCGAACCACCTACGAGCACCTCGCCGTCCCGCTCAAGGGCGAGCACCAAGCGCTGAACTGCGGCCTCGCCCTCGCCGCGCTGGACCACCTGCGCGACCGAGGCTTCGACACGCCCGAGCGGCAGGTCGCCCTCGGCCTGGCCGCGACACCCGCCAACGGCCGGCTGGAGCAGGTCTGGTCCGCACCGCGCATCCTCATCGACGGCGCGCACACGCCCGACAGCCTGCACGCGATGGTGCGGGCGATCGGTACGCACATCCGCTACGACTCGATGGTGATGATCTTCGGGTGCGCAGCCGACAAGAACGTGGACGGCATGCTGAGCAAGATCGCGCTTGGCGCGGACAAGATCATCTTCACACGCTCGTCCGACAACCCCCGGGCCTGCGACCCCGCCGAACTCCAGCGGCGCTTCGCCGAGCGAAGCCCGAAGATGACGCAGGTCGAGCCGACGCTCAAGGACGCGATCAACACCGCCTACCGCGCCGTGGGCCGCGACGACCTCATCCTCGTCACAGGCTCGTTTTACCTCGCGGGCGAGGCCAAGCGTCTGCTCGCGGAGGCCGCCGCCAGGCTCAAGCCCGCCCAGCAGGTCGAGGCGAAGGGCTGAGCATACTCGACCGGCCTACAGTCGCCCGCCATGACCAGCGTACGCACGCCCCTGCCGCTCCGACTTCCGCGCCGCCCGGCGGGTTGATGCGACGGCAACGCGCCGCGTTCCCTCCGGGCCTCGCCAGTGTCGGGGCCTTCGTTGTTTTTGGAGTACGCTTCCCTTCCCGCGAGCGATGCCGATGAGCGCAGACCAACCGAGCCGCAACCCCGACCCCTCCGGCCCGCCGCACCGCTACACGGCCGCGCTCGCCGACGCGATCGAGACGCGCTGGCAGCAGCGGTGGGAGGCCGATGGCGCGTTCCGCCAGCCGAACCCCGGCGATCCGGGCTTCGATACCGCGCGCCCCAAGTTCTACTGCCTCGACATGTTCCCATACCCCTCCGGCGCGGGCCTGCACGTCGGGCACCCGGAGGGGTACACCGCCACCGACATCATCTGCCGCTACCGGCGCATGCGCGGCTTCAACGTGCTGCACCCCATGGGCTGGGACGCGTTCGGCCTGCCCGCCGAGCAGTACGCCATCCAGACCGGCGTGCATCCGGCCGTCACCACGCGCAAGGCAATCGACAACTTCCGCCGGCAGTTGAAGCGCTTCGGCTTCTCCTACGACTGGTCGCGCGAGTTCGGCACCATCGACGAAGACTACTACCGCTGGACGCAGTGGGTCTTCCTGCGCATCTACGGCTCCTGGTACGACGCCGAGCGGGGGCGCGCCAGGTCGATCGACGAACTCGTGCGCGAGTTCGAGTCCGGCGAGCGCGAGCCGCGCCTGAACCCGGGCGCGGCCGAGTACGCCGGCGCGGGGGACATCGCGTCGGATAAGCCCGTGATGCCCTGGGCGGAGATGCTGGACGACACCCGCCGCATGATCGTCGATTCGTACCGACTGGCGTACGTCGGCGTGCAGACGGTGAACTGGTGCCCCAAACTCGGCACCGCCCTCGCCAACGAGGAGGTCATCGACGGCCGAAGCGAGCGCGGCGGCTTCCCCGTCTTCCGCAAGCCCCTCCGCCAGTGGATGTTCCGCATCACCGCCTACGCCGAGCGCCTGCTGCGCGGCCTGGACACCGTCGACTGGCCCGAGAGCACGCGCACGCAGCAGGCCGAGTGGATCGGGCGCTCGGAAGGGGCGGAGGTCGAGTTCCCGATCTCGGACTCCCTGCCCCTGCGCGTTTTCACCACCCGCCCCGACACCATCTTCGGCGCGACGTACATGGTGGTCGCGCCCGAGCACCCGCTGGTGGATGCCGCGCTCGACCGGCCCGGCCCCGAGACCGACGCGGACGCCCTGCGCGCCTACGTGCAGGCCGCACGCAACCGCTCCGACGTCGAACGCCAGGAGAGCAAGGAGAAGACCGGCATCTTCACGGGCGTCTACGCCATCAACCCCGCGACCGACGCGCGCATCCCGGTCTGGACCGCCGACTACGTCCTCATGGGCTACGGCACCGGGGCGATCATGGCGGTCCCAGGGCAGGACCAGCGCGACTGGGACTTCGCCAAAGCCTTCGGCCTGCCGATCGTGCGCACCGTGCAACCCCCCCCCGGCTTCGGCGACGAGCCGTACCTCGGCGACGGGCCGGCCATCAACTCGGACTTCCTCGACGGCCTGCACGTCGCCGAGGCCAAGCAGCGTGCCATCGCATGGCTGGAGGAGCAGGGCATCGGGCGACGGCGCGTGAACTACCGCCTGCGCGACTGGCTCTTCAGCCGACAGCGATACTGGGGCGAGCCGTTCCCCATCGTCTGGGACGAGCGCGGCCGGCACCACCCCGTGGCCGACGACGCCCTCCCCGTCCGCCTGCCGGACCTGGCCGACTACCAGCCCGTCGAGAGCGACAACCCCGTGCCCCTGCTCGCCAAGGCCGCCGACTGGCTGCGCACGACCGCGGGCGAGGCGGGCGTGCGCACGCTCCCGCCCGATGCGCCAGTCACGCGCGAGGCGAACACCATGCCCGGCTGGGCCGGCTCGTGCTGGTACTACCTGCGCTACTGCGACCCGCGCAACGCCGAGCGCTTCGTCGGCGAGGCGGCCGAACGCTACTGGATGATCGGAACCACGGACCGACGAGCCCCTCGCGGCAGCGAGGGTTCCGCCGGCGTCGATCTCTACATCGGCGGCGCGGAGCACGCCGTCCTGCACCTGCTCTACGCCCGCTTCTGGCACAAGGTGCTCTTCGACCTCGGCCTCGTCTCGACCGACGAGCCGTTCGCCAAACTCTTCCACCAAGGGCTGATCCTGAGCCACGCCTACCAGCGCGAGGACAGGACCCTCGTCCCGGTGGACGAAGTCGAGGAACGCGCAGAGGGCATGTTCGTCGAGCGGGCCACGGGCAGGCCGGTCACGCAGATCGTCGCCAAGATGTCCAAGAGCCTGCGCAACGTCATCAACCCCGACGACGTGATCGCCGAGTACGGCGCGGACACCTTCCGCCTCTACGAGATGTACCTCGGCCCGCTCGAGGCCGCCAAGCCCTGGAACCCGCGCGACATCACCGGCCTGTTCCGCTTCCTGCAGCGTGCCTGGCGGCTCATCATCGACGAGGAGACGGGCGAGCCGCGACTGGTCGGCGATGCGATAACGGACGGGACGCCCGCCGCGCCCATCGAAAAACTCCTCCACCGCACGATCGCGAAGGTCGGTGCGGACGTCGAGCGGCTGGCCTTCAACACCGCCATCGCCGCGATGATCGAGTTCGTGAACGCCGCCACCGCCACAGGCGGCCTGACGCGAAGCCAGGCAGACCGCTTCGCGCGCACGCTCGCGCCCTTCGCCCCGCACCTGGCCGAGGAACTGTGGGCGAAACTCGACGGGATAGGCTTCGTCTCGCACGCCGCGTGGCCGGACTACGACGAGGCCATGCTGCGCGACGACGAGGTCGAGATCGCCGTGCAGATCGCGGGCAAGGTGCGCGCGAAGGTCGTCGTTCCCGCCGACGCGGACGCCGCGCACATCGAGTCGATTGCGCTTGCCGACCCGAAGGTGCAGGAGGCGATCGCCGGCCGCCCCGTGCGCAAGGTGATCGTGGTCCCGGGCCGGCTGGTGAACATCGTGGCGGGCTGAGCCGCGAGCCTTTGCGCCGGCGCGGGTCCGGGGGTGGGCGTGGGGTCAGGCGTCGCGGCCGATGCCGAGGGCCTCGATCGCGCCGAGGACGAGGCCGTGGACCCGGGGGGGGGCGCAGACGACGCCCGTGTTCTGCTCGAGGCCGCGGCCGTGGGAGAAGTCGAGGGCCTTGCCGCGGATGTCGGTGACGAAGCAGCCCGCCTCGGCGGCGACGAGCGCGCCCGCGGCGTGGTCCCAGATGCGCTCCACGTAGTCCTTCTTCGTGGGGAGCCGCAGGTACGCGTCCGCCTGGCCGCGGGCGGTGACGGCGTACTTCGCCTGCGAGTCGAGGCGTGCGGGTTCGCGGGAGGGCTGCCCCCGCTCGGCGAGGTGGGCGAGGATGCGGGCGGTGTCGTCCTGCTTGGAGTGCGCGGACTCGACGGACTCGCAGATCGAGAGCGGCTCGCCCTCCTCTCGGTCGAGGCGGCGGATGGTGACGGGGGCCGCGCCGGGGTCGTCGGCGGGTGTCTCGCTGACGCCCGCGCCCTTGATGGCGGTGTAGATGCAGCCGTGGGGGTCCGGCTCGTCGAGGGGCTTGCGGAAGTCTCGCGGGAGGTTGGGGCAGCCGAGGACGCCGACGACGGGGGTGCCTCGCTCGACGTAGGCAAGTGCGATGGCGTACTGCTGGTTTCGGAGGAAGCCCTTGGTGCCGTCGACGGGGTCGAGTGTCCAGAAGGAGCCGTGGTGTGTGTCGCCCGCGCCGACGTCGATGGCGTCGAGCATGGCCTTCTCGTCGGCATCGGGCCAGACGGCGCGGACGGCGGCGAGCGTGGCGGCGCGGTGGGCGGCGTGGTCGTCCTCGCGGAGCCACTTGCTGTCCTCCTCGCCGACGAGGACGACGCCCCGGCCGAGCCGCTCGGCGAGTATGCGCCCGACGATCGCCTGGCTGGCGAAGTCCGCGACGGTGACGGGGGACTTGTCGTCCTTCGTGATGGCCTTCACTCGCTCGAGCGAGGCCTGCACCTCGCGGCAGGCACGCGAGGCGAGGGCGACGGCGGAGAGGGCCACGGAGGCGAGTTCGGCGTAGTCGGGCATGGGAGGCTCCGGGGGTGAGAAATGGCAAATAGCAAATGGGCAAATAGCAAATGAGCAAATAGCAAATGAGCAAATAGCAAACGAGAGAGGGCAAATGAGCGAATGGTCGGTGGTGCGTGGTGGCGGGGCGGTGTGAGGATCGCTGGGCAGGTCTCGGGAGTGGGGCGCGTGAGTCAGGTGGTGTTCTGTCGGGTACGGGAGATCATGGTACCGACGATTCGGCGGAGTTCATCGGCTTCGGTGAGGAGAGGGTCGAGTCTGCCAGGCGCGACCCAGCCGCGGCGCGCGACGAGGCGGAGCCAGAAGCGAGTCTCGTTGAGTTCCTTCATGACGATGGCGAGGGACTTCGCGAAGTCTGAGCGGCTCATGGCCTCGTAGGCTTCGAAAGCGTTGGCGCCGACGGACGTGCCGGCCGCGGCGATCTGCTCGATCAGGCGGCGTGGACAGCGCGCGCGTGCCGCGGCCTCGGTCACGTCGAGCACACGGTCGCAGAACGTCTCGACCAGGATGAGGAAGTCGTCCTGCAACCGTCCCACGACCGCACCCCTCCCCATTTGCTATTTGCTCTTTGCCATTTGCTATTTGCTCAGCACCCCCCTCGCCACCAGCAGGTCGATGACCTTGGCCACGCTCTGCTCGACGGTGAGCTTGGTGGTGTCGAGGACGAGTTCGGGGTTGGCGGGGGCTTCGTAGGGGTCGTCGATGCCCGTGAAGCCCTTGATCTCGCCTGCGCGGGCCTTCTTGTAGAGGCCCTTGGGGTCGCGGCGTTCGCACTCCTCGATCGGCGTGTCCACGAAGATCTCGACGAAGTCCAGCGGGCCGGGCTTGGCCTCGGCGTGGATCTTGCGGCAGAGGTCGCGGTCGTTGCGGTAGGGGCTGATGAAGCTGGTCAGCGCGACGACGCCCGCGTCGGCGAAGAGCTTGGCGACCTCGCCGATGCGGCGGATGTTCTCCGCCCGGTCCTCGGCGGAGAAGCCGAGGTTCTTGTTGAGGCCGAAGCGGACGTTGTCGCCGTCGAGCCGGTAGCAGAAGACGCCCTGGTTGACGAGGGCCTGCTCGAGGGCCGAGGCGATGGTGGACTTGCCCGAGCCGGAGAGGCCCGTGAACCAGACCGTCGCGCCCTTGGCCCGGAGGGCCTTCCAGCGCTCGTCGCGTGAGATGTCGCCTTCGTGCCAGTGGATGTTCGTGGACTTCACCTGCGTCATGGAGCCTTTCTCCGGGGGTTGAGGGGACGGGTCGGAGTGGGGATGGGGTGCGGTGGGCGTGCGGGGGGATTCGTGGGGGGTTGCGTGGGGGTTGCGTGGGGGTTGCGCAAGGCCCCGCCGGCGAGGGGGATGCGATCGTAGGCAGGAGGGGGAAGGGCCACCCGGTTCCGTGGCCCCGAACTGTGGTCCGACCGGGTTCTCAGGGGCGGGAAGCGTGCCGGACCTTCGAGAAGTGCCGCAAACGGTCGCCGTCGGCCTGTCTACGGTCGTCGTCGGCCTGTCTACGGTCGTCGTCGGCCTGTCTACGGTCGCCGTCGGCCTGTCTACGGTCGCCGTCGGCCTGTCTACGGTCGCAGTTGGTCCATCGACGGTCGCCGTCGGCGGTCCATCGATGACTGTCCTCCGTCCGGCGACGGGGGGGCGGGGGTCGGCGGCGGGAGAAACAGGGCGGGCGGGGGTCTATCGTGGTGGCCCGGCCGGACCGCGAGGCCCGGGACCGACCCGCAACCCGAGCGGCCGCCCACAGTCCGGGCGGTCGGTGCCATCCGAGAGGGCAGCCGTGAAGATCAAGACGAACGAGATCGCGAGCGTCATCAAGCGCGAGATCGAGCAGTTCCACGCCGAGCTGGAGGTGTCCGAGGTCGGGCGCGTGGTGGAGGTCGGCGACGGCATCGCCCGCGTCTACGGGCTGGCCAAGGCGATGGCTGGCGAACTGGTTGAGTTCCAGACGGTCGAGGGGGCGGTGATGGGCCAGGTGATGAACCTCGAAGAGGACACCGTCGGCTGCGTCATCTACGGCGACTACCTGTCGGTGAAGGAGGGCGACCTCGTCAAGAGCACCGGGCGGCTGCTCGAAGTGCCCGTCGGCGAGACGCTGCTCGGCCGCGTGGTGAACCCGCTGGGGCAGACGCTCGACGACGGCCCCCCCCTCGAGCCGGCGGCGTTCCGCAAGATCGACATCATCGCGCCCGGGATCGCCGAACGCCAGCCCGTGACCGAGCCGCTGCAGACCGGCGTGAAGGCGATCGACGCGATGATCCCGATCGGTCGCGGGCAGCGCGAGCTGATCATCGGCGACCGCAAGACGGGCAAGACGGCCGTCGCGGTGGACACCATCATCAACCAGAAGCAGTACTGGGGCACGCCGGAGGCGGTGGTGTGCATCTACGTGGCGGTGGGGCAGAAGGAGTCCACCGTCGCGGGCGTGGTGGAGACGCTGAAGAAGAACGGGGCGATGGACTACACGATCGTGGTGAACGCGGCGGCGTCCGACCCCGCGCCGATGCAGTACATCGCGCCCTACGCCGGGTGCGCGATGGGCGAGTACTTCATGTGGCAAGGGAAGCAGGGGAAGACGCCCAAGCACGCGCTGTGCATCTACGACGACCTCTCCAAGCAGGCCGTCGCCTACCGCCAGTTGTCGCTCCTTCTCCGCCGCCCGCCGGGGCGCGAGGCCTACCCGGGCGACGTGTTCTACCTGCACAGCCGCCTGCTCGAGCGCGCGACGAAACTGAGCGACGACAACGGGGGCGGGTCGCTGACCGCGCTGCCGGTGATCGAGACGCAGGAGGGCGACGTTTCGGCGTACATCCCGACGAACGTGATCTCCATCACGGACGGGCAGATCTACCTCGAGCCGGAGCTGTTCTTCGCCGGCGTGCGCCCGGCCATCAACGTGGGCATCTCGGTGAGCCGCGTGGGCGGCAACGCGCAGGTCAAGGCGATGAAGCAGATCGCCGGCTCGCTGCGGCTGGACCTCGCGGCGTTCCGCGAACTGGAGGCGTTCGCGCAGCTGGGCACGGAACTGGACAAGGCGACCCAGCGGCAGTTGGACCGCGGGGCGCGCATGGTCGAGCTGCTCAAGCAGCCGCAGTACGTGCCGTACCAGGTGACCGACCAGATCATCTCGATCTACGCGGGAACGAAGGGGCACCTCGACGACGTGCCGCTGAACCGGGTGGCGGAGTTCGAGAAGGGGATGCTCAACTACTTCCACGGGCCTGGCAGGCCGGTGTGGGACGAGCTGAACCAGAAGCGTGCGCTGAACGCCGACCTGGAGAAGAAGGTCCAGGACGTGCTGTCGGCGTTCAAGAGCACGTGGAAGGGCTGATCGCTCCTCCGCGCCCGAGCGACGGCCGACGCCGCGGGCGCGACCGCGCACGGCGGATCACGCCACGGCGACGACCGCCCGGCACGACCGACGTCTCAACGCGTCAGGGTGCCGCGCCGTCCCCGCGCAGGGGGATTGTGCCCGCGCGGGGCAGCCTGTAGGCTAGCGGGCCGCGCTTCGGGTGAAGCGGGGGCCGTGCCGTTGTCCTTCCGGATGGAGACCATCATCATGCGCCGCAGCGTCCGTCTCGCCGTTCTCGCCGCCGCCGGTCTGGCGGCTTCCGCGATGGGTCAGTCGATCAACCCCGTGCCGGGTTTCGCCACGCCGGCGGATGCCTCGTTCGCGCATCCCGGCGCGCTGGTGTACGAGGGTCTGCTGGTGTACCTCGGGACGCCAGTGGATGGCGAGGTGGACATGGTGGTGACGGCGTGGGACCGGCCGATGGGCGGGGCCGCGCTGGACGGGCCGACGGAGTACGAGGGCGTGCTGGTCGAGAACGGCTGGTTCCGGCTGGAGCTTGAGCCGACGCTGCTGGAGCGCGGGCGTGGGTTCGCGTGGCTGGAGGTGTCGGTGCGCTGGCCGTCGGGTCTGGGCGAGTACGCCGCGTTGGACGGCAGACAGCGTCTGGACTTCGGGTCGGTGGTGTACGTGCCGGGGGATGAGGGGGGCGGCTCCGCGCGTGGCGGCGAGGCGGACGACGCCGGCGAGCGTGTGGGCGTGCGTGGTCGTGCGTCGGCGCCGATCGCGCCGGGCCGTCGGATCGTGTCGGGCGTCACGCCCGGCGACGCGCGTGACCCGGGGCGTGGCCGTCCGGCCGGATGGACGGGCGTGGGCGGCGACGGGTCGGAGGGGGGGGGCGGCCAGCGTGCGTGCGACTGGACGATCGTGGGGAACAACGTGTACTACGAGTGCGGGAACGTGGGGATCGGGACGACGAACCCGCAGCACCGCCTGCACGTGTTCACGGACGGCCAGCGTGCGTTGATGGCGAGCAACACGCAGACGGCGTCGGACCAGGTGTACTACGGGGTGTGGGGGCAGTCGGCGTCGCCGACGGGGCGCGGGGTGCAGGGGTTCGCGACGGCGGCGACCGGCTCGTCGTACGGCGTGTACGCGCGGAGCAACGGCACGACGGGGCGCGGCGTGTACGGGCTGGCGTTCTCGGCGACGGGAACGAACTACGGCGTGTACGGGCAGACCAACAGCCCCGACGGGTACGCGGGGTACTTCGTCGGCGGGAAGAACCACTTCGAAGGTCCGGTGGGGATCGGCGTGACGAACCCGGTTCGCCTGCTGGACGTTCGGGGGGGGGGGGCGATCACGACCTTCAGCCGGACCACCAACGCGTCGGGCCGCGGCGTGTACGGGTGGGCTTCGAGCGCGACCGGCGTGAACCACGGTCTCTTCGGGCAGAGCGACAGCACGTCTGGACGAGGGACGTCCGGGCTGGCGTCGGCGTCGTCCGGCACGACCTACGGCGTGTTCGGGCAGGCGGACAGCACGACCGGCGCCGGCGTCTACGGGTTCGCTCCGTCGTCGTCGGGCTTCAACTACGGCGTGCGCGGCGACTCGCAGAGCAACTCCGGACGCGGCGTCTTCGGGTTCGCGACCGCGAGCAGCGGGACAACGAAGGGCGTCGAGGGACAGTCCAACAGCACCGGCGGACGCGGCGTGCTCGGCGCTGTGAACAGCGCGAACGCCAACGCCCGGGGGGTGATGGGCCAAGCCACGTCGCCCGCGGTCGCCGTGTACGCGGACGGCGACACGGTCGCGACGGGAACCAAGTCGTTCGAGATCGACCACCCGCTGGACCCGGCGAACAGGTACCTGCGCCATTTCTGCACGGAGGGGCACGAGCCGCTCAACGCGTACTCAGGGAACGCGGCGCTCGACGCGGCCGGTCAGGCGTGGGTGGAGTTGCCGGAGTATTTCGAGGCGCTCAACCGCGACTTCCGCTACCAGTTGACGACGATCGGCGGCTGGGCGCCGGTCTTCGTGGCGCTGAAGATCGAGAACAACAGGTTCATGATCGCAGGCGGGCCTCCCGGGATGGAAGTGTCGTGGCGCGTCGAGGGCGTGCGGAACGACGCATACGTTCGTGCGTACGGGGCGAGTGCGGAACGCGCGAAGCCAGAGGAGTTGCGGGGCAAGTACCTGCACCCTGAGTTGTTCGGGCGTCCGAAGGCCGACGGGATCAACTACACGCCGCCCGCCGTTGAGGCCGGGGCTTGGGAGTCTGGGGAACAGCCGTAAGGGTTGCCATCGGGCCGAACGGCGGCAATCCCCCTGATCTTCGGGAACGGTCTTGGCGGTCGGCGGGCTGTCCGGTAGGATGGCCTGCCGACCGTCTGTTGCGCGGTCGAAGAGGGAGACTCATCATGCGTTCAGTCGTTGCTGTGCTGGGTGTGGTTTCGCTTTCGACGGCCCCGGCGTTCGCGCAGTCGTCGCGTGACATCGTTCGTACGGACGCCACCGGTGCAACGGTCGTCCGCACGCTCGGACCGGTGCAGGACACCGGGCACGACGGCGCAGTGCGTGCCGGCATCCTGTGGACGCTGCACGACCCGATCTCGATCGTGGAATCGGTCGCCGTTGGCGACACGACGAACGAGAGCTGGCTCGCGCACAACCTGAACGACAAGCGCGTGAGCAAGATGACGACGAACGGCACGGGCGTGCCTGACTTCGTCTACTCGATGGCGGCTGAGAACCCCAGCTCGATCGGGGTCGCCAGCGCGGAGACGGCGTCGCTGGGAGTCGTGATCTCGTTCCCCACCGGCGGGCCCGTGAACGTCCGTGGCTTCACGAACTCGGGCGGGAACGTCCCGATCTGGACGTACACCTTCCCCGCGGGGCACAACAACGCGAGCAAGCGGAACGTGGACGCCTCGGCGAACGGCTCTGTCGTCGTCGCCGCGGCCTATGACGGCGCGAACAGCACGGTCGTGATCCTGAACGGCGCGACGGGCGCGTTCGTCAACAGCTTCACCCGCACGGGCTTCATCTCCGGCCTGGAACTGAGCGACGACGGGTCGCGGGTGCTCATCACGAACGGTGCGAACGCGGAACTGGTGGAGGTCGCCTCGCTGGCGACCCTGCGGTCGTTCTCCGTGTCGGGCGCGGGCGGGTTCCACCGACTTTCGCGAGATGGGAAAGTGATTGCCGCGGGCGGGTTCAACATCCGTATCGACCGTGAGGTCGGCGGTGTGTGGAGCACGGCGTATTCCGGCACGGGCTCGAACCAGTGGTTCGGATGGGGGATGGCCGTCAGCGGAGACGGGAAGTACGCCATCGCCGCCAGCCACGACTACGTCCAGAACTACCTGCCCAACAACTACCGCGTGATCGACGTCACCACCGGGCAGGTGATCGCCACCGACGGGTACATCGGGTCGGGGGGATTCCAGAACTCGATGGTCGGCGCGGAAGCGAACTCGGACGGCACGATCTTCACCGTCGCCTCCTGGGGCGACGCCGTGAACACCAAGCCCGAAGTCCGCATCTTCGACCGGTCGCTCACCGAGATCGGATCGATCGACACCATCGGTTCGCCGTTCGGGCTGGACATGACGATCGACGGCCGGTACGTGCTGGTCGGAGCCAAGTCGGTCCACGCCAACACGTTCGGGAGCGGCGGGATGACGTACCTCTACGAAGTGTTCGTGGCGTGCGCCGCGGACTTCAACGGCGATACGGTCGTCAACACCCTTGACTTCATCGCCTTCCTGAACGCGTTCACCGCCAACGATCCGCGGGCGGACTTCAACGGCGACACGGTGATCAACACGCTCGATTTCATCGCGTTCTTGAACGCGTTCACGGCGGGGTGCCCGTAACGCATTCGCCGCGCTCTTCGCTACCCTTCCGGGCGTGCCGTCGCCTCACGACGGCACGCCCTTTCTCGTGCGCGGGGCGTGTGGGGAGGGGGCGGGGTAGACTGCCGCGCCATGACCACGGATGCCGGACCCTTCAAGCACGTGCTCGCCTGCATCGCGCCATCGCCGCACGCCCGCGAAGTCGCGGCTGAGGCAGGTCGCCTGGCCGCGGCGTGTGGGTCGAAACTCACGTTCATTCACGCGGGTCGCGAGGGCGACGAGGTGCGTCGGATCGTCGCGGACGCGCTGCCGGGCGTCGAGGCGGAGGTCGTAGAGCGGGAGGGAGCTCCCGAGCGCGTGATCCTTTCCGAAGCGGCACGGCAGGGTGCGGACCTGATCTTCGCGGGCGCGCTGCAGTCGGACCCGCTGCTTCGGGGCATCGTCGGCTCGCTGGCGAGGCGGCTCGCACGCCACGCCGAGCGGTCGGTCTATCTCTCGATCCACCAGTTCCCGCCGGACCGACTCGTGCGCACGCTCGTCGTCGGCATCGACGTGGACGAGCGCTCGGCGAGGCTGATGCGCGACATGGCGGTGTTCGCGCGAAGGGCGGACGTTCTCACGCTCCACGTCGTCTACGAGTACGACCCGCACGCGCCTGGTGCGACCGGACCGGGCGAAGAACGCGAGCAGCATGAGCGGATGCGAGCGGCCTCGGAGCGTTTCCGCGTGGCGGACTTCCTGGGGACGATCAATCTCGAGGGGCTGCCGGTGCGGGTGACGTGCCTGAGCGGGCGCGACTACGTGGAAACGATGCGGTTCGCGGAGGAGCAGAAGGCCGACCTGCTGGCTGTTTCCGCTCCGCCGCGCCGCCTGGGTCTGCTGGACCGTTTCTTCGGGCACCCGACGGATACGATTCTTCAGCGGTTCCCGTGCTCGATCCTCCTTCACCGCTCGCGACGTGGGGCGTCGGCCGCGGCGGAGGGAGGCGAATGAGCCAACTCTCCCACCACGAAATCGTGGTGTTGCTGGTCGCGCTCGGCGTGCTGCTCGCGGCGGCTCGCACGCTGGGCGAGGTGGCGCGTCGGCTGGGCCAGCCGGCCGTGATCGGGGAGATCGCCGCGGGGATCTTGCTCGGACCGACGGTGATGCAGGCCGCGCTGCCGGGGCTGGGAGAGTGGCTCTTCCCGCGTGAGGGACCGTTGCCGCACGTGATGCACGGCATGACGACCGTGGCGATCACGCTCTTCCTGCTGGTGGCGGGGATGGAGGTGGACCTCTCGACGATCTGGCGGAGGCGCGTCGCCGCGCTGTCGGTGGGAGTGGGCGGGATGGTGGTGCCATTCGTGTTCGCGCTGGTTCCGTCGCTGCTGTTGCCGAAGGCGATGGGATGGGACGAGGGGGTCAATGTCCGCATCTTCGCGCTCTTCATGGCGACCGCCCTGTCGATCTCAGCGCTCCCCGTGATC
>JAHCJE010000139.1 GCA_026128865.1 Phycisphaeraceae bacterium | reverse complement strand
ATCGCCCACCCCGAGGCTCGCGCCGCTCGTTTCCAGGTGCGACGCGGGCACGCACGGGGACACGCCCCACATCAGTTCCATCGGCATCGCCGCCGCATCGTCCATCAGCAGCCGGATGCCCGGCACGCCGAGCACGTTCGCGATCTCGTGCGGGTCCAGCACCGCACCCGTCGTCCCGTGCGGGAGCGCAACCCGCACGAACTCCCGCGGCATCAGCATCGTGGACTCGACGTGCATGTGCGCATCGATGAAGCCCGGAGTGGCGAACGCCCCGCGCGCGTCGATCGACTCTCTCGCTTCGCGCGGCTCCCCCACCGCAGCCACTCGCCCTCCGAACACGGCGACGTCCCCCCGCTCGATCTCGCAGGTGAACGTGTTGACGACCGACGCCCCGCGGATGAGCAGGTCCGCCGGCGCATCGCCGCGAGCGACCGCGAGCAGCCTCGGGTCCGTCCGCTCGACCATCGTGTGCGCGTCGCCCGTCACGCCCGCAGTCTACTCCGCCCGACCCCGCCCCCTCGCCCGCCAACGCTCCACGAAGGCGGCGTACTGCTCCGGCGTGTCGATCCCCCGACTCGACCCCGCGGCGACCGCCACGGCGATCCGCCGCCCGTGCTCCAGGATCCGCAGTTGCTCGAGTTTCTCCGTCATTTCGAGCGGCGTTGCAGGCAGCCGCAGGTATTCCTCCAGGAACGCCCGCCGATAGACGTACAACCCGACGTGCCGAAGCGGGCGCGCGCACGGGGCATCGTCCGCGTCGCGTCGGTGAGGGATCGGCGCCCGCGAGAAGTACAAGGCCATTCCCCGTCCGTCGAGCACGACTT
The DNA here is from genome assembly GCA_026128865.1 of Phycisphaeraceae bacterium. Taxonomy (GTDB): domain Bacteria; phylum Planctomycetota; class Phycisphaerae; order Phycisphaerales; family UBA1924; genus CAADGN01. The sequence continues at coordinate 6,984 of JAHCJE010000139.1, read as the reverse complement.
TCACCACGTTCGGATCGTCGTGCCGCTCGTCCGGCTCGAACGGGCACGCGGCCGTCGCAGCGTCCGCGCCCGTCTCGACGAGGGCCTGCACGCTCAGATCGATCAATTGCGGCTCGATCTCCGGCTCGTCCCCCTGCACGTTGACGATCACGCGGTCCGGCTCCAGCCCCATCGCTGCGGCGGCCTCCGCCAGGCGGCTCGTGCCGTTCGGGTGCTCGCCAGTCATCACCGTCTCGCCGCCGAAGCCGCGAACCGCTGCAAGCACACGCGCATCGTCCGTTGCCACGACGGCCCGCTCCACGCTGCGTGCCGTCCGCGCCGCCTCGTAGACGTGCTGGATCAGTGGCTTGCCCGTCGCGTCCGCGAGCACTTTGCCCGGGAATCGAACCGATCCCATCCGCGCGGGGATGATGGCGACCGCGCCGCCGACCGACGACGACGATCCGGCCGGTCCCTGTGCCATGGCTCCCTACGCCCCCGCGCCCTGCCGCAGATCGACCACCAGTTTCTTCAACTGCTCGCGCCGCTGGCGAACGTCGCGATATCCGAACTGCTCGATCGCGATCGCGGACGCCAGTTTCTCTGCTTCTTCGGCCGCACTGAGGTCACGCTCGTGCTCCGCCTTCGCCTGCAGCGCGGCCATCAGCCCGTACCGCAGTTCCATACCAGTCTCGTCCGAGGTCGAGCGGTGCGCCTCGATCGCCTGCCGGAACGTCGTGATCGCCTCGTCAACAAAGTCGATCGCCTGGAACGCGTGCCCGAGTTGGCCAAGCGCGTGCGCCCGGAACCGCGGATCACCCTTGGCTTCCTGCAGCAGAGGGATCGCTCTCTCGTAGTCCTTCAGCGCGAAGTGCCGCTTGCCCAGCTCGTACTTCAGCGACAGGTCCGTCGGATACGCCTCGACAGCCGCAAGAAGTTCCGTAACCTCCATCTCCAGGAACTTCCGCTCGGCCTCCTGGTACCGGGCCTTCGCCTCCGCGTCGGCAGGGTTGGCCTCCGCAGCATCGCGGTACTTCACGAGCGTGCGCCGGGCACGCCGGACCTGGATCCTCCCCGCCTCCTGACGGAATCGGAAACTCTTGGTCTCCTCGTACGCTTTCATGAGCAAACGGAGGGCACGCTGCTCGTCCTCGTCCCGGCCCCGCTCGAGCAGACGCTTCGTCAGCGTCTGCACGGCGTACATGTCCTCAGGCCGACGGGCGTAATCCGCCTCCGCCGCTTCGATCAGCCGGTCGATCGTCTCCTCGGACTTCGAGACCCGGTCGGCATCCTCCATCAGCCGCTGCTTCTCGAGATCCTTGACGTTCTTTCGGAAGCCCCCGGCCTGACCGCTTTCGTCAAACCCGCCACGCGTCATCGTCTCCGCTGCCGACATGTTGCGAACTCGCGCGGCCAGTTCGCCATCGCTCGGATCGAGTTGCTTTGCCGCCTCGCCCGCTTTCACCGCCAGCGGGAAAGCCTGGACTGTCGCGAGCGAGTCCATCAGTTTGACGAACAGATCCTTGCGCGGCTTTTTGTCTCGCTGCGCAATCGCAAGCGCCCGCTCCCCCATCCAATACGCCTGCTCACCTAGGTCCAGTTTGACCGCGGCATCCACCGCTCGCACCGCGGCTACCGCGTCGAACGGGTTCAGACCCCACGCCAGCAACGACTGCAGATACCGTTCAACCAGCCCTCGACCGTCCACCGCTTTGGCCGCTTCTCGGCCGGCCTTCGCGGGCTTGTCGCCGCTGGCGACGATCCCCGCGCTGCGGAAGAACGCCTCCATCGCCTCCATGCTGGTCGGATCCTGCCGAAGACCGCTCAGCCACAACTGCATGGCATACTCATGGTTGCCCGTCTCAGCCACCGTCTTGGCGTGTTCGAAGAATCTCGCGGCTTTCTCGGGCGAATAGACCGGGGCTTCGCCGTTGCCTTCCGTTGCGGCCGGTGCGCCGCCCTCTGACGCCGGTTCACCGGCCTCATCCCGTCCCTTCTTGCGGAACAACGCCACGCTTCAATCCCCGATCATGCTGCCTTGCGTCCCGAACCGCCGCCGACCACCCGTCGAGCCGACCCTAGCGGAGCGATTGTAGCGAACCACCCAGTCCCCGCCAGCCGACGCCTTTCCCACATACGATCGCCCAATGACGGTCGATCCCACCTCCCTGGACATCCTGCACTACCCCGACCCGGCACTCCGCGCCAAGGCCGAGCCGGTCGCCGATGTGACCGACGAGGTCCGGCGCGTCGCGTCGCGGATGATCGAACTCATGCGCATTGCTGAGGGCATCGGCTTGGCCGCGCCGCAGGTCGGGCTGCCATGGCGGTTGTTCGTCTGCCATGTACCCCCCATGGAAGGCCGTAGCCCGGCGTCCGACCCGGCGGGCGCGACGAACCAGCCGACAGTCTATGTCAACCCCGTCCTTTCGGACCCCACCGGCCCGGTCGAGCCTGCCGACGAAGGCTGCCTGAGCATCCCCGACGTGGTCGGCCGCGTGCTCCGCCCGCCCATCATCACCATCTCCGCGATCGACCTCGAGGGCCTACCCTTCACCAGAACCGCCCACGGCCTCCTCGCCCGGTGCTGGCAGCACGAGTGCGACCATCTCGACGGCGTCCTCATCCTCGACCGCATGGCCCAGTTGGACCGCATCCGCAACCGCCGCCTCATCCGCGAACTCGAACGCGCCTGAAGCGGGGCACTATCCTGCCCGCCGATGGACCTCGTCTACTTCGGTTCCGGAGCGTTCGGCCTGCCGACGCTCGAACGCCTCGCGGCGCGCCACCGCGTGCGGTGCATCATCACTCAGCCCGATCGCCCCGCCGGGCGCGGCGGCCGCCTCACTCCAACCCCCATCGGCGCATGGGCAGCCGAACACATCCCCTGCGTGCCCCTGCTCAAGCCCGATCGAGTCAACGAACCGTCCGTGTGCGCACAAGTCCGCGCCTTCCCGACCGACGCCTGGGTCGTCATCGCCTTCGGGCAGAAACTCGGGCGTGCCCTGCTGGAAGGTCGCTTCGCGATCAACCTGCACGCCTCGCTCCTCCCCCGTTGGCGCGGAGCGGCTCCGATCAACGCTGCCGTCCTCGCCGGCGATGCCGAGACCGGGAACTCCGTCATCACGCTCGCCGACCGCATGGACGCGGGCGACATCCTCGCCCAGTCGCGCCGCCCGCTCGACCCCGCCCTGACCGCCGGCGAACTGCACGATCTCCTCGCCGCAGACGGCCCGGAACTGGTGGATGCCGTTCTGCGCGCACACGGGGCAGGCACGCTCTCGCCGCAAGTGCAGAACGAAACTCTCGTCACGCTCGCCCCGAAACTTTCGAAGGCCGACGGCTGGGTGGACTTCGCCCAGCCCGCCGAAGCCTGCCGACGCCGCATCCACGGCCTGACGCCATGGCCTGGCGTGACGGCCACGCTCGGCGGGCGGTCGCTCCGGTTGCTCCGCGTCGAACCGAGCCCCGTCGGCTCCCAACAATCCCCCGTGGGCACGATCATCGATCCGGAACAGGGTGTCGTGGCCTGCGGCGGCGCGACCTCGCTCCGCCTGCTCACCGTCCAGCCCGCGGGCGGCCGCGCCATGCCGTGGGCGGACTTCGCGCGCGGTCACCGCATCGAACTCGGCGCCACACTCGCCTCCGGCCCCGGAGGCACGCCATGCTGACGCTCTGGGACCTCATCGCCCCGCGCCGCAAGCGCCGACCACCGCAGCCCCGCCCCGCGCCGGCCGCACGCCCCGTACGGCGCACGCCGACGGCCGGCCCCTCCATGCAGGACCGCTACGACGCCATGACTCGCCAGATGCTCGACCGCTACGGCGTCCGCGTCCGGCGATGGCGCAAGGACATGACCGGCCTCGCGTGGGAGGTCTACTACGCCAACGGCGAGACCCGCCGCCTCATCGAATCCCCGCGCCCGCGAGGCCCGGTCTCCGCCGCCATCTTCCTGCACGAGATCGGCCACCACGCCATCGGCTTCCACCGCTACAAGCCGCGGTGCCTCGAGGAGTACCACGCCTGGGCGTTCTCACTCGCCCAGATGGAGGCGCTCGGCCTGAACGTCACCGACCGCGTCCGCCACCGCGTCCACGACTCGCTGCACTACGCCGTGATGAAGGCCCGGCGGCGCGGCCTGCGTTCCCTGCCGCCGGAACTGCTGCCCTACGCCGAGCCGCGCCGCAAGACGCCGCGCGGCCCGGCTACTTCCGGCGCCGCACCGCGTCGAGGCACAGCACCTCGAAGATCACGGTCCCGGCAAGCAGCGCGGTGATCTCCGCCACATCGCGGTCGGGCAGCACCTCCACGACGTCCGCCCCCACCACGTTCAGCCCCCGCAGCGACCGGATCGCCCCGAGCGCCTCGTGCGACGCTAGGCCCCCGATCGCGTGCGTGCCCGTGCCGGGCGCGAACGCGGGGTCGCAGCAATCCACGTCGAAACTCAGGTACGCCTCCGCCCCGCCGAGTTCGGCAACGAACCGCTCGAGCACGCCGTTCCCACTCCGCCTCCAATCCTCGCAGGTAACGACCCGAACGCCGTGCTTCGGCGCGTACTCGGCGTCCTCACGCGTGTTCAACGGCCCGCGGATGCCGACCGAGATCATCCGCTTCGGGTCGATCATCCCCTCCTCGATCGCGCGGATGAACGGCGAGGCGTGCCCCCACCGCTCGCCCCACACCTGGTCCACCGTGTCGAAGTGCGCGTCGAAGTGAACCAGCGCCAGGCCCCCCTTCGGCGAGCCGCGCCGCTCCCACGTCGCCCGCACGTTCGCGTACGCGATCGAGTGATCGCCCCCGACCGCGAACAGCCTCGTGTGCGACGGCTCGCCCAGCCCGCGGGCGAAAGCCGCCGCCGCTTCGGCCGTCTCGCGGCAGGAGTACGGCTGCACCGGAGCATCGCCCGCGTCCGCCAGGCTCAGCGCATCGCAGAGGTCCAGCCCGTGCTCGATCGAGTACCGCTTGACGTACTGCGACGCGTCCCGCACCGCCCTCGGCCCGAACCGCGCCCCCGGCCGGAACGTCACGCCGCCGTCGAACGGCACGCCGTAGATCGCCCAGTCCACCGGCCGATGCTCCGGCCCGACCCGCTCCAGCAGCGGGTACCGGCAGAACGTCGCTACGCCGGCGAACCGGGGGTACTGACGCGGATCGGGCAGAATCGTCGGCATGTCGAACTCCTCGCGGCGCGGTCGCCAACGGCGCACCCAGTCTACCTCCACCGCCCGGCCACGCCCGACGATGATGACCTACCCGTCTCGTGCCATCACCGTCGGCCTCCCCCTCTTCCGATTCTCCTCTCCCTCTCCCCGACGGTGATGCTCCCGCTCGCCGCCCCCCCCCACCGCCCCGATCTCGCGTTACACTGGCCCCGCTCCACACCCCCGGCGAGAGAACCGACATGGCCTACTTCTCCAGCGGATCGCTGCGCCGCCTCGCTCCGAGCGGCTACTCGTTCGGCGCGGCGTTCGAAGCGGGGTGGTCTATCTTCAAAGGCTACTACGGCCTGCTCATCTGCGCGACGCTTGCCTATCTGGCGTACAGCCTTGTCTCGGGGATGATCGGCTGGACCCTCGAGCAGTCGATCGGGTTCGACCCGCTCGGCATGCTCAGCCCGTTCCTGCTCGACATGCACGTGCACGTGGGGATGCTGATGCTCGTCGTCGGCCTTGTGCGCGGGGCTTCCGGGGGCTTCGGCGATGTCTTCCACGGGTTTCGCCGCTACGGGCAGGTGTTGCTGATCACGCTCATCTACTACGTGGTGATCTTCCTGGTCAGTCTGCCGCTGCTCATCGTGGTCGTCGCAACCGTCTTCACGTCCCAGGGATCTTCCCCCGGCGCGGCACTCGGGCTGATTCTCGCCGTGATCGTCGTCCTGCCGGCGTGCGCCTTCTTCGCCACGCGCCTCTACCCCGGCATCGTTCTGATCGCCGACCCCCGCGCACGCCACCTCAACCTGTCCGAGTGCATCTCGCTCGGATGGCGAATGACCGGCAACATGGTCTGGCTCAGCCTGATCGGCCTCTGGATCGTCCTCGGCGTCATGGTCCTCATCTCATTCCTGCTGCTGATCCTGCCGGGCATCTTCTTCGGCATGCCCCTCAGCATCGCTGTCATGGGCGCGGCATACTCGCTCCTCGTCGCTGAGCACGACATCGGCAGCGAACAGCCAAGCACGCGCTGCGAGAACTGCGGCTACTCGCGCGAGGGGCTGCCCCCCGGCATGACCCGCTGCCCGGAGTGCGGCACGTTTTTCCCGCCCGCGTAGGCGCTCTACGCGAGCCACGACTCCTCGACGCGCATCCCCGGGTGCATCGTCGCCCCGTCGCCGGTCTCGATCATCCCGGCCACCGGGTACGCGCAGTAGTCGAGGCTGAACGAACCGGCGGGGCGGTGGTTGCCCGAGATGCCCAGACCGCCGAACGGCAGACGGCTGCTCGCGCCCGCCGTGCCCGCGTTCAGGTTCACGCACCCGGCCCGCACGGCGTTGAAGAACCGCTCCGCGTGGCGATCGCTGCGCGTGAAGATCGACGCCGCGAGTCCGAAGCGGGTCGCGTTCGACTGTTCGAGCGCGTCGTCCAGCGAGTCGGTGACGGCGATCCGCAGCATCGGGCCGAAGACCTCCTCGTCGCACCCCGCCTCGCCACCCTCGCTCGCCGTGAAGCGATCGACGCGAAGGACGCAGGGCGAGACGAAGAACCCGCCCTCCGGCGTCTCGACCGCCCGGCTCTCGACCATCACCTCGCCGCCGGCGCGCGCGAAACGGGCCTGCGCATCCAGCACGGCGCTCCGGGCGTGCTCCGAGATGATCGGCCCCATGAAGACCGGGTGCGGCGCGGCAGGATCACCGATGATGAGGTTGCTCGCCGCCTTGCACGCGGCCGCGATGAAACGATCCGCCACCGCGCGATGCACGACGACGCGCCGCGTGCAGGTACACCGCTGCCCGGTCGTGACGAACGCCGAGCGGACGCACTCCACCACCGCCTGCCGGAGGTCGCAGTC
>JAHCJE010000138.1 GCA_026128865.1 Phycisphaeraceae bacterium | reverse complement strand
AAACGGTTCTCCGCCCCCGCAGCGCTGGCCGCGCTGCTCGGACCTCCACTGCCCACTGTCCCCTGTTTCTCACGCCGCCATCCGCTGCACGCGCACCACCCACTCCGGCGTGCGCGCCGCGTGCTCGCGCACGTGCCGCGCCCGCGTCGCGTAGTACCACGCCATCCCCCCCTGCGCCAGCACGCTCCCGACGAACAGCCCGCCGTACGTCGCCAGCATCACCACGCGCATCATCGCCTGCATCGGCTCGGCCACGTCCGCCAGCATCGCGTCCACCTGCGCATCGCCTGTCGCCGCCAGGCCGCCGGGGCCGTCGCCCGTCAGCGTCCGCCACACGCCCCACACGGCGTAGGCGCACAGGCACGCGCCGAAGAAGACCTGGTTCAACGCCAGCCGACGCGGCGCGACCGCATCCAGCCGCGCGAGCGACCTGGCTCCCTGCAACTCACGCCACGCCACCACCGCCAGCGCAACGCCCAGCGCAAGCCCCACGACACTGAACAGCCCGCTCAGCAGCGAGACGAACGCGAACACCGCCGTCGTCCACCCGCTCACCCGCGCGACCGCCACCGCCCGGCGCACCTTCGCGCTGCGCCGAACGCCCTCCGCGAGTTGCCGGAAGTGCTCCTCGCGCAGCGGTGATTCGGGCTGGTCGGCCTGCGGACGCACTCAGCCTCCATCGGCGCGCCGCCGACAGGCCATGAGCCGCCGATTCCGTCTGTGCCGCCTGGCGCGATGGCGCGGGCGCGCACCCCGACGCCCAGCCGATCAACCCCGCGTGCGCAAATGACCGGCCGGCGGGGCACACGGATCCCCCGCCGGCCGGGTTGGAGGCGCGACGACACACCAACACAGAGCCGACGCGCTTCAACGACAGATCAACGGCATGACGCGCACAGAAATACGCACGCAACGAAACCCGCGCACGCCTCGGATCATCCACGATCCTTCACGCCGACACTCACACGGCGCGCGGGCATCCTGCTATCCGCGTTCAATCCCGCACGGTTGCGGCAATTCAACCCCCAACACGGCGCAGAAACCCAACGAAAATGACAACCCGCCCGGCATCAACCGGGCGGGCGTCGCGTGGCAGCAGGGCTTCGGAGGCTGTGGTGGTGGGTGCGCCCCGCCGCCCGGTGGTGGCCTGTCCGCCCCGCCGGCACTCATGCCGACGGAGCCCCTGGAAAGGCACGGGCGGGTGGTGGCTCGCCCGGGCCGGGTGTCGAGGGGGCCTCCTGTTCGCCGGGGCGTCCTTGCGCCGGCGGCCGGACCGATCACGCAGGCCCGGCGGGAGCTTCAGCAGTCCGTTTGTTCCGCCCTCTCGACGCGTGCCGTCTCGCGGAGCCTTCGCCCCGCCGTTCGTCTGTCCTCGCCAGCCCTCACCGGCGGGCAACTCGTCATGCTCCGCCGCCCGCGCCCGAACGCCGAACGCGAGCGATGTACTCCTGCAACTGCGCCAGCCGCGCGCCCTCGTGCTTCGACCATTCGGCCCGGCTGTGAATCTCCAGGTGCCGACCCGACCCGACGACGACCACCTCGTTCGGCATCCCGGTCAACTCGACGTGCCGACGAGGCAAAATCAGCCGACCAGCCGCGTCTGTCTCGATCTCCTCCGAAAAGCCGAACAAAATCCGATGCACCTCCGTCTCGTCCCGATCCGCGAGCAAACTCCCTCCCAGCTCCTCCGACAGTCGAGTGAACTCCGCGATCGGGTACAAGCGGATCGTGCCGTCGTCCCGCGGCATGCTCACCCACGTCCGAGAGGCCGTCTCGGATCCCAACGCGGACCGGAACTTCGCAGGAACGGCCAGCCGGCCCTTGCCGTCGATCGTGACCTCGGCTAGTCCGATAAACCCCACGAGTGACCGCCTCCGTTGTCATGGCTGGGATCATGCCCCACTTTGCCCCACCTGTCAACACCCATCGGCACCTTTTTGGGCCGACTTGGGAGAAAAGTTGCGGCATCGGCTCACCACGCTCCGACCCGCACAGGGATTCCACGCCCCTCGCGGTACACTCCCGCCCGTGGCGGGCCGAAACACAACACCGAGGCACGATGGCCGACACACGGATCGATGACCCCAGGACCGCGATCGAACGAATCCCCTGCGGGACGTTCGTCATGACGGCAGCCTTCGAGGGCAAGCGCGCCGGCGTCGTGGTGCGCTCGGTCCAGCCCTGCGCCGAGGAGCCGCTCCTCATCTGCGTCGCCGCCAGGAAAGGGCACTGGATCGAGCCGCTCATCCGCGACAGCCACGCCTTCGCGATCTGCATGGTCGCCCCCGACAACCGCCTCATCCAGCGCAAGTTCTCGACCGAACTCGCCGATCACGACGAGACGCGCGAGGATCCATTCGACGCCTTCCCAACCGAAACGCTCGTCACAGGATCGCCCGTGCTCCTCCGATCCATCGTCGCGTTCGACTGCGAGGTCGTCCGACACTTCGACCTCGAAGCAGACCACGAGCTCTTCGTCGGACAGATCCTCGCCTCGCGGATGTACGGACGAGACTGACGATGCCACCTCTGCGAACGCGCGCCCTGATCCTGCTCTCGCTCACCGCCGCTGTCGCGCTCTCTGCCTGCTCCACGCAGCCGCGCAAACGCTTCCGACCCGAGTTCGTCGGCGCGGACAGCGCGGTCATCTACGTCTACCGCCCAAGCGCCACGCTCTCACGCCGCCCCGCCGAGGTCTATCTCGACCAACGCCACGTCGGCACGCTCACACAGGGCACCTATCTCCCCCTTCACGTCAACCCCGGCGTCCACCACGTCCGCGCCGAAGCTCGTGCAAGCGCGGCGCGCCGAGTCGAAGTCCGACCCAGCGAGACCGCATACCTCCATCTCTTCGTTCGAAACATGGGACGCCGCATCACACTCGAAGAGACCGACCCCGACGCCGCCCTCGACCAACTCGCACACACTTCACTCGCTCAGCCCTGAACTCGCAGTCGCTGCTCCGCAAGCCGCTCGTAGATCGCCAGGCACCGCTCGTACACCCCCGCAAGCCGCTCCGGCACCCGCTCCTTCTTCGCCCGGTACGGCTCGAACCCTGTCGAGCGATACACGCTCGCGTACCAGTGCGGCCCCCACACGCCGTCCGTTTCGCGCGGTCCGGCCTCCCAGCGCAGCATCGCCGCGTCGAATGGGATGCCGACGCGGTCACAGAGCATCGCGAGCATCGTCGCGGGGTCCGTCAGCACGTCCCGAGAGTCGATCACCGGCGGCGTCCGCCCCGTGCGCACCCGCTCCGACTCGAACAACTCCCACTGCTGCGGCAAGCCCAGTTCCTCCGCCGTCGGGTCCGCGACCACCTTCACGAAACTCGTGATCACCTCCGCAGGATCGCGGATCAGAAAGCAGTTCGTCAGCCCGCCGACCCATGCACGGTCCATCCCCGGCAGCAGATGGTGCGCCATGTGCTTCTGGTAGAACACACGCTTGCCATCCGGCTCGGCACACGTCAGATACGCCACCACCTTCCGCCAGTCCGTCTCGTGCCGCGCGATGACCTCGTCACGTCCGGGGTGGTTCGCGCCGGTCGTCTTCAGGTAATGCGCGTAGAGCGGCTCGTCCACGACCGCCGTGTCCGCGCGGCTGCCGAACGACCGCATGAACGCCGTGGAAATGTTCCGCGGCCCGGACCACATCGCGATGCGAACGATCTCGCTCATCGTCCGGAGTCTACGGCCTTCTCCGGCTCGCCCGGCGCGGGCGTCTCCGCGTCGATCCCCGCCAGCACGGGACGGTCCAGCGACCCCGCCGACGGACGCACCGCGATCGGACGTAGCGGCAGGTCCACAGGCTCGAACTCCGGCACCCTCACCCGCGCCAGCAGCGGCACCGTGCAGACACGCGCCGCAAACGACAGCCCGAAGATCAGGAAGTACACCCACGGCTCGGCGTGGAACAGCGTCAGCACCGCCGCCCCGACCAGCGCGCCCCCCACGATCGCCAGCGCATTGGCGAAGTTGAACAGTGTCAGCACGCTCGTCCGCTCGCTCGCCGGAATCGTCTCAAAGAGCAGCAGAAACGTCGCCATCTCGTAGCACGCCCACATCGCACCCGCCAGCACCTGCGTCGCAACCAGGTACCAGTAGTTGTCCGACACGATCCACAACGCCGACAGCGGCAGGATCCCCAGCCCCCCGATCCACAGCACGGTGCGCGGCCCGAGCGCGTGCGCCAGACGCCCGATGTGCGGCAGGCAGATCGAACGCGCCACGAACGACACGCTCACCAGCAGCATGAACTGCGCGTAACTGAACTCCAGCCGAGCCAGCATGTACGGCGTGAAGTACGGCCCGCTGATCTGCACCGCCACCTGCATCGCCAGCATGTACGTCAGCAGCCGCGCGTCGTGCCCGTGACGCCACCGAGACGCCATCTCACGCCACCCGACCAGGCGGAAGTCCGGCGGTATCGGCACCGGCTCCCGCTGACCCGCGATGCACCGGCTCGCCGCGAACCGCGCCGCCGCCGCCGCCAGGAACAACGCCGCGTACGCATGCACCGCGTTCGACGAACCCTTCACCGCGTGCAGCACCATGCCCCCAAGCACCAGCCCGCCCAGCGTGCCGAACTGCGCCACCCGCGAGCGGTTCGCGAAGTATCGCGCACGGATCCGCCGCGGCACCAGCGTCGTCACCCACGTGTTCCACGCCGGGCCTTGCCCGTAGTTCACCGCCCAGTACACCGCCACCACCAGGAACAGCAGCCACGCCGGCATCGCCCCCACCACCGCCCCGACCGCCAGCGGCACGAAACTCAGCGACTGCACCGTCGCGCAGATCACCACCCAACGCCGCAGCGACCCCAGCCGCGCCACCGCCCACGGCGAAACCAGTTGCAGCAACGCCCCCGTCACCAGCGGCACCGACGCTACCAGCCCCGCCAGCACCTCCCCCAGCCCGATCGCCAACGCGAACGCCGCGAAGTACGTCTCCCCCGTCCCAACCATGTACGAGTACAGGACCCCGTCGGCCGTCATCAGCCGAAGGTCACGACGGACGGACGCCGGCGTGCTGCGTGGAATGATGCGGCGGAACATGGCGAACAGGCCCGGTCGGTGCGAGGGGCGGGAGGATAGGCGGCGTCGCTTCCGATGTGGCTCCGGCCCTCAGCGCCTCAAAGTAACGCTGCCAGGCAGGCTCGTCTCGTCGGCGAAATGGCATCGAACCGCATCGCCCACGTTCTCCCGAAGGGCATCCATGTCATCGCCCTCCGTGAAGATAGAGTGACCAAGTGCGCGCGCCGTGAACCCGCCATCCGGGTCTTCCTCGACGACGAACACGATCTCACTCATGCCCGTTGCTCCCCCGTGAGTCGGCCCAGCACAGTCTCGGCCCCGCGACTCGCAATCTCACGCTGAATCGTAGCGACAAACTCGCCCAACCCCATCGCCCCGAGGTCCTGCTGCACGCCGCGCGCACGCACCGACACCGTCCCAGCCTCCTCGTCCCGAGGCCCGACCACCAGCAGGTAGGGCACCTTCTCCTCCGCCGCGTGCCGGATCTTCGCCTGCAAACGCTCGTTCGCCAGGTCCGCCGTCGCGCGCACCCGCGCCTCGACCAGCGCGGCGAGCACGCGCTTCGCGTACGCCTCCGTCTTCTCGCTCACCGGCAGCACCCGCACCTGCTCCGGCGAGAGCCACGCCGGGAACGCACCCGCGAAGTGCTCGATCAGGAACCCCACGAACCGCTCCATGCTCCCGAACGGCGCACGGTGGATCATCACCGGCCGGTGCGGCTTGTTGTCCGCCCCGATGTACGACAGGTCGAACCGCTCCGGCAGGTTGTAGTCCACCTGCACCGTCCCCAACTGCCACTCCCGCCCGATCACGTCCTTCACCACGAAGTCGATCTTCGGCCCGTAGAACGCCGCCTCACCCGGCTCCTCCGTGAACGGCACCCTCAGCGTCCGCGCCGCCTCCCAGCACGACGCCTCCGCCCGGTCCCAGTTCTCAGGGTTGCCCACGTACTTCGCCGAATCCGGATCGCGCAGCCCCACCCGCACCCGGTACTCCTTCATCCCCAGCGTCGCGAAGATCACCTTCACCAGTTCCAGGCACCCCAGCACCTCCTGCCCCACTTGCTCCGGCGTGCAGAACAGGTGCGCATCATCCTGCGTGAAGCACCGCACCCGCAGCATCCCGCTCAACTCCCCCGACTGCTCCCACCGGTAGACCGTCCCGAACTCCGCCAGCCGCACCGGCATGTCCCGGTACGAGTGCGGCTCGCTCGCGAAGATCTTCACGTGGTGCGGGCAGTTCATCGGCTTGAGCAGGTACCCCTCGACCTCCCCCTTCGACAGCCGGTTCGCGTACTCCGCGCACGAGCACCCCTCCGCCGCCAGCGACGCCAGCGACTCACGCTCCACGACCGGAGGGAACTGGCTCTCCGCGTAGTACGGGAAGTGCCCGCTCGTCCGGTACAGGTCCAGTTTCCCCACGTGCGGCGAGAAGACCTCGAAGTACCCCTGCTTGCGCAACTCCTCCCCGATGAACGACTGCAACTCCTTGCGCACGATCGACCCCCGCGGCGTCCACAGCACCAACCCCTGCCCCACCATCTCGTCGATGTGGAACAGGCGCAACTGCTTCCCGATCACGCGGTGGTCGCGCTTCTTCGCCTCCTCCAGCCGCGTGAGGTACTCGTCGAGGTCCTTCTGCGAGAAGAACGCCGTGCCGTACACGCGCGTCAGCCGGTCCGAGTTCTCGTCGCCGTGCCAGTACGACGACGCCAGCGACATCACCTTGAACGCCCCGATCCGACCCGTGCTCGGCACGTGCGGCCCGCGGCACAGATCCTCCCAGTCCTTGCCAGGCTCCCCCGTCGCATACCACGAGAGTTGCACGGGGCGGGGCCTTTCCAGGCCCCGTGCCCCGTCCGCCCCCGCTGCAATGGCTCGCTCCGCGTTGTCAATCTTGTACTTACTCCCCTCCGCGCGCAACTTCGCCAGCCCTTCCTCCGCCGGCATCTCGTACCTCGTGAACCGCCGATCCTCCTTCACGATCTTCGCCATCTCTGCCTCGACCGCCTCGAAGTCGCCCTCCTTCAGCGGCCGGTCGTCCGGGAAGCGGATGTCGTAGTAGAACCCCGTCTCCAACGGCGGCCCGTACACCAGTTGCGCCCCCGGCACGACCCGCTGGATCGCCTCCGCCATCACGTGGGCCGCCGAGTGCCGCAGCAGGTACAGCGCATCCGGGTCCGGCCGCCCGTCGCGCGTCTTCTCCGTCACGATCGACACCCGGCAGTCCCGGTCGATCACCGCCGACAGGTCGCTCAACTCCCCGTCGATCTTCGCCCCCACCGCCGCCTTCGCCAGCCGCGGCCCGATCGACTCCGCCACCTGCCGCGCCGTCACCCCCCCGGTGAACTCCTTCACCGACCCGTCCGGCAGCGTCACGCGGATCACTTTCGCAGCAACCTGGCTCATCGTTCCTCTCCGTCTTCGGTCATTCGTCCCGGGGGTGACAGCCTACGCCGTCGCCCAAAAGCAAAGACCCCGGCTCGCGGGCCGGGGCGGGTTCGGTCGGTCCAACAGGCGAACCGCCACTACACCCCGCCCGGGCCGGCGGTCGTCGTCGTCGTGGTGGTCGTGGTGGCACGGCAGTCGATCACGGCACCCCACTATACGGCCGATCGGGCCGGGCGACGTGAGCGGCCCGGCAGGATGCCGATGCCCGTGCCTTTGACGCCCCGCCCGCAATCCGTCAAGATGTCGGGGCCTCGCCGGCCACCCGGCACCACACCTCGCGGACGGCCCATGATCTGCCCCTTCTGCAACGCCACCGACGACAAGGTCATCGACTCGCGGGCAAGCGAGGGCGGCCGCGTCATCCGACGACGCCGCCAGTGCCTCAAGTGCGGCCGCCGGTTCACCACCTACGAACGCGCCGAGCAGACCAACCGCCTCACCGTCGTCAAACGCGACGGCACGCGCGTCCCCTTCGATCCCGAGCGCGTCCTCGCCGGCATCGTCTCCGCTTGCGGCAAGCGCCCCGTCCCCGAGGCCGTCAAGCGCCGC
>JAHCJE010000137.1 GCA_026128865.1 Phycisphaeraceae bacterium | reverse complement strand
TGCGCCGAGGGAGCGACGAGATCGTCCAAGTCGCGCTGCGGCCCCAGACGTGGCGCACGTCCGTGCGCGGCCTGCCGCAGACGGCCGTGCGGTCCGTCGCCGACCTCGACCGCCTCCTCCGCAACTACGGCTTGGCGACCGGCATCGTCGGGATCGACCCCCGAGATCGCGCGGCCGGCCCGCGTGCTCAGGCGGTCTTGCTGACGCCCGAGGTCGCCTCCGCGCTCGTCTTCGGGCACGACCTTGCCGCCGAGCAGGGGCAGGAAGGAGGGGCCGATGCCAGGTGAACCCGCCACGGCCCGGAACGTGCCCCCCGTGCGCCGCCCCGATGCGCCCGAGACCGCGCACACTCTTTTTTTCTTCGCGCGCGTGCGCGCGCTCCCCATCCTGTGGATGTATCCCTATACAGCAAAAAAAGAGCGCGCGGCACGCCGCGGGGAACGGGGGGCCACCCATGACCCCCCGCTTCCCCCGCGACCCGATCCCGCTCGCGCCCCTGGCCCGCGCCGCGCTCGCCGCAGCCGACGAGGTCGAGCGGGCCTGCGCTCAGCGCACGGGGAGACCACGAACGGGGTGCCCGGTGATCGCGCACCCGCCTCTGCACCCACCAACGACCGTTCCGCAAGGAGGCGGACCATGACCGACTCTCGTGATCGCGATCGCCTTCTCCTCGACGTCAGGCAGATCTCGACTCTGCTGTCCTGTTCGAGCCGTCATGTCTACCGCCTCTGCGATGCGGGCCGCATGCCGCGGCCCGTACGGCTCGGCGCGCTCGTTCGGTGGGATCGCGCGGTGATTGAGCGTTGGATCGCGGCAGGCTGCCCGAACTGCCGGGACGACATTCGACCGAGCGCGCAGGGGGCAGAACATGAACGGTGAGGTCGAGATCGTCATCTCGGCAAGACGGGTGTCGCTTCCCACTCCGCCTCCGCGGCTCGCTTGCCCGAGCGTGCAGTTCTCACCATTGCGTGCCGTGCACTCGCGTCGCTTCTCATGGCGCGCGCATGCTCGGCGATCGAGCGGTTCCTCCGGATTTGCCTTGACCTTCGCCGCCTCTTGCCCCTCACTGTGAGACGTCCACCCCTTCCCGTGCGTTGGGGCCGGACAAACCGTTGGAGACCGCGAGACGTCGATGGGCACCGTGTTCCGCAAAGCCTGGACCGCGCCGTTGCAGCCCGGCGCAGAGATCATCGAACAGCGGGGCAAGCGCATCGCCCGCTGGCGGCTGCGCAGCGGCAAAGTCCGCACGGCGGAGGTCTTCCAGGGAGAGGACGGCCGCATTCGCATCCGCGGCCGGACCGCGTCGTTCGTCGCTAAGTACCGCGACGCCTCGGGCGTCTGGCGGGAACACCCGACCGGATGCCGCGACGAAACCGCGGCCCGCGCCGTCCTGGCCCAACTCGAACGCCGTGTTGAACTCATCCGCGCCGGCGTCATCTCGCCCGAGGAGGACCGAGCGGCCCGCCACGCCAGCGAGCCGCTCGAGCGCAGTGTGGACGCCTGGATTGAGCACCTGCGGCTCAAGGGCACCACGCCGCGCTGGTACACCCAGGCCCAACGCCGCGTGCTTCGCATCGCCGAGGAACAGGGCGTGCATCGGCTGGGCGAGTTCGACGCGCCGACCGTCGAGCGGTGGCTGCGCCGGCAGGCCGACGTCGGCATGTCGGCCGGCACGCGCAACGGGTACCGCCGAGCGTGCGTGGCGTTCATGAACTGGAGCGTCAAGACGGGCCGCTTGCAGCGCAATCCGCTCGAGCACGTGGCCGTGGCCGACGACCGGAAGGATGCCCGCCGCAAGCGCCGCGCGCTGTCCGAGCAGGAGCTGGCCCGCCTGATCGATGCCGCCCGCCGCCGCTCGCTCGCGGAGGCGCTGACGATCCGCCGAGGCAAGGACAAGGGCGAGCCGCTGGCCAACGTTTCGAAGCGGGCACGGCAGCACCTGGAGCGCGTCGGATGGGAGCGGGCGCTCATCTACAAGACGCTCGTCCTCACCGGCCTGCGCAAGAGTGAGTTGGCGAGCATCACCGTCGGGCAGGCCGATCTCGGCGCGCCCCTTCCCTACCTCGTTCTGCACGCCGGCGATGAGAAGAACCGCCAGGGCTCGGAGATTCCGCTTCGGGCCGACCTCGCCGACGACCTCCGCGCGTGGCTGGCGGACAGGCTCGCGCAGCGGCAACAGGCCGCGCGCGAGGCCGGACACGCGATCCCCACGGCTCTCCCTCCGGACGCGCCGCTGTTGGTCGTTCCGACCGGGCTGATCCGGATCTTCGACCGCGACCTGGTCTTCGCGGGGCTGGCCCGCGTCGAGGTGCGCGATGGCAAAGAGGTGGTCCTCAAGACCGACGAGCGAGGGCGGACGCTGGACGTCCACGCCCTCCGGCACACCTTCGGCACGCATCTCTCGAAGGCCGGTGTTTCGCTACGAACCGCCCAGGCCGCGATGCGTCACAGCGATCCGAGTCTGACGGCCAACGTCTACACGGACCCGAGGCTGCTCGACGTAGCCGGCGCCATCGAGCGGTTGCCCCATCTGCCGCTCGGGGTGAGCACCGAACCACGGCGGGCCGAGGCAACGGCCGCGGGTGTCTGAGGCGGTGTCGTCGAGAGCGGTGCCGGTGGCAACCACCGCGCCAAGCCCAGTTTGGCCGGGCGCGTGGCCCGGATGTTGAAGTGGCGGCGGGTGCCCCTTGCACCACCGCTTGCACAAGCGCTTGCACAGAGCCACGACCGGGGCGGACAATCCCTGTCATTCGCTGGCAGAGGACGGCCCGTGAGCCGTACCGATCGCGGAGGGGCGCAAGTCGCGTAAACCGCGGGAGTTGGCAAACAAAGACCGCCGCTGTCCGTGCTGGACAACGGCGGTCTTCAAAGCGGGCGAAGGGAATCGAA
The DNA here is from genome assembly GCA_026128865.1 of Phycisphaeraceae bacterium. Taxonomy (GTDB): domain Bacteria; phylum Planctomycetota; class Phycisphaerae; order Phycisphaerales; family UBA1924; genus CAADGN01. The sequence goes on along the minus strand of JAHCJE010000137.1, from coordinate 5,164 downwards.
CCCTCGACATTCAGCTTGGGAAGCTGACGTTCTACCGCTGAACTACGCCCGCGAACCCGATCAGTATACCTCCCACAATCTGAGACGGGAACTCCCCCTCTCCGCCCGCATCCCGGGCAGGGCACGAAGCCTTGTCAGCCTTCCTTCTCCGAGGCCGGGCAGTTGAGGCAGCCATCATCCCCTCAGACGCTGAAAAGACCGCATCCACCATCGACCAGGCCCGCTACACCACCTCGCCGGTTCCGACCCCGGCCGTCATCGATTCGGGCGTCCGCTTCACCAATCCGAACCAGACAAGGCAGAACACCGGCCAGGCAAGCCCAAAGAGCAGGATCATCGCCACCGAGATGGCCACCCCGAACGCCGCACCCGGGCCGGTCTGGCCCTGCGCCATCGGGTTGTTCGGATAGTCGGCGGCCCACTGGGCCATCGCGGCGTTCTTCTCGAGCGCATTCCAGATGTTCACCGCCACGATCGGCAGCGCAGCCACCCCGTACGCCAGGTGCAGCGTCCGACCCACCGGCTTGCGGCCGGCCGTCGCGATCCCGGCAAAGAGCAGGACGAAGGTCAACCCGAGGCCGATCGCCCCCAGTGCCCAGTCCAGCGGCCCCATGACCATCGTCGGCGGGAGCGGGGCTCCCTCCAGCGTTGGCTCCATCATCTGCGACCAGAACGGGATCATCGCCAGCCCGCACCCCGTGCAGAACAGCCCCAGACCAGCCCAGCAGATGCTGATGATCCCGACCACCTTCGGCCACTTCGGAGCGTCCAAAAACAGCGACGGATCGTCCGGGTCGAACCCGGTCGGCGGCCCCAGCCCTCGGTCATGCTCGCTCATGCAGCCCCCTTGACCAACGCCTCACACCTGCCCGAGGAAACGCAGGTCGTTCTCGAACAGCAGCCGGATGTCCGGGATGCCGTACCGCCCCATGGCGATCCGCTCGATCCCGAACCCGAACGCGAAGCCCGTCCATTCTTCGGGATCGATGCCGCACGCTTGCAGCACGGCCGGGTCCACCATGCCGCACCCGCCCAACTCGATCCACTTCGCCGGCTCGCCCGGCCGCAGCGCGATCTTCATGTCGAACTCCGCGCTCGGCTCGGTGAACGGGAAGAACGACGGCCGGAGCCGCACCTCGGCCCCGTCGCCAAAGTAGGCCCGGGCAAACTGGAAGAGGGTCGTCTTCAGGTCCGCCATCGTCACGCCGCGGTCGATGAACAGGCCCTCGATCTGGTGGAACATGAACGAGTGCGTCGCGTCAACCGTGTCGGGCCGGTACACGCGCCCCGGACTGATGACCTTGATCGGCGGCCCCCACCCCCTCGCCACCGCGTCCTCCATCACGCGCACCTGCACGGTGCTCGTCTGGCTGCGCATCATCCGCGGCCTGGTGGTCGTCCGCGGGTCGTCCACGTAGAAGTTGTCGATCGGGTCGCGCGCCGGGTGGTCCGGCGGGATGTTCAACTTCACGAAGTTGTGCTCGTCGTCCTCGAGTTCCGGGCCGTCCGCGACGTCGAACCCCATCCGCCCGAAGACCTCGCACAACTCCTCCCGCACGCGCGTCAGGATGTGCCGACGCCCGGCAGCCTCCGTCACGACCCTGCCCGGCTCGGTCACGTCCAGCACCGGCCCTGACGCCGCGGGCTGTCCGTTGTGCAGCGCGGCACGCCTGGCCTCGAACGCCGCCTCAAGCGCGGCCTTCACCTCGTTGAGCCTCTTGCCGACCGCCGGCTTCTCCGGCCCGGGCACGTCCTTCAGCCCGGCCATCGCAGCGCGAAGCCTCCCCTTCGTGCCGAGGTAGGCAATACGCCATCCCTCGAGTGCGTCTGCATCGCCAGTGGCGGACAGCGCGGCCAACCCCGTCGTCTCGATCTCCTGAAGCGTCCGCATCATGACGACATGCTAGACGAGGACTCGGGCAGTACGCGGGAGGGCCGGCTCGTGAACCAAGAGGCGAGAGCCATCAGGAGAACCTCTGCTCCTGTCACGAGATGCTGTGAACAGCGGCTTTCCTGTAGAGCGACCCTGATGCCTCCGCTGATCGGAGCGAGACCCTGGGCCTTGCGCCCACGGTGGTCACTTCGATGCCTGCAATACCGGTGCGGCTCTGCGCCGCGTTCCAGCCCTCTCGCTACTTCGGCCGCAGTACCATCCCCGCGTGAAAGTGGCGTTGCCTACTCCCCCCGAGCCGCACTGGGACTGGATGCTCGAGTTCCGGGCGTTCTCCATGCAGCACGTTCTCACGGTGGCGGTCCTTGCCTCGCTCATGGCCGGCGCGGCGTGGCTCGGTCGGCAGTGGCGCGGCACACGGCGCGAGCGTGCTCTCCGAATTGCATGGATAGGCACGACCATGCTCTGGCAGGCCGCGGCGGTCATCTGGTGGCTCCTGCCTGCGAACTTCGACCCGCGCGAGAGTTTCCCCCTCCACTTGTGCGATCTGGCCGCGTGGGTCGCGCCGTTCGCCCTCCTCACGCAGGCGCGCTGGCTGCGCACACTCCTCTACTTCTGGGCCTTCGCCCTCTCCACGCAGGCCTACTTCACGCCCGTCCTCGACGAGGGCTTCGGCACGCTCCGGTTCTGGCTCTTCTTCGTCGGGCACACCCACATCGTCGGCTCGGCCGTCTACGACGTCGTCGCCCTCGGCTACCGCCCGATGCTGCGCGACTGGCTCCTCGCCGCCGGTCTGAGCCTTGCATACGGGGCCGCCGTGCTCGTCATCAACCTCGCCTTCGACCTCAACTACGGCTACCTCGGCCGCACCACGCCCGAGCACCGCACGCTCCTCGACTCACTCGGCCCGTGGCCCTGGCGACCGATCGCCCTCGTGCTGATCGCACAGGCCGCCCTCGCCCTCGCCTACCTCCCGTGGCCGATCGCAAGGCGGCTGGCCCGGCCCCGAGGTACAGTCGGCGCATGATCTGGCTGTGCCTGGCGCTGATCCCGGCGGCGTTGGCGGTGTCGTTCCCGCTCACCGCCATCCTCGCCCGGCTCGGTCACAGACTCGGGGCCTTCGACTCGCCCGGTGTCGAAGGCCAGGTCAAGGAGCCGCCACGCCGCGTGCCGAACACCGGCGGCATCGCCATCTTCGCCGGTACCGCCCTCCCGATCCTCGCCGGCCTCGCACTCCTCGTCCCGCTCGCACGAACGACCGACCTCGAGTGGCAGGAGGAACCCGGCCTGATCCCGGTCGCCCTTTGGGAGCACCTGCCCGGCATCGCGCAGCAGGCCCCGCTCGCGCTCGGCCTGCTCGGTGCGCTCGCAGCGCTGCACCTGCTCGGCGTCATCGACGACCGCCGCCCGCTCGGCCCGTGGATCAAACTCGTCGTCATGCTCGGCGCGGCCGGCGCGATCGCATCGCTCACCGACACCCGGCTCCTCACCGCCCTCGACGCCCACGTCGGCGGGCCGTGGCTCTCCATCGCGATCACCGTCCTCTGGATCGCGGTCGTCACGAACGCGATGAACTTCATCGACAACATGGACGGCCTGTGCGCGGGCGTGGCGAGCGTGGCGGGGACGTGCTTCCTCGCCGCCGCACTTCTCTCGGGCCAGTGGTTCGTCGCCGCGACGCTCGCGCTGCTCGTCGGCTCATGCCTCGGCTTCCTCGCCTACAACCGCCCGCCGGCCCGCATCTTCATGGGCGACGGCGGCTCGCTCGTCATCGGCTTCCTCCTCGGCTTCCTCACCGTGCGCACCACCTACTACGACGCCGACGCCGCCGGCGGCTGGTACGCCGTCTTCATGCCCCTCGTCGTCCTCGCCGTCCCCCTCTACGACTTCGCCTCCGTCACGATCGTCCGGCTGCGCCACGGCCGAAGCCCGTTCGTCGGCGACCTCAACCACTTCTCGCACCGGCTGGTGCGCCGCGGACTCGGCAAGCCCGCTGCCGTCGCCGTCATCTGCGGTCTCACCGGCGTCACGGGCCTCTCCGGCGTCATGCTCGCCTCGCTCGCGCCGTGGCAGGCGATTCTCGTCGGCGTGCAGTGTGCCGTCATCCTGCTCGTCGTCGCCGCCTTCGAGTACGCAAGCGCACCCCGCAACGGCGCGAACCCATGACCGACTCCGCGCAGACATCCGCGCGCCGCCTCCTCTGGCTCGGCTCGACGACCATCCTCGCCGCCGCGCTCGCCCGCGCCACCGTCCGTCACGACCCCCTCCCCGGCTGGACCATGGACCCCACCGTCGACTGGTCCCCGCTCCTCGGCATCGGGCCGGCGGGTTCGGTGGCGCTCGACGTTGTGACGCTGCTCGGAGCGACAGCGGTCCTGTTCGCGCAACATCTCGCACAGCGGCGCCTCCCGGCCGTCGCGCTGCTTCTCCTCGCCATCGGCACGCTCCCCGCCCTCTGGCACGCCCTGCTCCGCCCAGACCGCACCCTTGACGACGTTCGCCTCGCCTCGGCATGGATCGCTGCGCTCAGCGGTGCGCTCGCCCTGCGCGAAGCCGCGCGCGACGCCGCCATCCGCCGCGTGACCCTCGCCGTCGTCTTCGGTTTCGCCGTCGCGCTCGCCGGCCGCGGCGTGATGCAGGTGTTCGTCGAGCACGCCGCAACGGTGCAGGATTTCGGCCAGCGGCGCGACGCCATCCTCCGCTCCCACGGCTGGGAGCCAGGCTCATCCGCCGCCCTCATCTTCGAGCGCCGGCTCACACAGCCCGAAGCCTCAGGCTGGTTCGGCCTGTCCAACGTCTACGCCAGCGTCATGGCCGCGTGCTTCGTCGGGCTTGCGGGCGTCGCGCTCGCCGCGCTCCGACGGCCCGCCGATGCCCCCCCCTCGCCGCGCCTCCTGCTCGCTCTGCCGCCGCTCGGCGCGGCAGCAGCAGCCGCGGGCCTGCTCCTCGGCCCCATCGCCGGCGGCCAGGCGCCCAAAGGCGCGATCGCCGGCGCCGCGCTCGGCATCGTCCTCCTCGTACTCCCGACGCTCGCGCGGCGTCTCCGACTGCCCCCTCGCGCGGGCGCCGCGATTGGGTGTGGCGTCGTCGCGGCCGCGCTCGCCGCCGTCCTCGCACGCGGCCTCGTCGGAGAGCGCATCGGCGAACTCTCAATCCTCTTCCGATGGTTCTATCTCCAGGGCGCATCGCGCATCTTCGCCGACGCACCCCTGCTCGGCGTCGGCCCCGACGGCTTCAAGACCGCCTACCTCATCCACCGCCCCCCCCGCCGCC
>JAHCJE010000136.1 GCA_026128865.1 Phycisphaeraceae bacterium | reverse complement strand
CCCACCTCCCAAGCCCCTCCCGCGCCGACCGCACCCTCCGCATCACCATCGACCCCGGCGAGTTCGGCCCCATCCAGGCCCGTCCGGTGCTTCGTCGAGCGATTCTGTCGATCGACGCGAACGCCACGAGTCGCTGATACACAAACCAAACATAGCACTAACAACTCGGCCGTGCCCTCCCGAGTGAGATCGGTTGACTCCGCGCCCGACCGAGTCGATAATGTATCTATAAGTCCACTATTTGGCAGGATGATCGACCATGATCTCGCAAACCGCTGAGTACGCACTTCGCGCCGCGGTCTTCCTCGCCGCCCGTACCACGGACAGCCCCGCTTCCGCCCAGGAGATTGCCGAGGCGACCCGCGTCCCCGTCGGCTATCTCCAGAAGATACTGCGCACGCTCGCCAGGCAGGACATCCTCACCGCGCACCGCGGCGCCAGCGGCGGTTTCGCTCTCGCCAAGGTGCCGTCCGCGATCAGTGTTCTCGACGTCCTGAAAGCCTCAGATGCCCCGCTTCAACGGATCGAGCGTTGTCCGCTCGGCATCAAGGGTCACACCACCCTCTGCTCCCTCCACAGCCTGCTCGACGCGGAGTTGGCCCGAGCGGAGCGGTCCTTCGCCTCGACCTCCCTGTCCGACCTTCTCGACGGCCCGGGTGGCATCCGGCCCTTGTGTGATGCCCGAGGCTACTTTCCGGTCTCCATCGCCGGCTCGCGAACCGGAACTTCACGCCCCTGTCCAGATCCATCGGAGTGAAACGTGGACTCAATTGACCACATTCATTTTGCGCCCTAGACTACAATCGTATATATTTATCCTTTAGTCTTCAATACGACACCTCATGCCACTCATCGAGAACACACCATGACCACCACCGACACTCTTCCCCAGCCTCCGCGGCGAGTTCCCGTGCCCGCGAACGGGGCCGGTCAGGGACCTACCGCCGATCCCTACCGATGGCACGTGATCGGCGCATTCGCGGTGATGATCGCCACGCTCCCGCTCATTCTCGCCTTCATGGTGTTCGGCCACCCGAAGCCTCCGCCTCCGCCGTGGAGCGTACAGGCCGCGGCCCTCGGCGTCGAACCGCGCGAGATCGCCCTGGGCGAGACAACCTACCTCGCCGCGTGCGCGCTCTGCCACGGCCGGAACGGCGAGGGCATCCCGCGTCTGGGCAAGCCGCTCCGGAACAGCGCGTTCGTCCAGGGCGTGAGCGATGGGGAGTTGCTCGACCTGCTCGTGAACGGCCGGTTCCCCACGGACCCGGCGAACACCAGCGGCACGCTCATGCCGGCTCGCGGCGCGCAAGGCATCGACGATGCTCGGCTCGCGTCCGTCGTGACCTACCTCCGCGCTATCCAGGATCCGAAGGCTCCCACGGTATCGGTCGAGGCATGGAACACCAAGTCCCTCGACGCTTCGAACGGCGGCGAGGCCTTCGCGGCCGCGGGAGGCCCCGGGTACGAACTGTTCGTCGCCTCCTGCTCTGCCTGCCACGGCGCGCGCGGCGAGGGCATGGAAGGGTTGGGCAAGCCGCTCAAGGGGAGCGAGTTCGTTCGGTCGAAGTCCGATGGCGAACTCGTCGCGTTCACCAAGACCGGCCGCCCGGTCTGGGACGCCGACAACACCACCGGCATCGACATGCCTCCAAAGGGCGGCAACCCCGCCCTCACCGACGAGCAGATCGCCGAGATTGTCGCGTTCATCCGCACCATCCTGCAATGACCGCCGTTGTGGCGGAAGTCCGGATTCACTCCACCTGACAGGGTTCGGCACGAAGGAGATGATCATGAAACACGATCCGATTCCGATCCGCACCGTCGCCGCGACCGTCGTCGCCGCGGTCGGTCTGCTCGCGGGCCACGCGTCCGCGCAGTCCATGGCCGACGTGCAGAAGGCGGCGCAGGCGCGCGGCCTGAGCACCGCCGACCTGCTCGCCGCCGCCAAGACCTACACGCCCAGCGGCATGAAGGACGAGTTCGTCATCTTCTCGTCGGGCGGGCACAGCGGGCAGGTCCACGTCATCGGCGTGCCCTCCATGCGCCTGCTGCGCACCATCGCCGTCTTCACCCCCGAGCCGTGGCAGGGCTGGGGGTACGGCGTCGGCAATGACGTGCTCGCCCAGGGCAACGTCGCCGGCAAGCCCAACCTCTGGGGCGACACGCACCACCCCGCGCTCTCCGAGACCAACGGCGACTACGACGGCGAGTGGCTCTTCATCAACGACAAGGTCAACGCCCGCGTCGCCGTCATCGACCTGCGCGACTTCGAGACCAAGCAGATCCTCAAGAATCCGCTCACCGTCAGCAACCACGGCCTGTGCGTCACGCCCAACACCGAGTACGTGATCGAGAGTTCGCAGTACGGCGTGCCCCTCGGGTGGGAGTACGCCACCATGGACAAGTACAAGGAGACGCACCGCGGCTGCGTGATCTTCTGGAAGTTCGACCGCAAGCAGGGCCGCATCATCTCGGGAGAGTCCTTCGCCATGGAACTGCCGCCCTACTGGCAGGACATCGCGGACGCCGGCAAACTCGCCAGCGACGGCTTCATCTTCATCAACTCCCTGAACACAGAACTGGCCACAGGCGGCATCCAGGACAAGAAGCCCCCCTTCGAGGCCGGCGTCAGCCGCAACGCCACCGACCTGCTTCACATCGTCGACTGGAAGAAGGCGGAGGCCGTCTTCCGCGCCGGTGGCGCGAAGGAGCAGTTCGGCTTCCCCGTCATCCCCATCGAGACGTCCATCGCCGAGGGGCTGCTCTACCTCACTCCCGAGCCGCGCAGCCCCCACGGCGTGGACGTCGCGCCCAAGGGCGACTTCATCGTCGTCGCCGGCAAACTCGACCCGCACGTCACCGTCTACTCCGCGGCGAAGATCAAGCGCGCCATCGCCAACAAGACCTACTCCGGCAGCGACGACTACGGCATCCCCATCCTCGACTTTGACGCCGTCGTCGAGGCGCGCGTCGAAGTCGGGCTTGGGCCGCTCCACACCGTGTTCGGCAACGACGGCTACGCCTACACCTCCCTCTTCCTCGACTCCGCCATCGCTCGCTGGACCCTCGGCGGCGAGTACGGCAAGGGCACGCGCGAGCCGGACTGGACGCTCGTCCATAAGACCCCCGTCCAGTACAACGTCGGACACCTAGGCGCGGTCCACGGCGACACCGTCAACCCCCTCGGCCGCTACCTCGTCGCCTTCAACAAGTGGTCCGTCGATCGCTTCCTCCATCCCGGCCCGCTCCTCGCCCAGAACTTCCAGTTGATCGACATCAGCGCTCAGGGCGCCAACATGCCGGTCATCTACGACTTGCCGATCGGTTTCGGTGAGCCGCACAACGCCCAGATCATCCGCGCCGACCTCCTCAAGCCGTGGAGCATCTACCCCGAGGTCGGCTGGGACCCCCACAAGCAGCGCATCGACCCCATGGCGCCCAAGAAGGGCATGGAGCGTGTCACGCGCGACGGCAGCACCGTCGAGGTCTGGATGACCGTCGTCCGCAGCCAGTTCAACCCCGACCACGTCAAGGTCAAGCAGGGCGACACCGTCATCTGGCGCATGACCAGCCTCGAGCGCGCCGTGGACGCCGTTCACGGCTTCGCCGTCCCAGCCTACAACATCGCCGTCAGCCTCGAACCGGGCGAGACGCAGACCATCGAGTTCATCGCCGACACCCCCGGCGTCTTCCCCTTCTACTGCTCCGAGTTCTGCTCCGCCCTTCACCTCGAGATGATGGGCTACCTCATGGTCGAACCCAACTGACCCGACCCGCGCCGGGCGCGAAAGCGTCCGGCCGCGGATTCGACGCCGTCCGCTCGCCACGACACGTACGACCCGAAGGAGCGCGCCCTTGAGTCTCGGCTTCATCGAACGCATCATCGGCCCTCGCGTCAGCCCGGAAGAGGCCTGGAAGCGGTCCATCCGCTACGGCACGCCCGGTTTCCTGCTCCTCGCCGCCCGCATCCTCCTCCTCGTCTCGCTCTTCCTCCCCTACTGGCACATGGAACTCCAGGCCCCACAGTACCCCGGCGGCCTGCACATGACCGCGTACCTCAACCACCTCACCGGCGACGTCGTTGAGATCGATGGCCTCAACCACTACATCGGCATGCGCTCCCTCTACGAGGCCGCGCAACTCGAACGCGAGATCGGCGTGTTCATCATGATCGCCTTCGTCGTGCTCCTCGAACTCGCCGCCTACATCCACAGCCGGTGGGCCGTCCTGCTCGTCGCGCCCGTGGTTCTCTTCCCGGTCGTCTTTCTCGTGGACCTTCAACTCTGGATGCGGCACTTCGGCCTCAACCTGGACCCCGACGCCCCGCTCTCCAACTCCATCAAGCCCTTCGTGCCCACCGCGCTCGGCCGCGGCGGCATCGGGCAGTTCGTCACCATCGCCACGCCCGGCATCGGGCTGTACCTCGCGACCGCGGCGTCCGTCGTCCTCATTGCCGCGCTCTTCTTCCACCGCCGTGCCTATCTGCCGCTCGTCAGGCAGCAGGCAGCCAAGGCCAACGACGGGAGCACGTGATGCGACGCTTTCGGGGGATCATCCTGGGTCTGTTCGCCTCCGCGAGCGTCGCGGCGCCGCAGCAGTCGCCCGGTCCGCAGCGCCAGCCGGTCGCCGTCGTCACGGCGATGATCGATGCCGCGGCTCCAGGTTCCGTCGTCCGCCTTCCACCCGGTGTCTACGAGGGGAATCTCGTCATCCGCAAGCCGGTAACGCTCGACGGCGGGGGCAAGGCCGTCTTCGACGGACTCGGCCGAGGCACGGTGATCGAGATCGCCGTGGCCGGCGTCTCGCTCCGCGGCTGCACCGTCCGCGCGTCGGGAGACGACGTCACGGGCGAATCAGCCGCCATCCGCGCCATCACCGGACCCGTCACGATCGAGTCCAACCGCGTCGAGGACGCTCTCTACGGCATCGACCTGCGCGAGGCGCCCGGCTCCGTCATCCGCGACAACATCATCCACTGCAAGCCGCTCGACCCCGAACGCCGCGGCGACGGCATCCGCCTCTGGTGGAGTCACGGGGTCGTCGTTGAACGCAACGCGGTCCACCAATCCCGGGACATTGTTTTCTGGTACTCCGAGAACCTCATCGTCCGCCACAACACCGTCACCGGCAGCCGCTACGGCCTCCACTTCATGTACAGCCACGACACCACGCTCTCGCACAACGTGCTCTCGGACAACTCCGTCGGCGTCTATCTCATGTACAGCAACGACATCGCCCTCACCGACAACCGGATGATCAACAACCGCGGCGCGAGCGGCTACGGCCTCGGACTCAAGGACTGCGACGGCATTGTCATCAAGGGGAACGCGCTGCTCGCCAACCGCGTCGGCGTCTACATCGACAACAGCCCGTGTTCCGTCGGCTCCACGGGCCTCTTCGAGTCCAACATGATCGCCTTCAACGAGATCGGCCTCCTCGCCACGCCGAACACCCACAGCAATGTCTTCGTCGCCAACGCCTTCATCGAGAACGAGCAGCCCGCCACCACCCACGGACGCGGCCAACTCACAAGCAACGTCTTCGCACGCGACGGCGTCGGCAACTACTGGTCCGACTACGCGGGGCTCGACCTTGACGGGGACGGCATCGGCGACACCCCCTATGAACCGCGCAGCCTCTTCGGCGCCATGCTCACCGCGGAGCCGAACCTCCGCCTCTTCGTCCATACCCCCGCCCAGCGCGCCATCGAGTTCACCGCACGCGCCCTGCCCGAACTCCGCCCGGTGCCCATGCTCATCGACCCCGCGCCGCTCGCCGTGCCGCCCACGGTCGGGTCGGAGATTGCGGATGCACCGGGATCGCGGGCGCCCATGGCCGCGCTCGCCGCGGGGTTGCTGCTCTCGGCGATCGGCTCGGCGTTCGCCCTCGGGCGCGAACGCCGCGCTCTGCCTGTTCCGGAGGGAAACAACGCATGATCACCGCAACGAACGTCACCAAGAAGTTCGGGCCCGTCACCGCCGTCTCGGACGTTTCGTTCGACCTTGCCGACGGCGCGTCGCTTGCGCTCTGGGGCAGCAACGGCGCGGGCAAGACGACGCTCATCCGCTGCCTGCTGGGAGTCTGCCGTTTCAAGGGACGGGCGAGCATCGGCGGCGTCGACGTTCGCCGCCGCGGCCGGCACGCCCGCGCCCTCGTCGGCTACGTCCCGCAGGAACTCGCCTTTCACGACGACGTCCGCCTGGCCTCCGCGATGAACTTCTTCGCGGGCCTGCGCCGTGCCGCGCCAGCCCGCGCCGCGCAGTCGCTCGCCGCGGTCGGGCTGACCGGGCACGAGCGCAAGCGAGTCCGCGACCTCTCCGGCGGCATGAAGCAGCGGCTCGCGCTCGCCATCGCTCTCCTCAGCGACCCTCCCCTCATCGTGCTCGACGAGCCGACCTCCAACCTCGACGCGGCCGGGCGCGGCGAGGTCGTCCACACCCTCCGTGCCCTCAAGCAGGCCGGCAAGACCCTCATCTTCGCCTCGCACCGGCCCGACGAGGTCATCGCCCTGGCCGACCGCGTCATCGTCCTCGAACGCGGCCGGGTCGAGCGAGACACCACGCCCGCCGAACTCTGGCCCACCGAGAAGCCCGTGCAGGTCGTTCGCCTTCACCTCGCCATGGCACGGGAGGAAGACGCCGCCGAAGCCCTTCGTCAGGCCGGCCACGCCGTCCATCTCAACGGCGAGGGGCTGTGCGTCGCGGTCGCGCGCGACCGCAAGGCCGAGCCGATCAGCACGCACGCCCGCCATCACAACGAGGTCCGCGACAACGAAATGCTCGACGACGTGCAGGTCCCGGAGGTGACGCCATGACCGCGCTCGCTTCGTCCGCAATCACTGCCTCCGACCGCCCTCTCGGGAGTGCCGCGACGCCCGCACGCTCGTTCGTAGGGGGCATCGCCGCCTTCGCACGCCGCGAGTTCCGCGACGCCATCGCCAGCCGATGGTTCCTCCTCTACACCGTCGCCTTCACCGTACTCGCCGTCGGTGTCTCGTTCCTGTCGCTGAGCGGCGTCGGCTCGCACGGCTTCGCCGGCTTCGGGCGGACCGCCGCCGGCCTGCTCAACCTCGTCATGCTCGTCGTCCCGCTCATGGCCCTGACCGCGGGCGCGGGCGCCATCGCCGGCGAACGCGAGCGGGGCACGCTGATCTACCTCCTCGCCCAGCCCGTTTCTCGCACCCAACTCATCCTGGGCAAGTACGTCGGCCTCGCCACCGCGCTCGTCTGCTCCCTTTGCATCGGATTCGGCGTCAGCGCTGCCGTCCTCGCCTGGCGCGCCGGCGGCGTCGGGATCACCGCCTACGCCATGCTCGTCGCCTTCACCGCCCTGCTCGCGCTCGCCATGCTCTCGGTCGGCGTTCTCATCTCCGTCGTCTCGCGCCGATCCGCGGTCGCCACCGGCATCGCGCTCTTCGTCTGGCTCACGCTCGTGTTCGTCAGCGACCTCGGACTCATGGCGAGTTCGATCCTCTTCCGCCTGCGCGTGCAGGAGATCTTCAGCCTCGCGATCGTCAATCCGATGCAGTCGTTCAAAATGGCCGTCATCGTCAATATGAACGCCTCGCTCGACGTCCTCGGCCCCGTCGGCGCATACGCCTCGTTCACGCTGGGTCGGGCGCTTCCCTGGGTGCTCGCCGCCACCATCGCCGCCTGGGCCGCTGTCCCCCTCGTTCTGGCCACGATCCTCTTCGCACGGAGGAACTCACCGTGAAGCGCCTTGCAACCATGCTGCTCGCGTCCGCCGCGCTCGGGCTGGGCGCCTGCGGCAACCAGACCGCCGACGGCCCACCCGCCGTCCGACTCGGCCACGACGTCTGCGCCGAGTGCAACATGATCATCAGCGACGGACGCTGGGCCACCGCGACCATCGTTCCAGGCCCGCGCGGTCCCGAGCCGCGGCTCTTCGACGACTTCAACTGCCAGGTCAACTTCGAGAACGAGCACGCCGACACCGAGATCGTCGCCCGCTGGTCGCGCGATCACGCCACCGGCGCATGGCTGAGGACCGAGAACGCTCAGTTCGTCTTCTCACGCGACCTCCGCACTCCGATGGGATCGAACGCCGCCGCGTTCGGTTCTCGATCCGACGCAGATGCGGCCCTCGCCGCGCTCGCGGCGCAGCGGCCACCGACGCCCGACAGCCCGCCCGCGGGCGACGTTGTGCCATTCACCGCCGCATGGAAACGCCTCGGCTCCGCCGCGCCCTGACAAACCTGCCTCACGCCCTTCTCGGTCGCTCTCGCGGTCTTCTCGCGCAGGCCCGTCGGCCGCACACGCAGGCATGTACCCGCTCTTTGCCCGCCACGCTCAGGTTGAACGGGCCGCACCTGGAACAGGTCGCGGAGGTTCGTGCCC
>JAHCJE010000135.1 GCA_026128865.1 Phycisphaeraceae bacterium | reverse complement strand
GGATTCGTCCGGGCTTCACGTCGCGCGCTTCAACGTACATCATGTCGCCGACGTGGTAGACGGCGATGGACTCCCCCTGCTGGCCCGCGAACTCGCGCGCGCCGTTCAGGTACGGCTTCTTGTCCATCCCGACCTGACCGGTGACGATGGCTCGCATGAGGGGCGATTGTAGGGGGGAGCGCAAGGAGCGGAGCGCTTACCGTTGTGGCGTCGACGGTTTCGGCTCGTATCGCGGGAACTCGATGTCCTTGAGGAACGCTGCGTAGTTCGCGTGCCGCCCTGCGCTTGTCACGTAGAGCGGTCGGTTCACCTGGTCGTAACTCAGCGTTCGAACCGTCCGGCGGCTTTGGTGGAAATCGCGGCAGGCATCGTCCCACTCGAGACCGAGGAACTCGATGATGCGCGGGAACTCCGTCTCCGGGTCCCGGACGAGGTTCTCGTAGTACACGTCGAGGATCGGCACGTCGAGCGATGCCTTCCAGTGTTCCATCATCCGCATCGACTGGACCCACGCGCTCACGGCCCAGTCCACCTGCGTTGTCCATGGGTGGAGGCGATTATTGAACCCGCCGAGGAAGCAACTGACTGCAACGTCGCGCGGGTCGCGGATCGCGTGGATGATTCGCGTCTTCGGGAACAGCCGCGCGATCAGGCCCACCAGTTTGTTGTTCCCCAGCGCCTTGTTCACGATCCGCTCCGCCTTCGGGGCGAGCCGCTGCACCTCGCGGAGATAGTCCCGCGCGGCCCGCGTCCAGCGGAACGAGTCGTATCGCCCGAAGCAGCCGGGCGGGGGCAGGTCCGGGTTCCAAGCGGCCGCGAGTTGCTGGGCGAAATCCTCGATCGTCGCCAGTTCACCCACGCCAAACGCTCGCGGGTGCGCGTCGATGATCTGGTCGATCAGGCTCGTCCCGCTGCGGGGCATTCCCGCGACAAAGACCGGCACCGCGCTGTCGCACGAGCTGCTCGGGAACTTCGCCATACTCTCGCGAGACCAGTTCTCGATCAGCATCGAGATCTGTTGCTCATAAACCTCGGGACTGAACGGGAGTTTGTTGATGCGGTTCGCTCGTTCCGCCGCCGCGTACGCTCCGCGGTAGTCACCCATCCGGTCGCGGGCCTTGGCGAGCAGGTGCAGCACGACCTGTCGGAACCCGTCCGGCTGCGGCTCGAGCAGGATGCCCTCCAGCAGTGCGATTGCCTCCTCATGGCGCTTCGCATGAACGAGCAGTTTCGCCCACTCGAACCGAAGCGGCGCCTCGGCCTCGCGACCACCGTTCGACGCGGGATCGAGCATCGGTTCAATCACGGATCGCGCTTCGTCGAATCGTCCGGCGGCTTCCAGCGCAGACCCTCTCAGTTGAAGGACCGGCCTTGACCCGGGGTGACGAGCCAGGAGCCGGTCACACTCCGTGAGACACGCCTCGGTCTCGCCCTCGGTTCGCAACACTCGGGCGAGGAGAAAACGAGAGTCCGGATGGTCCAGAATCGCAAGCGAGCGCAGGACAAGTTCCTTTGCGCGACGAATGTCACCCATGGCCTCGTGTGCGGCGGCCATGATAAAGAGAGCTTGCGGGTGCGGTCTGCCACAGGTGACGTGCTCGGCGAGAAGGGCTGCTGCACCGGCGGGGTCGTGCTCCAGAAGCCGTGCCTGGGCTGCCTCGATGTCGCGTACTCGACGAGCGTCAACCCGGGATCCACCCGGCGCAGGCGCTGCCCGCTCACGCCCCCCTCTACGACCACTCATCATCCCGCGCCTCCGTATTCGGAGTGTATCCGGGACTCGCACAAACACCCTCATACATCAGAGCGGGGGTCGGCGGCAATGATTGCCGAACAAACATCGACCTCGGTGACGCATTGCGAAGGGGGTTTTATCTGGATTCATCAAAATCACGCCCATACCGCAAGCCGCCGCTTGCGGTGGGTCAGCGTCTCCATTAGGGTGATCCCCGAGAGAGCCATGGCTCGGGGTTCCCGAGTAGGGATTACCTCCGGGCCGAGGGAACGAGACCTCGTACATAGGAGAGACGACGATGAGGACGAAAGAGTTGTTTGGTGGTGCGCTGATCGCGGTCGGCCTGTGCGCCGGCGCGCAGGCGCAATCGTTCATTCACGGGTCGCAGGCGTACGGCAACTACGTCGGTGCGTTCTGGGGTGGCTACCGCCCGTTCGCCATCAACGGCAACTGGAACGAGTCCGAAACGAGCGGCACCGCTTCCGCGCTGTCGAAGGGCGATGAGGACTGCATCCGGGGCTACGCCGACGCCGGCAACACCGGCCTCGCCTACGCGATCCACTTCTCTCCGATCTCGCTGAACGTCACCGGGGACACCACGGTGAACGCTTCCTGGGATTTCAGCGGGCACGTCGACCCCTTCGGGCAGTTCATCCCCTCTGAGATCTATCTGTACGACCTCACCAACAACATGTACCTCGTCAGCGCACAGCACTACAGCAATCCTGTAGGCAGTGTCGACGTGACGCTGTTCGCGAGCAACCAGTACATCTGGTGGGGCACCGCGCTCGCTACAGACGGCGAGTCGTGGTACCGCATCTGCATCCCGTCGCCGGCCGGGGCTTCCCTGCTCGGATTCGCGGGTCTTGTGGCGATGCGCCGCCGCCGCTGATACTCGCGGCACGCCCGATGTCTTCTGAACCCCGGCGATTCGCGCCGGGGTTTTTCCATGCGCACTCGCTCTCCGTTGGCGCTGCCCGCTCCTTCTCGTTCACCCACGGCTGCGAGTGCTTTCCGCTGATTCGCCTACACTCTCCGTCCCATCTCGGAGACACAGGCGACTGCCGAAGGGAGATCGCGATGCCCGTTCTCGTCAACAAGGACACCCGCGTCATCTGCCAGGGCATTACCGGCGCCTTTGGGGCCGTCCACACCCGCGGCTGCCTGCACTACGGCACTCGAATGGTCGGCGGCGTCACGCCCGGCAAGGGCGGCACGAAGGACGACAACGCCCTGCCCATCTTCGACACCGTCGACAAGGCCGTCCGCGAGACCGGCGCGGACGCCACCATGATCTTCGTCCCCCCCGCCTTCGCCGCCGACGCCGTGCTCGAGGCCGCGGCCGCGGGCATCCGCGTCATCTGCTGCATCACCGAGGGCGTGCCCGTGCAGGACATGATCCGCGTGCGGGCCGTGCTGGACGAGATGAACCTCGGCGCCCGTGGCGCGGACGTCCACCCCGCCCAGCAACTCATCACCCTCATCGGCCCCAACTGCCCCGGCGTCATCACGCCCGGCCCAAAGACCGGCGCGGGCACGGGCGCAAGCGACCCCTACACCAACGCCGGCTGCAAGATCGGCATCATGCCCGGCTACATCCACACCCACATCAGCGAGGCGAAGACCGGCAAGGCCGTCGGCATCGTCTCGCGCTCCGGCACGCTCACCTACGAGGCGGTCTGGCAGTGCTCCCAACTCGGCATCGGCCAGAGCACCTGCATCGGCATCGGGGGCGACCCCGTCCGCGGCGTGAACCACGTCGATTGCCTCAAACTCTTCGAGGCCGACCCCGACACACACGGCATCCTCATGATCGGCGAGATCGGCGGCACCGACGAGGAGGACGCCGCCGCCTTCATCAAGGCCCACGTCCGCAAGCCCGTCGCCGCGTTCATCGCCGGGCGCACCGCCCCCCCCGGCAAGCGCATGGGCCACGCTGGCGCGATCATCTCCGGCGGCGAGGGCACCGCCGACAGCAAGATCGCTGCCCTCCGCGCTGCGGGTGCGGTCATCGCCGAAAGCCCGGCGGACATGGGGAGAGCCATGGCGGCGGCAATGCAACTGGGTTAGTCCTGCACGTCGGCGTGGCGTGCCTCGCTTGACGTCGTGCTACCTGTCATGCCCCGTTTGCTCTGGCAGGACGTGCCCCGCGTCGGTCAGGGTGCGCTCGCGCCGGGCCAGTTCGAGGTCGTGGTCCACCATGCGGCGGACGAGTTCGTCGAACGTCGTCGTGGGGGTCCAGCCGAGTCGTGTGCGGGCCTTGGTCGCGTCGCCCAGCAGCAGGTCCACCTCGGCGGGGCGCAGGTAGCGCGGGTCGAAGGCGACGTGGGCCTGCGAGTCGAGGCCCGCGTGCGCGAAGGCCGCCTCGGCGAACTCGCGCACCGAGCGCGTCTCTCCCGTGGCGATGACGTAGTCGTCCGGCTCGTCCTGCTGGAGCATGGTCCACATCATGCGGACGTAGTCGCCGGCGTAGCCCCAGTCGCGCTTCGAGTCGAGGTTGCCGAGGTAGACCCTGTCCTGAAGGCCCATGCGGATGCGGCCGACGGCGCGGGTGATCTTGCGGGTCACGAAGGTCTCGCCGCGCCGCTCGGACTCGTGGTTGAAGAGGATGCCGCACGAGGCGTGCAGGCCGTAGGACTCGCGGTAGTTCACGGTGGCGTAGTGGGCCATGACCTTGGCGCAGGCGTAGGGCGAGCGGGGGCGGAAGGGCGTGGTTTCGGACTGGGGCGTCTCGACCGCCCGCCCGTACTGCTCGCTCGAACTCGCCTGGTAGTAGCGGACGCGGCGTCCGGTGCGCTGCTCGTGGTCGCGCACCGCTTCGAGCAGCCGGAGCGCGCCGAGAGCGACGGCGTCGGCGGTGTAGATGGGCAGGTCGAAGGAGACGCGCACGTGGCTCTGCGCGCCGAGGTTGTAGACCTCGTCGGGCATGGTCTGGTCGAGCAGTTTGGCGAGCGAGTTGGCGTCGCACAGGTCGCCGTAGTGCAGGAAGAGCCGCGTGCCCTTCAGGTGAGGGTCCTGGTAGATGTGGTCGATGCGCCCGGTGTTGAAACTGCTGGCGCGCCGGATGATGCCGTGGACGTCGTACCCCTTGCCCAGCAGGAACTCGGCGAGGTAGGAGCCGTCCTGCCCCGTGATCCCCGTGATGAGCGCCCGCTTCGGCGTCTGGCCCATGGTCCGGTCTCCGGCGTCGTCGCGGATGGTATCGGTCGCGGGTGGGGAGGCGGTCGAGCGGTTGAGGCAGGAAACAGCCGCAATCCCGCTCCCTTACGGTCGCGGCTCGTTACGGCGGGGAATCCTCTCCGGTGGCTTCGCGGGCCTCGCCGTTGTGGGCCTTCGCGTTGGGCGGGTCGATGCGCCGCACGGGCGAGGCCGCGGCGACCGTGATCGCCGTGGCGAAGGCGAGCGTGAGCGCGAGCGAGGCCGGCCCGACGAGGCGCAGGTGCCAGAGCGCCGGCACGATGCCTCGGTGCCCGACCGCGGCCGGTCGCAGCCTGCAGGCGAGCACTGGAAGCAGCAGGAGGAGGAGCGGCTCGGTGTAGCGCTGCCAGAGTTTGTAACTCGCGACCTGCGCCGCCGAGAAGGCCACGACCGAGGCGAGCATGATCCACCGCTCTCGACGCGGCAAGGCGACGAACCAGACGAGCACGGCGCACGCGCCGAGCGGCGCGAGCAGCAGGATGAGCGTCGAGGTGCGCCCCCCCATCATCACCGGCGACTTCTGGACGAGGTTCCACAGGCCCGAGTAGCGCCCGGCCTCGGTGCTGTAGGTCGTTTCGGGCAGCAGTGCGGCCGCCAGCCCGGCCACGACCGCAAGCGCGAGCAGAAGCCTGTGCCTGCGGAGCACGTTCGCGGCCGCGGGAGCGAGGAAGCCCGCGAAGAAGAGGCCGAACGCGCCGAAGAGAGACAGGATGAACGCCGGCGCGGCCGGGTTGCCGCCGGTGTGGCGCTCCTGGAACGTCGGCGGCGTCAGCCCCCCCCAGAGGCGGTGAAAGTGCAGCACGACCAGCGCGGCCGGAACGGTGGCGGCGACGGCGAGCGCGGTTCGCGCAACCCGCCGCACAGGATCGCGCAGGAGTGCGCGCGCGTCCCCCATCGCGTCGAACGGCCCGGCGTCGTCGGCATCGCGAGCGCCGAGCCACGCGCCCGCCCAGAGCGCGGCCGCCGCCCACAGGTGCGACTGGCGCACGAACACCAGCGCGGCGAGCAGCGCGGCACCGCCGACGATCGTCAGCGCGTCGACGCGACCCCGCAATGCGAGCAGCAGCGCGGCGAGCACGCCCAGCCACCCAGCGTTGTCCGGGAGCAGCCAGACCCCGCTGTAGAAGACGTACATCGACGCCGCCGCGGGCATCACGAGCAGCAGCGCGGCCCGCCCCGCGCTCCGGCACGCCAGCCCGAGCAGCACGAGCAGCGCGACCGTGAAGAGCGAGCCGACGAACTGCAACGACTGCGGCGAGTTCGACCCGAACCGCGCGAACGCCGCCAGCAGCGTGTGATACCCGGGCGTGGTGGCGGAGAGGTAGTCCGAGTAGTCGAGGCGCGGCCATTGCTCGGTGAAACGCAGGATGGCCGGCAGGTGGAAGTTCACCTGGTCGTGCGCCCCGCGTCCGCGCAGGTTGTCCGAGAGGATGACGCCCCACGCCGCCGCGGCGAACGCGCCCGCGGGCACGAGGCAGGGCCAGAGCGGTCCTCGGTCGGTCGGGCTGTTTTCGCGCGCGATCATGGGGCGTGGCTCTGTATCCGGGCGGGGGCATCCGGTAGGCTTGGGCAGGAGAGCATCGGAGGGATCGGGGCCATGACTGTACTTCGGGGCGTCGCCGGATGGTTCGCGTTGGCGTGCTTCGCCTGTGTCTGCTCGGCGCAGGGGCCGTTGATCGTCGAGCGGGCGGAGTACGAGGACAGTCTGCGCGGGATGTGGCTGGGCAAGAGCATCGCCAACTGGACCGGGCTGCTCGCCGAGGGCAAGGTGACTCAGCCGCCGTTCCTGACCGACGACGACTGGGGGATCAACCTCGGCAAGGGGCCGCTGCGGTTCATCCTCGACCAGGATCCGTGGCTCGCGGACGACGACACGGACGTCGAGTACGTCTATCTCCACCTGCTCGACCAGCACGCGACGACCGAACTCACCGGGGAGCAGATCGCGGCGGGCTGGCTCGAGCACATGGACGACGACTATCTGTGGGTCTCGAACCAGCGCGCGCTCGACCTGATGCGGCTCGGGCTGATCCCGCCGGAGACGGGCTTCTGCAACGCCAACGAGTTCTGGCTGAAGATCGACGCGCAACTGACCACGGAGTTCTTCGGCGCGCTCGCCCCGGGCATGTCCGGCGAGGCGCTGGAGATGGCGGACCTGCCCATCCGAACGACGGCGCGGAGCCACGCGGCCCACGCGGCGCAGTTCCACGTGCTGCTCTACTCGCTCGCCGCCCTCGCGGACCGCTCGCTCCCGATGGAGGACCGCATCCTGTGGATGGTCGAGGAGGCGCGGCGGTATCTGCCCGATTCGTCCAAAGCGGCGGACATCGTGGACTTCGTGCTCGCCGACTTCCTCGACAACCCGGACCCCGACGACTGGGAGCGGACGCGCGACCTCGTCTACGACCGCTACCAGTTGAACGCCGCCGCCAACGGCTTCCGATACCGCGCGTGGACCGAATCCAGCGTGAACTTCGCGGCGGGCCTGATCGCCCTGCTCTACGGGCGCGGCGACTTCCTCCGCACCGTGCAGATCGGCACGCTCACGGGCTGGGACTGCGACAACGGCACGGCCACCATGGGCGGGCTGCTGGGCCTGATGCTCGGGCACGACGCGCTGGTCGCGCAGATTCGGGCCGAGTTCCCCGGCTTCGAGCCGAGCGACCGCTACGACATCGAGCGGACGCGCGACAACCTGCCCGATCGCCTCCCCGACGACCCGCTCGCCCAGGACACGTTCACGATGATGGCGACCCGGTGTGCGGACGTCGTGGAGCGGCGCATCAGGATGGTCATGCCGCTCATGCACACGACCCGGGCTGTCTGGCTGATCCCGTCGCTGCCCGGGGGCGATCCGCTGCTGCAAAGCCCACTGCACCGCGACTGGTTGCGCAGCGCGAACAACCGCGTGCGTGCCGAGGGGGGGACCGTGCAGGCGATCTCGTCGGTGTCGTCGGATCCTCCCGCGGGGTACGGGTGGAAGCAGGCAGCCCGCTTCGCCAACGGTTACGAGATGGATGACTCGGGCATCGACGCGATCAACAACCAGCCCAGGCAGTGGTACTCAACACTTGGCGCAGGCCAGAAGCCCGGCGATTCGGTCACGCTCAGTGTCGTCTACGACCGGCCGGTCGAGGTGTGGTCCGTGCTGTTCATCGAGGGGTCACACCACGACGACGGGGCGGTGCAAGGGGGGTGGTTCGACTCGGCGTTGTTCGAGGTTCGCGTCGATGGTGCGTGGTTCGCGCCGGCCGGCGCGGTCGATCGAGCGCTCGACCCCGACGTTCCGTTCCAGGCGGTTCAGTTCATCCTCGACGTGCCGCTGCTGGCGACCGGCGTGAGGGTTCGTGGGGGCGTGGGGGGAACCAGCGCCTTCGTAACCTGCTCCGAGATCGACGCCCTTGCTTCACCGATCCCGCGTCCGATCACCCGATCGGTTCTCAATCGAGTCGGCCGCTAGTCTTGACGGCGCTTGCGACATCGGTTCCAGCCGGCCCGTGGTGGGCAGATGGAGCGATGGCGGGCCGCGCAGAGCGGGTGTATCTTGGAGCGGCGCCGCCCGGGCGCACGATCAACACCCACGGCGGAACAGGGCGGGTTTCGCGGCAGGCCCGGCATGTCGGAGAGTTCATTGCCCCAGCCAACCTTACCAGCGGGCGAGCCTTCGTCGGCGGCTGCCGCTCGGCGACCG
>JAHCJE010000134.1 GCA_026128865.1 Phycisphaeraceae bacterium | reverse complement strand
CAGCACGGTCTCATCCCGGAATCTCTGGCCCGCTCCGCGGCGTGGGGCGTGTCTGCCGCGGAGGTTGTCGTCGGCATCTTCGCGGCGTGGTGCATCGTGTCCGGACGCGGGTCTCGGGTCGCCCTCGGGGCGCTGGCCCTGGCGGCCCTGATGGGGGCGATGGCGGTCTACGCGACCGGGTTGGTGTTCTTCCCGCCGCCCGCCCCCGTGCCGTGCGGCTGCGGCATCGGGTCCACGCTTCCCGTCGAGGACTGGACGCCGATCGCCACGCGCAACGGCCTCTTCACGAGCATCCTGGCGTTGACGGCCTTCGTGGCGGGGCGACGCCCCCCCGGAGGCCGGATCCAGGCTGAATGAGAGCCTTCCCGTGAGGCCGGCGTTCCGATCCCCGCCTGCCCCGCCCCGCCCCCGGCCCGACACGCATCAGCAGGCGGAGAGGTCAGGCGCCGCGCGCCCGGGGGCAGCCGCACCGCGACCCCCGAAGAGCCTCCCCTCTTCATGTCCACTGTCCACTGTTCGCTGTCCTACGGGCATCCGGCGGCCCAGTCGTTGAGGTAGGCGAGGACGTCGCGGGTGTTGATCACGCCGTCGCGGTCCCAGTCGGCCCTCGGGTCGCGGGCGAGCCAGAGGTCCAGGAAGCGGGCGACATCCTGCCCGTCCGTCGCGCCGTCCCCGTCCAGGTCCGCTGGGCAGAGCGCAGCGCACGACAGGTTGCGGAAGAGTATGAAGGGGTTCTTGGGGGTCGCGGGCGACACGAGCAGGTCGTCGGATCGGCCGCCGGTCAATTTGCCGGCCGAGATCGTCCGGTCCGAACCGCCGTTCGCGCCGTCGTACATGGCGCGGGACTGGAACCCGCCTGCGCCGTCGTTGAAATGAACAACGATGCCGGTTTCTCTCAAGAGCCTGAAGACGATGTCGGGCCGTCCGTCGCCGTTGCAGTCGGCCACCACGAGGTTCTGGCCGCCCACGGGGTCGACCTGCGGGTCGTGGTAGGCCTGGTCGAGCGTGAGGCCGCCGGCGCCGTCGCCCCTGAAGATGGAGAGGTACGGCCCGCTCGGCTGGTTGTGGCGGTGGAGGACGGCGACGGTGGGGACGCCGTCGCCCCCGAAGTCCCCCGCGACGACGCGGAAGGCGTCGTTGCCGATCTCCTCGCACGAGGCGACGGAGAACGTGCCCGCGCCGTCGTTGACGAGGACGCAGAGCCGCCCCGCCGCGTGCATGGATGCGGAGGCGGAGACGAGGTCGGGCCGCCCGTCGCCGTTCAGGTCCACCGCGGCCAGGCCGCCGATCGAGGAGACGTTGCGCGGGCCGACCCAGAGGGGGATGCGCTGGTGGAAGCGGAGCGTGCCGTCGCCGTTGTTGAGGAAGACCGTCACGCGGCGCTCGAGCGGGAGGTCCGGGTCATAGACCAGCCCCCGCTCGCCCTCGTGGAACGCGAGGTCGTTGAGGCCGTCGCCGTCGAAGTCCGCGATCACGGGCGAGTCCGCGTGCGCACGGCCGAGGTCGTACCGCGTCGCCTCGCCGAGGTGCAGGCCGCCGGGGTTCAGGATCACCCAGACGTACCCGTCCGATTCCAGGGTCGTCCACGGCGCAAAGCCGGACACGACCACGTCGGGCACGCCGTTGCCGTTGAGATCGCCGATGGCCGAGGCGTGCACCCCCACGTCGGGAACGTCGAGCGTGAGCGAGTCGGCGGGCGTGAACCCGGGCTGAGGATCGCCGCGAAGCACGTGGACGTGGGGAACGTGCGGCGCCGCGGAGTGGACAACCAGATCGAGAACGCCGTCGCCGTCGAAGTCCGCGAGGTGCGTGGCGTCGTACCCCAACTGGAGGACGCGCGGCACCCTGCCCGGCGTGTGGAACCCCCCCGTGCCGTCGTTGAGCGTGACGTTGAGATTGGCCCTCGATATGCGTTCGGCGACGATGATGTCGGCCCGGCCGTCGCCGTTGACGTCCTCGAGCGCGGCGATCCAGGGCCAGTTGGCCTGCGGGACCGCGACCGCCTCGCCGAACGTGCCGTCGCCCAGGCCCGGCAGCAGGTAGACGCTCCGCCCGAACTCGTTGCTGAGCAGGACGTCGGGCACGCCGTCGCCGTCGGTGTCCCCCACGCCCAGCGTGTAGCCCAGCGCGCCGTCGTGCTCCCAGCGCAGGTGCGTGACGGGGAACGTGCCGTCGCCCGCGTTCAGCCCGACCCCGACCCCGACCGCCCCCGCGCCCGCGATGCTCGCCGCCACGTCCAGGCTCCCGTCCCCGTTCAGGTCCACGAGCCGCACGTCGTACAGCCCCGGCCCGGAGAAGCCGACGACCTGGTGCGAGAGCGTGAACCCGCCCCCGCCCTCGTTGACCAGGAACCGCACGGCGATGCCGTTCGAGAACGCCAGGTCGGGCAGGCCGTCGCCGTTGATGTCCCCGGCCGCCAGCGTCGGCGCGGGGCCGAGCGACGGCGGCTGCGCCACGAACCCGCCCGCGTGCACGCGCGTCTCGGGCGCGAACGCGCCCCCCCCCAGCCCGCGCAGCAGCGAGACGTCCCGGCTCCCCGCGTTCATCGTCGCCACGTCCGGCAGGCCGTCGCCGTCGAAGTCCGCCACCGCCAGCGCGCACGGCCCCCCGCCCGCCGCGAAGAGCGTCGGGGGCCCGAACGTCCCGTCCCCGCGCCCGAGCAGCACGCCCATCACGTCGCTCGCCTGCGAGACGAAGAGCACGTCGGGCACGCCGTCGCCGTCCACGTCCGCCGCGACCGCCATGCGCACGACGAGGGGCACGTCGTGGATCTCGCCGCGGTCGAAGACCCCGTCCCCCCGGTTCAGCAGGATCGAGACGCGGGAACCCGGTCCCGACGCGTGCGTCCGGTGCAGCGCGACGACCATGTCGGGGCTGCCGCTCCCGTTCAGGTCGGCGAACGAGACGTGGTGGACATACTGCCAGTACGGCGCGCCATCGTCGGTGAACTCGCGGTCGGCACGCTGGTACGTCACGCCGAAGATCGGGTGCCCGTCGCCGTTGCGGTCCGGCAGGCAGTCGGCCTGCTGCGCGCCCGCGCCGCCCGCGAGCAGCGCGGCGGCAACAACAACGCACCCCGCGGTCGGGAAAGATCGCACGCTCGCCATGAGAGCCCCATTGTCGGCGATCACACCGCCCTGTCAACCAAGAACCGGGCGGAAC
Source organism: Phycisphaeraceae bacterium (assembly GCA_026128865.1). Classification (GTDB taxonomy): domain Bacteria; phylum Planctomycetota; class Phycisphaerae; order Phycisphaerales; family UBA1924; genus CAADGN01. The sequence continues at coordinate 5,563 of JAHCJE010000134.1, read as the reverse complement.
CACGAAAAAATCACGGATCGGCCCCCGGACGCTTGACACGACGCCGCCCGGGAGGGTCTACTGGCCGGACCCGACGTCATTCAGACGGAACCGGAACCCCGGGCACGCACAGGAGACCGACCATGGCACGCCGACACGTTGGCGCTCTCGTGTCCGCATCCCTCCTCCTCCATGCCCCGTGCATGGCCGACATCGTGACGTTCACAGGTGCAACGAGCGATGACTGGCACACCTCGTCGAACTGGGATAAGGGCATCCCCACGACGACGGATCGGGTGATCATCCCAGCGAATCTCCACGCGGTCATCAGACTGGACGACGTGACCGTGGACACGGTGGAGATCGAGGCCGAGGCGAGCCTCACGGTCGAGCCCGGGCTGACGCTCGAGCTGCGCAACGGCATCAAGAACATCGGCGGCGGCGGGGGGCCGTCCCGTTCGTGCCGCGCGGGGGACAACTCCCGCATCGACGGCGCCCTAGTTCTCGGCGTCAGCGAGACCGAGGGCGCGACGCTCCGCATCGCCTCCTGCAACCACCTCTTCGCGGGCGACGGCATGATCATCGGGATGGGACAGTTCGAGAACGCCGTCATCCTCATCGACAGCGGGCGAACGCTCACCAACGAACTCGCGGAAGTGGACAACGGCATCCGCGGCGCCATGACCATCACCGGCGACGGGCACCTCCACAACAAGGGCCGCGTCGACGCGGTGGACACTCTCGAGATCGAGACCACCATCAGCGACGCCGAGGGCGCGATCTGGACCGTCGGGTGCAAGAGTTTCATGGTCTTCCACGTCGGTTCCGTCGCGCTCGAGGGCGATTTCTCTGACCGGCCCGCCGGCCAGATCCGCCCCGGCCCCGGCATGTTCACCTTCCACGAGCCGGTGAGCACGTGCGGCGAGTACCGCCGAGCGTGCGGCGGCATCACCATCACAGGACAGGGCACGTACTTCGAATACGCCGACTTCGTCGACCTGAGCAATGCGGCCTGCTCCAACCCCGGTTCCGGCGGACCCGGCGGTTGCGAAGACCCGTGGATCGTCACGTCGAGCGTCAACAGCGCGAGCTGCGGGGAGCCGTAACCCGCACGCATCGCCCATCCTCGAGAACCAGGACGCTCAAAGACACTGGCACAGAAAACCGGGGCCGGTCAGGACACAGTCGGGTGTCGGCGCTCGCTCGCGGGCGGCGCGTGCGTTGCGCGGCGTGGTCCGGTATGGCGCGGCGGGTATGCGGCCGTGGGGCGCTGCGGCAGACTGGACGACCGAGACCCGCTCGGCCGGGCCGCGACGCACGCTCCGGAAGGTCCGAGGCGGTTCTCGGCACCGTAAACACGGATTTCGGGTCCTGGAAGGCGTCGCGGCAACTCCTGACCGGCCGTCGGCAACTCCTGACCGGCCGCCGGCAACTCCTGACCGGCCGCCGGCAACTCCTGACCGGCCGCCGGCAACTCCTGACCGGCCGCCGGCAACTCCTGACCGGCCGCCGGGAACTCCTGCCGTTCGACCGGCAACGACTCCCGTTCGACCGGCGGCGTCCCGCGATCGACCGGTAACTCCGCGCGCTCAGTCCGGGAACTCTCACGCTCAAGCGGGCGCAAGACCGGCGTTCCGGTAAGGGTCTCGTGGGGGGGCGGGGGGAGAAATAGCAAATAGCAAATGGGCAAATAGCAAATGGCAAATAGCAAATGGCAAATGGCCAAAGGGCCAAATGGCCAAAGAAGAGAGCGCGGTGAGGGAGAGACGCGAGGGTTCCGGACCCGTTCTCCTCTCCGCGCCCTCCGCGTTCCTCTCCGCGACCTCCGCGTTCAATCCTCCTTACGGCGTCTACCGAAGGACGCGAGCGCGCCCGCCAGCGCGAGCGGCGCGGCGACGGCCCGGCTCTCGCACGGGGCTTGCGCACAACCGCCGGACCTGCCGCCCACGCGGCGGAATCCGCCACGGGCTAGCGACGCGTGCCGAGCACCAGCCGGAACTCCAGCGTGATGCCCGCCGCCTCGCCCTCCGCCCCACCCACCCCCGCCGGCAGCTCGTCGAGCGCCCTGCCCCGCGCACGCCAGCGGTACACCGCGTCCAGCAGCGGGCCGTCCACGTCGGCGTAGCCCGTGTTCCGACCCGGCACGAACTCCGCACGCGCGACGCGGCCGTCGCGGCCGAACGTCACGCGCACCACCGGGTTGCGCGGCAGCGCGGTCATCCGCGTCACCAGCGTCCAGCGCGGACGAACCGTCTCGATGTCCAGCCCTTCGGCGGCGACCGGCTGGCCGGGCGAGACCTCGACCGGCGGCCGCGTCGAAGTCGCGGGGGACTCCTTCGTCGATTCGATCGAGGCCTCCACGCCGGGCGTCGGCGCGGGCGGCGAGGGGGGGGCCGGCTGCTCGCTCGGCTGCGCCTGCGGCGTCGGCTGCGGCCGCGGCTCGGGCAACGCGGGGGGGGGCGCCTCGGGCGACGCCTCGGCCGCCTCCGCGGGCGGAAGCGGAGGCCCGATGACCGGGGCGACCACGACGCGCTCTTCAGCAGCGACTAAGGCGCCGGATTCCACGGCAGGGCGATCGGAGGCGAGGACAGGCGCGGCCTCGACCGGAGCGGGCGCCGGTGACGCGGCGTCGGCGGGCGTCTCCGCGGGCGGCGGAGCGGCAACGGCCGTGACCGGCTGCGGAACGGCCTCCGCATCCGCCGGCACGCCCGGTGTTTCAGGATTCAACGCGGCCTGGTCCACCGTCGAGAGCGCGGCCTCGTGCGGCGTGGGACGCTCGAACCCCAGCCAGTTGATCGTGACCTCCTTCGACCGCTCGATCCCCGGACGGACGCGCGGCGGCTCCGGCGACTCGGGCGACGGAAGATCCGCGCCCTGCAGCTCCGGGCCGGGCGAGGCCCAGAAACCCGGCACGTTGATCGCCAGCGCCATCGCCGCCCCCACGTGCACCAGCAGGCTGAAGCCGAGGCCGGCGGCGAGCGGACGGTTTGGCGCGAGCGGGCGGGCCATGCGGCGTGGCGATACGGGGGTTGGGCATTCGCGCAAGGGCCGCGGCGTCATGCCCCGTATCGTTGTACAACTGTACGCAGGGGACGGACCGGCGTTCACCCCCTCGTTCACGAAGGGAGCGGGCCATGCCGAGCGTGCTCGTGAGAACCGCACTGTCGCTCCTGTTTGCAGTCGCGGCAATCGCGCCCGCGCAGCCCGAGCCTCCACCGCAACGGCCTGAGCCGCGGCTGATCGTCGGCGATCCCGCGCCCGAGCTGCGGATCGCGGAGTGGATTCGCGGCGAGCCGGTCGAGAAGTTCCAGGCGGGGCGCGCCTACGCCGTCGAGTTCTGGGCGACGTGGTGCGGGCCGTGCATCGCCAACTTCCCCCACCTCTCCGCCGTGCAGGAGAAGCACAAGGACCGCCTGACCGTGATCGGCGTGACGAGCGAGGACCGGGCGGGGAACACACTCGACGCCGTCCTCGCCACGGCCGAGAAGCAGAAAGACCGCATGCGATACACCGTCGCGTGGGACGACGGCCGAAAGACGACCGACGCCTACATGACCGCCGCCGGGCAGCAGGGCATCCCCTGCGCGTTCGTCATCGACGGCGAGGGACGGATCGCGTGGATCGGGCACCCCGCGGACGGGGCGTTCGAGAAGACGATCGCGGCGATCATCGACGGGACGTTCGATGCCGCCGCGGCCCGAGAGGCTGCCGCGAAGAACGCCAACCGGGCCGCGCTCTCCGCCGAGATCGAGCGCAAGGCCGCCCCGCTGGTGGCGCGCCTCCGCAAGTCGTGGGGCGAGGGCAAGCACGACGACGCCCTCGCGCTGGCGGACGAGATCGTCGCCCTAAACGCCGACCTGATGTCGCACGTAGCGAACTGGAAGTTCCGAGCGCTGCTGGCCGAACTGGGCAGGCCCGAGGCGGCCTTCATGTACGCCCGCGGGCTGCTCGAAGGGGCGTACAAGGACAACGCGCCCGTGCTGGCGCGGCTGGCCTACGCCATCGCGGACACGCCCGGGCTGGCCGAGCGGGACCTGGACCTCGCGCTCAAACTGGCCGAGCGGGCCGTCGAACTGTCGAAGGAGCAGGACGCGGTGCTGCTCGACACGCTGGGGCTGGTGCTCCAGCAGCGCGGCGAACTCGAACGGGCGGTGGCCGTGCAGCGCAAGGCCGTGGAGGTGGCGGACTCGCCCCAGATGCGCGAGCGGCTGATGATGACGCTCGAACTGTACCGGGCGGAACTGGGCGAGTGAGCGTGAATGCCGCGACCGGAGAACCGCTCCCTCACGGTCGCGGCTCGCCCTTGGCGCCGGGAGTGCCCAGGAGTTGAAACTCACCAAGCCCATCGGCGGCGAGCAGGTCGATGAGCGCGAGCACGTCGCCCGTGCGCCCGCCCTCGTCGGCGGCGACGAAGAGTTTCGCCCCGGGGGACTCGGCCCTGAGTTCCCGCACGCGGGCGGCGACGCCGTCGCGCGGCGTTTCCTCGCCGTTCACGAACAGACGCCCGTCCTGGTTGAGCGCGATCGTGATGGCGACGCCGCGCTCGGCCGGCGTCCCCGCGCTCAGCGTGGGCAGGCGCACGTCGAGAATGTCCGCCCGGACCATCACCACAAGCACGAAGATGAAGTAGATGAGCAGCAGGAAGATAACGTCGATGAGCGGCGTCATCTCGAAACGGACGTCAAGGCTGGAACGGCGAAGGTGGCGCATGGGCGGTGAGGCCGGAGGAGGGAGGCCGGAGGAGGAGAGACGGAAGTCGAGTGTAGGGTTCAACGGCTCTCGCGGACGTAACTGCGGCCCCCCCACTGCGTGGGCGTGCGGGAGCGCAGGTCGCGGGCCGCCTCGGCCAGGATCGACGCCACCGGGAACGAGGCGAAAGGGTGCAACGCCGCCGACCAGAGCGGCGCAGCGCTGAGCCGGTAGACCGCGAGCATCGCCGCGAACCAGACGGACAGACCGACCCCGGCGACCGCCATCGGCACGGCGGTCGCCCAGGCGGGCGCAACGCCGCGCTGCGACAGCGCAACGACGAAGCACGCCGCCGCCGCCAGCGGCAGCAGCCCGTTGACGATCGCGACTCGCAACGCGGCCCGGCGCAGCCTCGCCGGCCGACGGTTCGCGCACTCGGTGTAGATGCGCTTCCACCCCCGCCGGAACTCGGCCCAGGTCTCGTACATGCGGCAGATCAACATGCCGTCCGCGAGCAGGAGCGCGGCCGGCAGGCCGTGGCGGGCCGTCTCGCGCGCGAGGGCGAGGTCTTCGAGCAGGTGCTCACGCACGGTTTCGTGCCCGCCGATGCGCCGGTAGGCGTCCGCACGGAAGAGCATGAACTGGCCGTTGGCGAAGGCGCGCCGGTCGGTCGGGCGGCTCGCCCGCAGCAGCGGGTACTGGCACATGAGCTCAAGCCCGGCCGCCGGTTGTACGAACTTCTCGAACCACCGATCGGCTGTGAGCGTGCTCATCAGGCTCAGCAACGCAAGCCCGCGCTGGTGCAGGAGCGCGGCGGTCGCCCGGACGCAGCCGGGATGGAACGTCGTGTCCGCGTCGGCGAAGAGGAGCAGGTCGGCGTCGCGGGCAGCGGGCG
>JAHCJE010000133.1 GCA_026128865.1 Phycisphaeraceae bacterium | reverse complement strand
GCGGCAGGCACGCACCGACCCGAAGTACGGGCACATCTACGACCATTTCGCCGTCGAGTTCGAGTACCCGTCGGGGGCGACCGTGCTGAGCATGTGCCGGCAGATCGACGGCACGCCGCCCCGCGTCGAGGAACGCATCTTCGGCACGGAGGGCAAAGCGGTAACTCGCCCCGGCTTCGCTGTCATCGAGGGCGCGAACGCCTGGCGGTTCCGCGGCGAGAACCCGGGGCCGTACGTGCAGGAGCACATCGACCTCATCGCTTCGATCGTGAACGGCGCGGGGAGGAACGAGGCGAGGACGGTCGCCGAGTCCACGCTGACGGCGATCATAGGGCGCATGGCCGCGTACACCGGGCAGGAGGTGACGTGGGAGCAGGCCCTGAACAGCAAACTGGACCTGACGCCACCGAGTTACGAGTTCGGGCCGCTGCCCACGCCCGAGGTCGCGATTCCGGGCCGCACGCCGCTCCTCTGACCCGCTGCCGCCGGCGAACGGCGCCCGCACCGCACCATGGAGAATCCGCATGGAACGCCGTGAGTTTCTCGCATCGACGGTCGCGGCCGGCGCGGCCATCGCGTCCGCCGCGACAGGAAGCACGATGACCACGACCACCACACCGGCGGGGCGGCGCGCCCCGTTCAAACTCAAGTACGCCCCGCACCAGGGCATGTTCCGACACCACGCGCCCGGCGGCATCCTCGACGAACTCCGGTTCATGGCCGACCAGGGCTTCACCGCCTTCGAGGACAACGGCATGATGGGCCGGCCCGCCGAGGAGCAGGAGACGATCGGCTCGCTGCTGCGCGAACTCGGCATGACCATGGGCGTCTTCGTCGCCAGCCCCTCGACGGCATGGAAAGCATCGTTCGTGCGCGGCAACAAGGACGACCGTGAGCAGTTCCTTGCCGAGTGCCGCCAGGCCGTGGACGTCGCGCGAAGGTGCGGAGCAAAGTGGATGACGGTCGTGCCCGGCACGCTGGAGGCCCGGCTGGAGATGGGCTACCAGACCGCCAACGTGATCGACCAGTTGCGATTCGCGTGCGAGATCTTTGAGCCGCACGGCTTGGTGATGGTGCTCGAACCGCTCAACCCGTGGCGCGACCACCCCAACATGTACCTCTCGAAGATCCCGCAGGCGTTCGAGGTCTGCCGCGGCGTGAACTCGCCCTCGTGCAAGATCCTCTTCGACATCTACCACCAGCAGATCACGGAGGGGAACCTCATCCCCAACATCGACCTCGCGTGGAGCGAGATCGGCTACTTCCAGGTCGGCGACAACCCCGGCCGCGCAGAGCCGGGCACGGGCGAGATCAACTACCGCAACGTCTTCCGGCACATCCACCGCAGGGGCTTCGAGGGCGTGGTCGGCATGGAGCACGGGAACAGCCGCCCGGGCACGGAAGGCGAGCAGGCCGTCATCGACGCCTACCGGGCGGCGGACGGGTTCTGACGCCCACGACGACCGATGTGCGGCGCACTCACCACCGAACTTGTTCGACGATCGCGATCATGGCGGCCGGGGAGACGATCTCCGTGCCCTCAAACCGCCCGATCGGCAGGAGATGCTTGCGGTCTCCAGTGACGATGTGCGTCGCGCGTCCGACAACGGCGCACTCGATCACCTTGGTCGTCGCTCGGATCGGTCTGCACGCCCTTCAACTCGCCCGGTATGGCGACGAACTCAAAGAAGCACGTCAACGAGGCAAGCGAGGCCTCGACTAGTTCGTCCGTGAAGCCCAGTTTGTCCGACAGTTTCCCGGCGAGTTCGTGCATGATCTCCACGCAGGAGAGGGCACGAATCCGGCCTCGGAATGCTGCTTCGACGCATCGGCCGGGATTCCCACCCCAGCCGATCGCGGAAACGAGCACGTTGGTATCGAAGACGACACGCGGGATCATGCCGCGTCGCCGTCGACCAAGTCCTCGACGAAGTCCTGCCGGGCCTGCTCGTCCATGGTGTCCCAGTCCAGCCCACGATCGCGGGCAAGATCGCGCAGGCGGGCTTCCCCGGATCCCTGATAGCGCTTCCATGCTTCCGAATCGGCCCGGACCAACTCGAGCAGGACGAGCCGCCGCCGGCCCGGATCGAGGCGCCTGAACAGTTCGACGACCTGCTTCTCCTGCTGCGTCAACGCGACCATGGTGTGACTCCGGCGATCTCACTCGGAGTATATGGTCCCAGACGACCGGCCTCAGGCCAGTACGGAACCAAGCCACAGCCGATGGTCGATGTCGGCGTCAGTGACGTCTTGACGCCGATCCAGGCAGGCCGGACTGCCCCCGCGGGACACTTTCGCCGGGCGGCTCCGCGGTGTAGCCTGTCGGCCCCGGGGAACGCCACCCCCCGCACCCCACTGGAGGCCCCATGACCGCAGCCCAATCGTCCCGCTCCGGCACCGCCGTCGCTGTGCAACTCGGAACGATGATGTTCCTCCAGTTCTTCGTCTGGGGGGCGTGGTACGTCACGATGGGGCCGTTCATGAACGCGAGCGGCATGTCCGGCTCGCTCATTGGGTGGGCGTACTCGGTCGGACCGATCGCAGCGATCGTCTCGCCGTTCTTCCTTGGCATGGTCGCCGACCGGTTCTTCCCCACCGAGCGTGTACTGGGCATCATGCACCTGCTCGGCGGCCTGGCGCTGCTCGCCGCCCCGGCGGCCGCGGGCGTCTCCCCGCAACTCTTCATCATCGCTGTGCTCGCGCACATGCTCCTCTACATGCCCACGCTCGGCCTGACGAACACGCTCGCCTTCCACAACCTGACCAACGGCGAAAAGCAGTTCCCGCTCGTGCGCGTGTTCGGAACGATCGGGTGGATCGTGGCGAACTGGGTGGTTTCGTTCCTGGCGCTCGATACGTCCGCGGGCATGTTCTACGTGGCAGGCGCGTCCGGGCTGATGTTGGGTGTGTTCTCGTTTTTCCTGCCCCACACGCCGCCGCCGGCGAAGGGCAAGGCGTTCTCCGCCCGCGACGCGATCGGAATGGACGCGCTGGTGTTGATGAAGGACCGCTCGTTCGCCGTCTTCATCATCTGCTCGTTCCTCATCTGCATCCCGCTGGCGGCGTACTACGCCTTCGCGGGGCAGTTCGCCGGCGCGGTCGGCTTCGAGCGCATCGCCTTCACCATGTCCGCCGGCCAGATCTCAGAGATTTTCTTCATGCTCGTCATGCCGCTCTGCTTCGCCCGGCTCGGCGTCAAGTGGATGCTCCTGATCGGCATGGGCGCCTGGGTCGCCAGGTACGGCCTCTTCGCCGGCGCTTGGGACGGCGCGACCGGCAACCACATGATGCACCTGGTGCTGATCGGCATCATTCTGCACGGCATCTGCTATGACTTCTTCTTCGTCACCGGCTTCATCTACACCGACAAGAAGGCTCCGGTCCACGTCCGCGGCTCGGCGCAGGGCTTCCTCGTGCTCGTCACGCAGGGGCTGGGCATGTTCATCGGCGCGCAGGTCGCCGGCAGGCTCGTGGACTATTACTCGACCCCCGCCGCCGACGGCACGGCCGTCATCGCGTGGAACAAACTCTGGCTCGTGCCATGCCTCTTCGCGGCGGGCGTCATGGTCGTCTTCTTCTTGTTCTTCAAGGACCGAGTGACCGCGACGCCGGAGCAGGTCGATGCCACGCCCCTCGGCCCCGACCAGTCGGAGACCGCGGTGTGACCGGGCCGCGACTGGCTGTCTGCTCGTGGTCGCTCCGGCCGACCGGCCCGGCCGACCTGGCCGCGAAGGTGCGGGCGTGCGGGCTGGATGCGGTTCAGATTGCCCTCGACCCGATCCGGCGCGGCGAGTGGGACGAGGGCGAGACCGTCCGCACGCTCGGCGAGGCCGAGATCGTCGTCGTCAGCGGCATGATGGGCATGAAGGGCGAAGACTACTCGACGCTGGAATCCATCCGGCGCACGGGAGGCGTGCGTCCGGACGAGACGTGGCCGGAGAACCTGGCCGCGGCGGAGGCGAATGCGGCCCTGGCGCAGCGTCTCGGCCTCGCCCTCGTCACGTTCCACGCCGGTTTCCTGCCGCACGAACCGGCCGACCCGGAGCGAGAACGGATGCTCGACCGCCTCCGCACACTGGCGGGCGTGTTCGGGTCGCGAGGCGTGCGCATCGCCCTCGAGACCGGGCAGGAGACCGCCGACACGCTGCTTGGCGTGCTCGACGAGTTGAATGCCGAGAACGGCAGCGCCGGCTCTTCGCCCGCGCCCGTGGGCGTCAACTTCGACCCCGCCAACATGATCCTCTACGGCATGGGCGATCCGATCACCGCCTTCACGCGGCTCTCGCCGCATGTCGCGCAGGTCCACCTTAAGGACGCCCGCCCGACGGATCGGCCCGGCACGTGGGGAACGGAGACGCCGCTCGGCGACGGCGCGGTGCGCTGGCCTGATTTCTTCTACGTCTATCGCGACGCGGATCTTCGGTGCAACCTCGTGATCGAGCGCGAGTCTGGCAGTGACCGCATCGCGGATGTGCGGGCCGCGGTCCAATACCTCGATCCGATGCTCCCTTGAAACCCCGGCCGCGTTGCCGACGCTTCGGCTTCGTCTGATCCGACCTGACGGGCCCTGCTTCTGCGTTCGAGCGTGTCCCCGCTGCGCGAAAAAGAACGACGCCCGCGCGAGTCACCAGCGCGGGCGTCGGGAGGAGAAGGACGAGCGGTGGGTCAGATCGTGCCGGTGATGCCGAGCGGGACGCCGAGCGTTCCGAACGCGCCGGGGAAGAAGGAGTCGAAGTGGCCCATGTAGGCGACGATGCCAGACGGGCTCTTGATGGTGAGACCATAGAAGACGTCCTGTGTCCGGCGATCGCCGGTCACGAAATCATGGACATCGAACTCTGTCACGCGGCGAGCAGGCAGCACGCGGCGGAAGACCTCCTGTCCGAGCGGCGTGTTGGTGCCCGTGAAGTTGCCGTCGAAGCGGATCGTGATCTCGACGACCTGATCCTGCTGGGTGGGGTTGAAGAGACGGAGGTACTCGACGACGTTGGTGTCGTATGGATCCTGCGGCCTGAAGCCTTCGCCGAAGGCCCAGTACGTGTGCGACTGAGTGGCAAAGGTCGTGCCGTTAGCGTCGCTGAAGACCGCCGTAGGGAGCGAGAGGGAAACTGGGAGCGGGGCATCGAAGAGGATGGAGTATGCTCTGCCCTGCGGGAAGCCCGGCAGCGATTGCACGTTTATTTCGCCGCGTGAGAGGCCGGGGATATCGAGCGCCGTGCGGTATGCGCTGCCGTTCTCGAAGAGGAAAGAGAAGACAACGGTGACGTCTGCATCGTTCGGATTGGCGATGCCGACGCGTTCCTCCTGTGCGTTGATCCCGAACTGGCCCTCGGGGGTGACGCCTGAAGTCGCACCGAGACCCGGAGTTGCGGCGAAGCCCTTTGCCCCCGGCACGTCGGTGGTGATGCCGTTGTCGTAACTGCTGACAGCCGCGACGATCGGAGCCTGTGCTTCGATGAGAACGCCGTAGCGTCCATTGGGAATGTTGGCGGCGGCAGAAAGGTTCCAGCCACCACGGCGGAAGGGCGCGAGTTCCTGCGTGAGGCGGATGGTATTGCCGCCGCCGGTGGGCAGGAGGGTGGTCTCGACCTTGATGGTGGTACTTGAAACATTCTGGAAGATGATGATGTCGAAGATGCCGTCGGCCTTCTCGACCTCACCGATCGTCCAGGTCTGGCTTGTCTCGGAGACGAATGACTCACCGACCGCAGCGCGCATGCCATCGAGCAGGAAGGTGTCATAATGACTGAAGGTGGCGGCGATCGGGCGCTCGGATCGGATCTCGATGGCGTACGGTTCGAGGGGCCGGACCAGCGAGCCGCCAGGGTTGCCGAAACCGACGTCGTACATTTCGGGGGTGTTGAGCGTGATGCCGCCTCGCGACTGCGGAGCGATGACAAAGTCCGCGAGGATCTGGTCGCGCTGTCCCGTCTCGTAGCGGGCGATCGCGAAGACTCGCGTCGGCTGGTCGTGCGGGTTGAGCATGGGCACGAAGGTGTAGATGAAGGGGCTGGCAAAGCCTTCGGGGTAGTACGCCCTGTATGGGAGCGTCGGAGCGAGTGAGCCGTCGGAGAGTGTCTCGACGGCCGGGCTTGCGGTGTCCACGGTGAGATGTCCCGCGCCGGCGCCTGCGTTGAGCGTGTCGTACAAGCCCTGGGCGGCAGCGGGAGATGTGCCGAAGAAGATGAAGTACCGAAGCGTTGTGCTCTGCCCGGCGCCGATGGTGCCGATGTCGTAGGCAAGCACCATGAGGAGGTTCGCGGATGCGCCGTTGGGATCATTGACGCCGAAGTCAAGAACCTGCCCGGGATCACGGATCAGGACCGCATTCGGGTCGATGAAGGTCGCCATGGCACGCGAGTCGGACGCGGGCGCGCCCATCGCGATGGTGATGCCCTGCTCGAACGCGTTGGTGACGACGCTGGCCCTCATGTACGGCGCGCCGTCGATGACGTCGTTCTGAGTATTCGGCCCGCGGTTGTCGAGGTTCAGGCCCTGATTGGGGTTCAGCGCTTCCATCCAGGAAACGTCGGTGATAGCGGAGTTCCCGTTGTTGGTGAGTCGGACGTCGATGGCGATGAACGGATCCAGAGGGCCGAAGGAAACGGTCCTCTCAACGCCGAGATTCTGCCGGAACAGCCCTTGGACGCTCGTGCGCTGGTTGGATGCATCGCTCTGGCTGACGAGGGTCATCGGGAGCGTGGTGGGAGCGGATGAGCCGTTGTTCACGAACTCGTACCCGCCCGCAGACAGCCCGTAGAACGACGTGAGCCCCGCGCCGGATGCCTGACTGCGCAGGAAATCCAGCCCATCGAACCGGATGCCAAGCGGCGAGCCTGAGTCGTTCGCGCCGAAGGTGCCGTCATTGCTGATCCCCGCGCGCACGCGCTGCCCGGCGAGGACGTGCGACGAATCGCTGACGCCGCCGGAGACAGAGACCGTGAGTGTGTACCGCCCGGTTGTAGCGGCCGGAGTCCCGCTGGTGACGTTGAAGGGGTCATAGTCGAGGTTGGACGCCTCGCTCACGGCGATGTAGTACGTGCCGCCCGCTGCGAAGACGAACCCACCGATCGTGCTCCCGAGTGTGCCGTCGTCGCTCGACCGCTTGATCTCGACGCCGCTCGCGTCGAAGAGCCTCAGCGCTGTGTTGAGCGTGAGTGTGCCCGTCACCGGGTCGGCGACCGACGTGGCGACGGCATTGAGAGTCGTGCCCGCATCTGCGCGGAACCTGAACAGGTCGCGGTCGAGCAGGCCGAACCCGCCATCTCCGATGTAGGCGGTGCGAGCAGCCACTCCGAAGCCGTTGATCTCGTTGAGATCGCGTGCTGTCGTAAGCGTGTCGTTGAGCTCGAACGGCCCGAAGATGTCGTTTTCGAGCGTCAGTTCGATCGCCCAGGAGCGAAGGACGCCGGCGTTGAGCGCAGTCGTGTCATTGATGACAATCGTCCACAGTCCCGCCGCGGACTCGCCGTCGAACCTGTTCAGCGGGTTCGTTGGCCTGTACGAGCCGGAGTAGGGCGTCGCAGCGTTGACGATGTTGCGTGATGCCTCGTCGTCGAACAGCACGTTGTTGAAGTCCTGCCCGTTCGTGCCGTGTCGGTCGAACACGACGACCTCGGTCCCGCGCGGGCTGATGAGCGAGATGCGCAGGTCTGAGACGAAAGTATGATCGAGATCGATCCGCAGATTGACGTCCCGAATGGCGCGAGCATCGCTGACGGTGATCGAGTCGGAGGTCGTTCCCTGCGTGCCGGTCGGCGGGACCGCGAGCGGCTGATCGAGCGTATCGGAAATGGTGATACGGTCCTCACCGACGAGCTCGATCCCGAGGGCGAGGCTGTAGACGCCGTTGGACTGCGACACGCCGCTGCCCGCGACGGTCGGGTCGTAGGAACTGTTGGGGAACCCTGAGACACCGACGTAGTAGGTGCCGCCGGTGGAAACGAAGTAGTCGAGGTAGGCATCCGGCCCGTTGAACTGATCGTTCGCCGCGATCTGGTTGCCGAGCGCGTCGAAGAGCCTGAGGTACGAGTCGAACTGGGACGGGATAGACAGGCTCTTGGCGTCCACGCGCGCGGTGATGAGGCCGCCGCGGGGCATGGTGATCCGGAAGATGTCCACGTCGAGGCCGGCGTGGAGTCCGTCGCCGAGGAAGACTCCGTTGAAGTTGGCCTTGCCGCTGGCGTTGAAGACGACAGGCGTCGCGGTCGCGAGGGTGTCGTTCGGTTCGAGGCTGCCGCCGATGCCGACGACCTCGAAGACATACACCTCGTCGGAACCGCCGGTGGAATCGCCCTTGAGGAGGTTGCCCAACAGGTCGCGGATCTTCGGATCGCCTGCAGTTCCCGCGTGCAGCGTGAGGCGGTACCGCCCGAGCAGGAGTCGCTGCTGCGGAACGTTGGAGAGATCGAGAGCGACGTGGATGATCTTGTCGTCCGCTGGGTCGATGCTGACGGAAGCGACCGTGATCACCGTTGAATCGTCGGGAGTGCCGAAGATGCCATCCGGGCCTGCGTAGAGGATGGACGCAGAATCCGCGGCGAGTACGGAAGCGTCGATGGACTTGTTGAACTCGGCAGTGATGGTATTGATAGGCAGTCCTGTCGATGGGTCGGTGCGACCGGTAACCGGACCCGGTTCGAAGCGCCGGACGACGGGGCCGTCGATACCGATGATGTCGAGCGCACGGGCGACGTTCAGACGCCCGCCGGAGACCATTCGGTTCTGAAGGGTCG
>JAHCJE010000132.1 GCA_026128865.1 Phycisphaeraceae bacterium | reverse complement strand
GCGCAACGGCGACGTCGCCTACGGCTACGACTCGAACGGCGATTTCTTCATCGACTTCGTCGCGCCGGGCAGGCTCGACCTCACCGGCCAGCCGGCCCGCTATGCCCTCTATGTCCAGGGCGCGTTCAACACCGATTACCGCCTCGAAGTCGTCTCGCACGGCACCGCGACGCTCGCGAGGCGCACACAGAATGTGTTCATCGAGCTCAACGGCGGCTCCATCGACTGGCTGCAGGCCGGTGGGCTGACGACACACCTCAACCCGTTCTCCGCCGCCGCTCTCGGGTTTACCGGCAAGGCCGCCAACGGTCAGAGTGTCGATGCCTACATCTCGTCCCGCCTCGTCACGAACCTCCGCAACATCTTCTCGTCCGCTGTTGCGGACGCCGGCCCCGACGGCATCGTGGGCACAGCGGACGATGTCATCGGTCTCGATGTCCGCTTCTCCACCAACCCCGCCGCGTTCGAGTTCCAGGACTACTCGACCGTGTTCATTACCGACACCGTCGATCCCGTCACGCTGTTGCTCAGCCGCACTTTCGACTTCTTCTCCAACCCCTACGGCTTCTCGTACGGTTCCGATGGTTTCAACTCGTCACGCAACGACGAAGGCGTCGTCTTCCTGCCTTCGCTCACGCTCTTGGGATACGCACCCTCGCAAGCCGGGCTGGATGCCTTCGTACAGTCACTCACCGCTGCGGTCGGTCGCCGTGTCGGCGAGATGCTCGGTCTGCGCATCACGGTTGATTACGATCCTTTCGGGGAGTCGTTCGACCTCATGGCTGCCAACTCCGTCACCGACGTGCCCGGCTCGCAAGGCCCTTACTCCCTTCCCGCTCCGGCTCGCCCCTTGTCCCATGGTGCCGACACAGTCGAGGACACCATCTTCTATCTCGGCCACCAGAAAGCCTCTCTGCTTCTCGGACGCTACGTCCGCCCGCAGTGACCTTTGGCGAAGCCCTCGAACTCCATCACCCTCGGATACGGGGTAATCCCTTGGATCCGAGGGTGATGGACTTTCCAGGGCACGCGGCTTTTTGTGCTTGCGGCGTACTGACGGGGTGGTACATTGCGTTCGCCGCATGTCCATGTGGGCCTCGCGGCGGCGTGGCGGGCACGAGGCCCGGCCGCAGTGCTGTTCGTACCTCACCCGTTGAAGGAGCATCAAGGGATGAATCGTCGATTCAGGTTGGCATCGTACGGATTGACCGCGTGCATCGCTGCTTCGGCTGCGCACGCTCAGCATCTCGGACTGCAGGACGGCGAGCTCGATCTCGGGCACGTCGCCGACGAGTTGATCATCGGATTCGACGACGTTCCCACCGCGGAGTCGATCGAGGCCATCTCCGGGCTTGTCGAGGTTACCGGTTGGAAGGAGACTCGTCATCCCACATGGGCCAAGCACGACCGTTCCGCGCCGCACCCGCTGGCGAAGGTTCGCATCGCCAAGCTCTCGGACGGGGTTGACGTCGTGGAGCTCGCTCAGCGTGTCGCGCAGATTCCCGGCGTTCGTTACGCCGAGCCGAACGGGCACACCATGATAGCTCTCGTGCCGAACGATCCCCGGTACAATCAGCAGTACGGCCCGAAGATTGCCAAGTTCGAGGGCGCGTGGGACATCACGACAGGCTCTCGCAACATCGTCATTGCCGTCGCCGACACAGGCATCAGCTGGACGCACGAGGATCTGGCCGGCATCTACTGGGTCAATCCCGGCGAGATCGCCGGCAACGGCATCGACGACGACGGCAACGGTTTCGTTGACGATTGGCGCGGGTGGAACTTTATCAACAACAACAACAATCCCCAGGACGGGCACAGCCACGGCACCCACGTCTCCGGTACGATCGCGGCGGGGCTCAACAACGGCATCGGCGTCGCCGGTATGGCGAACGTCACCATCATGCCGCTCCAGGTCTTCAGCGCCGGAGGCGGCGGCACGTGGGAGGCCATCGCCTACGCCATCTACTACGCAGTCGACAACGGCGCCCACGCCCTCAACTACTCCGGCGGCGGCGGCGGTGGCGCGCAGGTGCTCGCCGACGCGTGCAAGTACGCGGACCAGAACGGGATGCCGGTGATCGCCGCGGCGGGCAACAACAATAGCCAGTCGCCCTTCTATCCGGCCTACTACCCGGAAGCGATCGCCATCGGCGCAACCAACGCGAGCGACAACCGCGCCGGCTTCTCCAACTACGGCAACTGGATTGACGTCGTCGCGCCGGGCGAGGACATCGTCTCCACCGTCCACTGGACCAACTCCTCGTACGAGTTCTATTCCGGGACGTCGATGGCGGCGCCGCACGTCAGCGGCCTCGTTGCGCTCATGTACACGAAGAACCCGGGCCTCAGCGGCGCGGAAGTCCGCCAGCTCCTCCGCAGCAATGCCGACGACCTCGGCGCGCCGGGTTTCGACATCCAGTTCGGCTGGGGTCGCATCAACGCCCTCAAGACACTCCAGAACACCCCGGCGGCGTGCTACGCCGACTGCAATGGCGACACGGTGCTGAACACCCAGGATCTGCTCTGCTTCCTGAACCTCTACACCTCGGGTAACGCGAAGGCCGATTGCAACGGTGACACGGTGATCAACACCCAGGACGTGCTCTGCTTCCTGAATCTCTACACCGCCGGCTGCAACTGACGCACGCACCCTCCAGGCCGACCATGACCGCTTTCGACCCCCGGCAGGACCGGGGGTTTTTTCTTGCAACGGTGGGTTGCGGCAAGGCCTGCTTGACACGGCTTGACGCAAGCCCGTGCGCGATCGAAAGAGGGAAGAGGGAGGGGGGGCACCACGCCGCAGGATTACTGCATGGGCGTCGTTTCGGTGGGCGGCAGGGTCACGTACATCGTTGGAAGCAGGTGCGTCCGGCCGCGGTATCGCAGCAGGCGGCCGCTGACCTCGAACGTCCACGTGTCGCCCAGCCGGATCGCACGCTGCTCCATCGCCTGCACCGTGCGGCAGGGGGCGAGCGGCATGAGCGTCCGCGCCTCACCCGCCGGGCCGTTGTCCAGCGCGACGGCCCATTCGCCGCCCGCGGTTCGCACCATACGCCCGCGACGGCGTAGCAGCAGGTCGCCTTCGCGGACGGTGCCCTCGTCCTCGAGGGCCTCGGCGATCTCGCGCCCGAGCGTGCGCGGCGTGCCGCGCTGCTGCTCCAGGTCGCGGATGAGTTCCTGCACGCGCGGGTCGAGTTCAGGCTGGGGCGTGCCGTTCGCGCCGTTGCCGTTCGCCGCGCCGTTGGTCTTTGCGTCCGCCCCTCCCGCGGCGAAGGCGGTCACGAGCAGGTGGTTGCGGCCGAGATGGACAAAGACCTCGCCTGTGAGTCGCACCGGGGTGCCCTGCCGCTCGGTGCCGAGGGTCGTCTCCAGCCGCTCGCGCATCCGGGAGGGCATGAGCAGGAGTGCATTCGGCCCGCCCGTCGTGGCTTCGTCGGGGATGAACACGATGTCGTCGGTCTCGCGCAGCGGGAACAACCTGCCCGTCGTGGCCCAGAGGAAGGTGCCCTCGGCGATCAGGGTGCCCGTTGGGCGAGGCGCCTCGGTCACGTTCAGCCCCGGCAGCAATGAAGCATCCATCGGCCTGCCCGGTACGATCGGCTGCACCGTCGCCGATGAGCGAGGCAGGATCAGCCGACCTGGATCGGCGCGGCGTTCGAGTTCCCGTTTCATCTCATCGACGCTCGGATCGTTGAGCCGGGGATCGTCCGTGAGATCGGCGGGGGGCTGCGGCGGCGGTGGGGGGGGGCGTTCGTCCTGGCCGAGCGCACCGCCGCACCACGTAGCAACGATGCCCATCGCGAGTCCCGTCGCCATCCGTGAGCGTCGCGCCATGTGCTGTCTCATCGACCGGACTGAGGCTCGACATCCTACTTCACAGCCGAGCCGCCCTCAATTGACCCCGGCCGGGCCAACTCGTACCGTCCCCGCACGGGCCACTTGCCCCGTCGGCCGCGTACCCAAGTGGACCAAGGGGACGGATTGCAAATCCGTTATTCGTGGGTTCGAATCCCACCGCGGCCTTTGCCCCCGGTCGTTGCTACCCGCTGGCGATGCCTCCCCGCTACCATCCCCCCCCATGACGACCCTCCAGGCCGCGTCCGGATCCCGGCGCGCCGGCCACAGGCTCGCCGGGATGGCGTGGCCGCTCCTGCGAACGATCTTGGCCGCTCTGGCCGCCGTCGGCGTTGCGCTCGAGCACGGGTTCTACGAGCCGCCGCTCACCACGGCCATCGTCCGCGTCGGGCAGGCGGCCTGCCTGCTTGCGTACTTCATCCTTGCCTACCGCCTCGCACGCTCGTCGTCGCGGCTGACCGAGCAGTTCCGCTTCGGCCCGGCCGAGTGGGGAGTCGCCGTCGCCGCCGCGCTCGGTGCGCTCTTCGGCGCGATCGATGCCCACGGCCCGGCGTGGCGCGTGGTCGAGGCGGTGGTGATCCTCCGCTGCGCTGCCGAACTCTGGGGCCTGAACGTCGCCCTGGCGCGCGTGCTCGAACGGCCCGGCGTGCTGTTCCCCACGTCGTTCCTCCTGCTCATCGCTGTCGGAACGCTCGTCATCAAGACGCCCGTGGCCACGCCGGCCGACAACCCGATCTCGTGGCTCGACGCGGCGTTCACGATGACGAGCGCGGTCTGCGTGACGGGTCTGGTTGTGCGAAGCACCGCCGAGGGCTTCACGCCCTTCGGTCACGCCGTCATCGCCGTCTTCATCCAACTCGGCGGCCTCGGCATCATCCTCTTCGGGTCCACGCTTGCCATGCTCATCGGGCGCAGCCTCTCGCTCCGCGAGAACCTCAGCCTCAGCCAGATGCTCAACGACATGCCCATGAACCGCCTCCTGAACTTCGGGCGGTTCGTTCTTCTCACGACACTCGGCATCGAACTGGTCGGCGCGGCGTTGATGTACCCGCTCTGGGAGGCCGCGCCGGGCGAGACCCTCTCGCCCTTCCGCCGCGCAGGCCTCAGCGCGTTTCACAGCATCAGCGCGTTCTGCAATGCCGGCTTCGACCTGACCGGGCGCAGCCTGGAGGGCGTCCGCTACGGCTTCATCGCGCACGCCGTCATCCTGCCACTCGTGGTGCTCGGCGGCCTGGGCTTCCCGGTGCTCGCGGACGTTACCGGCGTCGTGCGGTACCGCATCCTGCGGCTCATCGGCCGCGTGCGCGGCACGCCCATCCCCGCGCGCCGACCCGGCGAGGGCTGGCTCGCCCTGCACAGCAAACTCGTGCTCGTTACTACGCTCGTGCTCTTCCTCACTGGCGGCGCGGTGTTCATGGCGGGCCAACTCCTCCCCAACCCGCGCGATCCTGCTGCGACGCCACAGGTCGGCGTGCTCGAAGCCGTCTCGGACGCGACTTTCATGTCCGTCGCGGCAAGGACGGCGGGCTTCAACACCATCCCCATGGATGAAGTGTCTCCCGTCGGGCGCACGACGCTGATGACGCTCATGATCATCGGCGGCGCGCCCGGCTCGACGGCCGGGGGCATGAAGGTCACCACGCTGGCCGTGCTCGTTCTCTCGGTCGTCGCCACGCTAAGGCGGCGCGAGGAGACCGAGGCATTCGGGCGGGCGATCTCGGACACGCTGGTGCGGCGCGCCGGCACGCTCGGCCTGTGCTACGCCGCCCTCATCACCACCGTCACGCTCCTGCTCACGCTCACCGAGAGCGCGCCCTTCGAGGTTGTCGTCTTCGAGGCCGTCAGCGGGTGCACGACCACGGGCCTCTCGCTCGGGCTGACCCAGGAGTTGACGCCCGCGGGCCGCCTGGTGATGATCGCGGCGATGTTCCTCGGCCGCGTCGGCCCGCTCACGCTCTTGGGCGCGCTCATGCTCGGGGCGAGCGTCCGCAGGCCCTACGCTTACGCCCACGACAGCGTCCTCCTCGGTTGATTCCCACGGAGCCACGCATGGACCGATTCGCCGTCATCGGGCTTGGACGCTTCGGCGGCCGCCTCGCCACGAACCTCGCCGCCGCGGGGCACGAGGTCCTCGCCATCGATAAGGACCGAGAGATCGTCGAGGAGTTCAGCGGCCGCGTCACCCTCGCCGTCTGCCTCGACTCGACCGACGAAGAAGCCCTCCGCTCGCAGGGGGTGCAGAAGTTCAACGCCGCCGTCCTCGGGATCGGCGCGGACTTCGAGGCCCTCACGCTGAGCACGGTCATCCTCAAGCAGATCGGCGTGCCGCGCGTCATCGCCCGGGCGTGGTCGCCGACCATCGCCCGCATCCTCGCCCGCATCGGTGCGGACGAGGTCGTCAGCCCCGAGGAGGAGTCCGCCGACCGCTGGGCCAACCGGCTCATCAGTCCTCGCTTTCTCAACCAGATCGAGTTCCACGAGGGCTACAGCGTGGTCGAGATCAAGGCCCCGAAGAACTGGGTCGGCCAGACGCTCGTTGAACTCAACCTGCGTGCGAAGGCGGGCGTCCACGTCGTCGCCATCCGGCGCGAGGGGGCGGGCGACGCGCGCGCCGCCGGGCCGCGCATCGAGATGCCCCGCCCGGACGAGCCGCTGCGGCCGAGCGACATCCTCGTGCTGATGGGGCGCGACGAGGACCTCCGCCGCCTCCCGCGCGACGACTGACCGCAGCGCGTACCCTTCTCCCGCATGGACACGCTGCTGCGCCACCTCGACGCCTGGCGGCCGTTCCGGGCCTTGGTCGTCGGCGACTTCATGCTCGACGAACTGGTCTACGGAGACGCCGAACGCCTCTCCGCCGACGCGCCCGTGCCCGTCCTCCGCGTCCGCCGGACCGAGCGTACAGCGGGGGGCGCGGCGAGCCTCACGCTGGACCTGGCCGCGATGCACGGCCGTGTGGCTGTGTTCGGCGTGACCGGCGACGATGCCGAGGGCCGCGTGCTGCGAGATGCCCTCCAGCAGGCCGGCGTCGAGACGGCGGGCCTCATCGCCGATCCCTCGCGTCCCACGACGCTCAAGCGCAACCTCGTCGGCCTCGCCCAGCAGCGCCACCCGCAGAAGATGTTCCGCGTCGACCATGAGTCGTGTGAAGCGCTGGGGCCTGATGCGCGACGCCGCCTGCTTGCAGCATTCGACGCCGCGCTCGATTCCGTCGATGTCGTCTGCGTCGAGGACTATGACAAGGGCGTCTGCGACGAGGCGCTCTGCCGCGAGGTCATCCGGCGCGCGAGCCTCGCGGGCGTGCCGGTCTTCGTCGATCCCGCCCGCGTCGCGGACTACTCGAAGTACGCCGGCGCGACGGCCATCACGCCGAACCGCAACGAGGCCGAGTTCGCGACCGGATTCCCGACCGCGGCGGCCGCCACGCCCGAGCAGTGCGTCCACCTCGCCCACGACCTCCTCGGGCGGCTCTCGTGCGAGGCGGTGGTGCTGACGCTGGACCGTCAGGGCGCGCTCCTGCTGGAACGCGATGCCCCCCCCCTCGCCGTGCCGACGCTCGTCCGGCAGGTCTACGACGTGACGGGGGCGGGGGACATGTTCCTGGCCGCGCTCGCCGCCGCGCGGGCGAACGGGTGCTCGTGGCCGGATTCCGTCCGCTTCGCCAATGCCGCCGCGGGCCTGGAGGTGGAGGTCTTCGGCACGCGTCCGATCCCGCTTCGCCGCATCCATCATGAGCTGCTCCTGCGGGCGGGCGTGCTCGTGGGCAAGACCCGGTCCCTCGAACAGGTGGCCGTCGAGGTCGCCGCACGCCGGGATCAGGGGCAGACGATCGTCTTCACGAACGGCTGTTTCGACGTTCTGCACGCCGGGCACGTCACGCTGCTTGAGCGAGCGGCGGAGATGGGCGATTTTCTGATCGTGGGTCTCAACGACGACGAGTCCGTCCGTCGGCTCAAGGGCGAGGGCCGGCCGGTGAACGCGCAGGACGACCGGGCCCGCGTCCTCGGGGCGCTCGCGGCCGTCGGGGCCGTCGTGCTCTTCGCCGACGACACCCCGATGCGGCTGATCGAGGCCATCCGCCCGGACGTCCTCGTCAAGGGAGCGGACTGGGGGCGCGACGGCGTCGTCGGGCGCGAGTTCGTCGAGTCCATCGGAGGGCGCGTCGAACTGGTCGACCTCGTCGAGGGCAGGTCCACGACAGCGACCCTCGAACGCATCCGGAGCCGCGACGGGTGACGCCTCCGCGCCGTCTCCACGCCGCGATCGTCCATCCTCGGTACGTTCCGCTCATCCTCTCCGGCGCGAAGACCATCGAGTGTCGGCTGACTCGCGCACGCGTGCCGCCCTTCGAGTGCGCCGGCCCGGGAGAGCGTGTCTACTTCAAGGCACGATCTGGCGTCTTCCGGTGCGCCGCCGTGATCGTTCGTGCGGAGTTCCTCAGGCTCACAGGACCGGAGTCGGTGGCGGAGCTCCGTGCTGCGCACAACGACGCCATCCGAGGCGAGAGTGACTTTTGGCAGGCCAAGGCGTCCGCGCGGTTCGCCTCGCTGCTCTTCCTGTGCGATGCCGAGCCGATCGACGCCGGCCCGGATCTCTCTTCGGTGGTCCGACATGGTGATCGGCGTGCCTGGCACGTGCTGCCCGCGGAACTCGAACCGGCTGGGAACTCGAGACTGTTCTGACTGAAGCGGCAGGCGGTGTGTCGAGGCGGCCACACGGGTTTGGATCGTGGTCAGAGCGGGACGAGAGAGGGGTTAGACTCGGCAGTTCCCCAGGCTTCGGTTTCAACCCCGTGTTCTGTAGACTGTGGGTGACGCCTGTACCCTGCCGGGAGACCGTTCATGCCTCGACGCCTGACCAATGCCCGCCATGCCACGCCCCGGGGGGTGGTGGGGTGGGTTCTGGCCTGCGCTGGGTTG